>NZ_JBHFHW010000004.1:391385-447601 GCF_057333975.1 Stenotrophomonas sp. AGC87
GCGCGTGACTTTGTCCGTCGACTCAACACCGACCTTCGCTCGACGCCTCCAACAAGCCCGCCTGCACACGGGTTTGTCGCAGAAGGAGTTGGGCATCCGGGCCGGTCTGGATCCTTACGTGGCCAGCCCCCGAGTCAACCAGTACGAACGTGGCAAGCACGAGCCCAAGCTGGAGACTGCTGAGCGGTTGGCCCAAGCGTTGGGGATCCCCGCCGCCTTCCTTTACACCGACGATGATCTGCTGGCCAAGTTGCTCCTGCGCTGGGGCTCGCTAAGCAAGCAGCAGAAGCGGGAGTTGGTGAAGCTGATCGAGGCCACACCCGAGAAGTAAACCGAACAAGCGCTAGCCCTATGGGCAACCCTTCGCCTCAACCCGCCCATTGGGCGCTCCTGGAGGGAGCTGCAGTGGCCGTGACTAGTGCGACTGACAAGTGGCGGCATCTCAGGCCTACTTGAGATTTTGTTCACGACCGATACACACGCGCCTTGTCTAAAGTGATTTACAATGTCGCCCGTGTCAGCCTCCTCACTTCTACTGCGACTGCTCCTGATCGTCATGCTCGTGCTTAACGGCGCGTGGTCGGCATTTGCGTCGATCAGTATGAACCCGGCCATGGAAGCGCAGGCCAGCGAAGTGGCTGCCGCGGTGCAAGGCGAAGAAGACTGCGTCGCCCATCACAGTGCTGAGAATCATCCCGATGCCACCTCGATTGAAAGGGCTGGCACTGGGCATGGCGACCATGCCGGTCCCGACTGTTGCAAGTCTTCTGCGTGCCGGTGCGCCTGCGTACACGCGTGCGCGAGCGCACTTCCGGCGCGCCTGCATGTTTCGGTGCAACTGGCCTTGGGCCTGGATGTCATGCCGCTGCCCCTAGGGCATGCGGCACCTGCCTTGCCTCATCTGATCCGACCACCGATCGGCTAAGCGTCCCTAAGCGCCGCAATGGCGCCGTTGGTGTGGCTTGCATGCCTATTTATAGGCCAGCCGCCCGCTCTGTACCACCGCCCGCCGGTGGCAACACGACGCTTGGAGCATTTTCATGTCGCATGATGATTTTCGTGGTCCACACGGTGGACCGCCGCTGCTACCTTCGCGGCGGCGATTTGTCCAGGGCTTGGCCTTGGGAGGCGCAGTCGCAGGATTAGGTTTCTGGCCCAAAGCCAGTTGGGCGCTCAAGGGCCCGGGACAACCCAACGTACTATCGGGCACCGAGTTTGACCTAACCATCGGCGAGACGCCGATGAACTTCACCGGCAAGACCCGCACCGCGATCACCGTCAATGGGTCCGTTCCGGCGCCGTTGCTGCGTTGGCGGGAAGGCACCACGGTCAACCTGCGTGTCTCCAATGCATTGCCCGCTAACTCCCTCCATGGCGCGGACACCTCCATCCATTGGCACGGCATCATTTTGCCGGCCAACATGGACGGCGTGCCGGGCCTGAGCTTTGACGGTATCGGACGTGGTGAGACCTACCACTACCGGTTCACCCTGCATCAGGGCGGCACCTACTGGTACCACAGCCACTCGGGGTTCCAGGAACAAGCCGGGCTCTATGGCCCGATCATCATCGACCCATTGGAGCCGGAGCCCTTCAGCTTCGATCGCGACTACGTCGTGATGCTGAGCGATTGGACAGACCTGGACCCGACGGCCCTGTTCGATCGTTTGAAGAAGATGCCGGGCCATGACAATTACTACAAGCGCACGGTCGGCGATTTTGCGCGCGATGTGAAGCGCAACGGCCTGTCGGCCACGTTGGAAGATCGCAAGATGTGGGGCGTGATGCGGATGACGCCCACGGATCTGTCCGACGTCAACGCCAACACCTACACCTACCTGATGAACGGCACGACCTCGCTGGGCAACTGGACCGGTTTGTTCCGCAGTGGCGAGAAGGTGCGCCTGCGTTTCATCAATGGCTCTGCCATGACGTACTTCGATGTGCGTATTCCGGGGCTAAAGATGACCGTGGTGGCAGCAGATGGCTTGTATGTCCATCCGGTTTCCGTCGACGAGTTCCGCATCGCGGTAGCAGAAACCTTCGATGTGATCGTGGAGCCCTCCGGGCAGGACGCATTCACCATCTTTGCCCAAGACTCCGGTCGCACCGGCTACGTCAGCGGCACGCTCGCCGTGCGCGAAGGATTACGCGCGCCCGTTCCGTCTGTGGATCCCCGGCCGCTGCTGACGATGGCAGACATGGGCATGGATCATGGATCGATGGATATGTCTGGCGGCAGCAAGGGCATGGAAGGCGGCTGTGGTGCGGCCATGGGCATGCCTGGCATGACCCCACCTGCCAGCGGTAACGCGACCTCGGCCCATGCAGGCCATGCGATGCCCGCCGCCGGCGATGGTGCCATGGCAGGCATGCAGCACGGGGGCATGCAATCACACCCTGCCAGCGAGACCAACAATCCCCTGTTGGACAACCAGGCCATGAGCGTGAGTTCGCGCTTGGATGATCCGGGTAATGGCCTGCGCGATAACGGCCGTCATGTACTGACGTATTCCATGCTCAAGAGCACCTTTGAAGACCCTGACGGACGCGACCCCGGTCGCGAGATCGAGCTGCATCTGACCGGACATATGGAGAAATTCTCCTGGGGCTTCAACGGTCAGAAGTTCTCCGATGTCAAGCCGCTGCGGCTGAACTACGGCGAGCGTATGCGCATCGTATTGGTTAACGACACGATGATGACCCATCCCATCCATTTGCACGGCATGTGGAGTGACGTGGAGGACGACAACGGCAACTTCATGGTGCGCAAGCACACGGTGGATATGCCGCCGGGTAGCCGACGCACGTATCGCGTGCGTGCCGATGCGTTGGGCAGCTGGGCGTTCCATTGCCACCTGCTTTATCACATGGAAGCCGGAATGATGCGCACGGTGAGGGTCGACGAATGAACATCAATAGACGCGATACCACCCTGACTGCGCTGACGCTGGCTATCTCGCTGGCCCTGGCCAATGCGGCCAGCGCCCAATCCATGCAGCACGGCTCCATGCCGATGGAGCAGGGCGCGCAGACCCAGACTCAGGATCACTCTGCACAACAGGCGCCGACATCAAAACCTGCGCCAGCCCAAAAGCCTGCAACACCGGCCAAGCCGAGCGAAGCGACGATCGATCATGCGACGATGGGCCACGCCGCGCCGCAGGCTAAAGCAGCCGAGCCTGCCATGCAGGGCATGGACCATTCGCAAATGGGGCACGTCTCGCCCGCGAGCACACCTGCGGCGCCCACAGCACAGGCGCAGTCGATGCAGGGCATGGATCACAGTCAGATGGCACAGCCCGCTGCAGCCGACACCTCTAGTACGGCCACGCCTGCGATGCAGGGGATGGACCATTCCAAGATGGGGCACGGCGCGCCTCCGAGCACGCCCGCAACGCCCAAAGCGCAGACACAGTCGATGCAGGGCATGGACCACAGTCAGATGGGACACGGGCCTGCAGTGCCAACGCAGCCGCGCACCCCGATACCCGCGGTGACGGACGCGGATCGCAAGGCGGCCATCGCGCCGGAACACGCGCATCCGGTGCATGACAACTCGATCAAGAGCTACGTGCTGCTCAATCGCCTGGAAGCCTGGGATGCCGATCCGGGCACCGGGCTGGGCTGGGAGGGCCAGGCTTGGATCGGTACGGACCTCAATCGCGTCTGGCTCCGCAGTGAAGGCGAACGCACGGATGGTCAGACCGAGTCGGCTGATCTGGAAGTGCTCTACGGCCGCAGTATCTCCACGTGGTGGGATGTGGTGGCCGGTGTGCGTCATGACTTCAAGCCTGGGGCATCTCAAAACTTCGCCGCTATCGGTGTACAGGGCTTGGCGCCGATGAAGTTCGAAGTGTCCGCCACAGCCTATCTCGGCGAAGGGGGCCAGACTGCCGCCAATGTCGAGGCCGAGTACGAATTGCTGCTAACCAACCGGCTGATCTTGCAGCCGCTGGTGGAAGTCACCGCCTATGGCAAGAACGATCCATTGCGCGGGATAGGTTCGGGTCTGAGTACCGCTGAGGCGGGGCTACGACTTCGTTATGAGTTCACCCGAAAGTTCGCTCCCTACATCGGCGTGGTGTACGAGCGCGCGTTTGGCAATACCGCAGACATGCGACGCGAGCATGGCGAGTCCTTTGAAGACACGCGCTTGGTCATCGGCCTTCGTACCTGGTTCTAAGGGGAACTGACAATGAAATCCAACAAAAGGATGTGGGTATGGCTCGGTGCCGGCGTGGGATTGGTTGCGGTCGCGGCAACTGCCACGGTCTCTCTGGGCGTGTACAACGTGGCCGCCGACGATCCGCATAGTCGCCCGGTGTATGCGCTACTTGAAACGGCGCGCGAGCGTTCCATTGAGGTGCGCGCCGCCAAGCTTCAGGTGCCCACGAACCTGGATGATCCTGAGCGTATCCGCCAGGGTGCGGGCAACTACAACGCCATGTGCGTGACCTGCCATCTTTCGCCAGAGGCGGCGGCCACCGAGATGAGCAAGGGCCTGTACCCCGCGCCACCGAACCTAAGCAAACAGTCGGTCGCTCCAGCTGAGGCGTTCTGGGTGATCAAGCACGGCATCAAGGCCAGCGGCATGCCCGCGTGGGGCGGCAGCATGGACGATGAGTTCATCTGGAACATGTCGGCCTTCCTGCAGAAGCTGCCCACGCTGGACAAGGCCGGTTACCAGGCGTTGGTGGCCAGCAGTGATGGTCATTCGCATGGCGGCGGCGAGACGCAAGGCCACCATGACGACGAAAAGGCCGAGGATCACCCTGCCCTATTCGAGCCGGGCAACAACTCCATGCCGCATGCGCACCCGCCGGGCGTGGACGACGATCACCACGGCCCGACACCCAGCGACACGGAAGTCGGGTTGGTGAGCCACGGCCATCCCGACGGCAAGGTGGAGTCGCACCCTGCACCACACACGCCCGTGGCCGATGACGGCCATGCGCACACCCATTGATCTCCTTGGAGCCCACGCAATGAACGCAACAGCAATCTCGTTCACCCTCGCACTGGCACTGGCCGTCGTGTCCCCCGCAATGGCGCAGGCGACACAGCCGCACGCACATCACCCCGCTGCCGCGGCATCTGCGGACGTCGACGTCCCAGTCACTGCAGAGGCCGCGGTCGCCGTAGCGGAGCGTTTCAACAGGGCCCTGTCTAGCGGCGATCTGGCCACGGTCGAAGCCCTGCTCGCTGCCGACGTCCTCATCCTCGAGTCCGGGGGTGCCGAGCGCAGCCGCGAGGAATATCTGGGTCATCACGCAGTCAGCGATGCGGCATTCCTCAAGGGCGCCCATCGCCAGCTGCTCCGTCAGCGTGCACGCACCGCTGGTGAGTTCGCATGGGTCGGAACCGAAAGCGAGCTGCACGCCCAGAAAGACGGTAAGCCACTGACCGTCCAGAGCACCGAGACCATGGTGCTGAAGCAGACCACCGACGGTTGGCGGATCGCCCACATCCACTGGTCTTCGCGGACCAAGCGCTAAGCGGAGAACCAGAAATGAAAACCTGCAGATTGAACCGACTGGCGTGGGCGGCTTTTGCGGTCGCCGGCCTGGGTGCCTGCACCCAAGCGGCTACACCCGCGCAATCCACCATCGCGCCCACTGCACAGGTCGTCCCGGAAACAGCCGACGCGACTCCAGCCGCCCTGCCACGCATGACCGTCCACAAGACCCCGACCTGCGGGTGCTGCGGTAGCTGGATCGACCACGTGAAGAAGGCGGGGTTCACCGTGGATGTGCATGACATGGATGACCTGGGTCCGGTCAAGGAGCGCCTGGGTGTCCCCTATGCAAAGGGCTCCTGCCACACGGCCGAGGTCGACGGATACGTCATCGAAGGCCATGTCCCGGCCGAGGACATCAAGCGCCTCCTCGAAGAAAAGCCGGACGCACGCGGCCTGGTCCTGCCCGGAATGCCGCTCGGTTCGCCGGGCATGGAGGTCCCGGAAGGACGCCAGCAGCCGTATACGGTCGAGCTGGTCCATCACGACGGAACCACCGAACCCTTCGCACAGCATTGATCCGCAAGAGCAACAGGGGGCGGTGTTGCGGGCGCGCCGATTCTCGTCCGCGATGAAGCAGGAGATCCACATGACTCACCATTCCGAAGACCACCGGTCTCAGGCCATGAACGAGTGCATCGACAACTGCACGCAATGCCACGCGATTTGCCTTGAGACCATCAACTATTGCCTGAGCAAAGGAGGTGCCCACGCAGCCCCGGAGCACATCGCCCTGCTGGCGACGTGTGCCGATATCTGCGCCACCAGCGCCGACGCCATGTTGCGTGGCGCCAGCGCTCACTCGGTGGTTTGCAGTGCCTGCGCGGAGATCTGCCGCCAGTGCGCCGAAGCATGCGACGCCATGAACGACCCGGAGATGGCGCGCTGCGCCGAAGTTTGTCGCCGTTGCGCGGAAAGCTGCAGCGCCATGGCGGCTTGACGCGTCGAGGATCCCGCCTGAGCGGCGGGATCCTCATCTCAAATATCAAAAGCCGACCAACCGTGGTTTCGGTGACAGCCCGACACCTAACGCTTGTCGGATCCAACACAGCACGGCGCCGAACGGGGCTTTGCATCACATTCGCAATGAGGATTTATCCCTATGAAATCATCAAACGTCCTTCGCTCCTTCGCGCTCGTCCTCGCGATTGCGGCTGGGCAGTTCTCCCTGCAGATCGCGCACGCCCACGCCGCGCTGCAGCAGTCCACACCGGCGGCAAATGCGGTGGTGGCTTCGCCGGGCCAGATCGATCTCGTGTTCAACGAAACATTGATTCCGCGGGCGTCGCGTCTCAAGTTGCTCATGAAGCACGGCAGTTCCACCATGCCGATCGAGAATTTCACGACCGAGATCGTCAACAACGGTAAGACCCTGCGTGCCAAGTTGCCCCAGCCGCTGACTCCGGGCGTCTATACCGTGGAATACCGCGCCGTCGGTGGTGACAACCACCCCATGCCGGACAGCTTCAGCTTCACGGTGCGCTGAGGAGTCGCGAATGTTCGACCTGTCGGCTTATGCACTGAGATTCCTGGAATACCTTGTCATCATGGTTCTTTTCGGGGTTCCACTCTTCGGTTGGTACGGGTCGCGTCGATCGGCACTCGCCGACGCCTTGGCCGGGTGGTCACTCATGGGCGTTCTATTGGCGGGTGCCGTAGCCGGTCTCGTGCTCACCGGGCTCGATGTCGTCTTCAAGACCGCGGGCATCATGGGAATGCCGCTTGCCGAGGTTGATCGCGCATCGCTTGGCTGGTATCTGCTCGAGACGTCCGCGGGCCGGGCAGCCATGGCGAGAGGCGCGCTGCTGGTCGCCCTGATGTTCGTGCTCGGATGGCATCGTCGCCGCGGGAAGGTGGAGACCGCCTTCCCGCTGGGGGCGATGCTGGCGGGCGGCGCACTCGCTTCGCTGGCATGGAACGGCCACGCCGCCGCTGGCGAGGGCTTGGCAGGCGCGGTCCGGCTTGCTGCAGGCATCGTCCATCTTCTCGCGGCAGGCGGCTGGATCGCAGCGGTCCTGATGTTCCTTGCCATGCTGCTGCGCGGCAAAGAGACGAACGGCAGCGGGCGTCTGCGATCAACGCATGACTTTCTGCATGGTTTTTCGACGCTGGGAACGATCTTCGTTGGTGCGCTCATCGTGTCCGGCATCGCGCACTACGGGGATCTCACCGCGTGGTCGTTTTCGGCCCTGTTCCAGAGCACCTACGGGAAGTTGCTGCTGTTCAAACTGGCCCTGTTCGCTGGAATGCTGGGTTTGGGAGCGCTGCACCGATGGACGCTGGTGCCGCGCTTGGAACGAGCGCTGACCAGCGGAGATCCCGCGCAGGAGGTGCGGGCTTTGCGGCAGAGTGTTACGGCTGAGGCCGCGCTGGCCATCTTGATCCTGATTGTTGTTTCAGTGCTCGGGACGCTCAGCCCCGAATAGCTGTGTAACCCGCAATGGCACACTGCCTTGGCAGTCCATCCCCACTAAAGCGAGCATCGGCATGAACTCACCGTCGTCCCATGACCATCACCATTCTGCAGGCGCAGCCCCTGTCGAGGCTGCGGATGGACGGGTCACCGATCCGGTCTGTGGCATGCAGGTCGATCCCGCCACGACGCAGCATCATGCGACCCACGCCGACACACCTTTCCACTTCTGCTCGGAGCGATGCCGCGCGAAGTTCGTGGCCGATCCGGAGCGCTATCTGACGCCCCAGGACGAACCCGAGGTGGCACAGCCCGGCGCCATCTACACCTGCCCGATGCACCCGGAAGTCCGGCAACAAGGTCCAGGCAACTGTCCCTTCTGCGGCATGGCGCTGGAGCCGGAAATGCCGAGCCTGGAGGACGATGACAATCCGGAACTTCGCGACTTCTCGCGCCGGTTCTGGTGGACGCTTCCGCTGACTGTGGTGACGCTCGTGCTGGCCATGTTCGGCCAGTACCTCCCGCGTGTCGTGCTGGGCGACGTGCAGATCCTGCCGTTGTCGATCGACGTGCAGACCTGGGTCGAGCTGGTCTTGACCACACCAGTCGTGCTGTGGGCCGGCTGGCCGTTCTTCGAGCGCTGCGTGCAGTCGATCCGCAACCGCAGCCCGAACATGTTCACCCTCATCGGGATTGGCGTTGCGGCCGCCTTTGGCTACAGCCTGGTCGCCACGCTGGCACCCGGCTTGTTCCCACCGTCGTTTACCGAACATGGGCGCGTCGGGGTGTACTACGAGGCGGCGGCGGTGATCGTTTCGCTGACCCTGCTCGGCCAGATGCTGGAACTGCGGGCGCGCTCGAAAACGTCCGCGGCGATCAAGGGCCTGCTTGGCCTGGCGCCGAAGGAAGCCCGGCGGGTCAACGCCGACGGCACCGAGGAAGACATCCCGCTGACCCACGTCCACGTCGGCGACCACCTGCGCGTGCGTCCCGGCGAGAAGGTGCCGGTGGATGGCGAAGTGGTGGAAGGCCGCTCCAGCGTCGACGAGTCGATGCTCACGGGTGAACCGATTCCGGTCGAGAAGACCGCAGGCGACCAGGTCATCGGCGCGACCCAGAACGGCACCGGCGCGCTGGTGATCCGCGCCGCCAAGGTGGGCTCCGACACCGTGCTGTCGCAGATCGTGCAGCTGGTCGCGCAGGCGCAGCGCTCCCGCGCGCCGATGCAGCGGATGGCCGATATCGCGGCCTACTGGTTCGTGCTCGCGGTGCTGGCGATCGCGGTGGCCACCTTCTTTATCTGGGGCTCCTTCGGTCCGGAGCCGGCCTGGACCTTTGCGGTGCTCAACGCGGTCTCGGTACTGATCATCGCCTGCCCCTGCGCGCTGGGCCTGGCGACGCCGATGTCGATCATGGTCGCCACGGGCAAGGCGGCGCAGGTGGGCGTGCTGTTCCGCGACGCCGAGGCCATCGAGCACATGCGCCGCATCGACACCCTGATCGTCGACAAGACCGGCACCCTCACCGAGGGGCGCCCCGCCTTCAAGGAAGTCGTGGCCTTCGAGGGCTTCGACGCCGACCGGGTCTTGCACCTGGCCGCCAGCCTGGACCAGGGCAGCGAGCACCCGCTGGCCGACGCCATCGTCGCCGAGGCTCGACGCCGGAACTTCGAGTTCGACCGCGTGGAGGACTTCGACTCGGTGACCGGCATGGGTGTGCGCGGGTCCGTGGCCGGCCATGCGCTTGCGCTGGGCAATACCGCGCTCATGGACGACCTGGGCGCCAATCCCGCTGCGCACGTCGACGTGGCCGAGCGGATGCGCCGCGAGGGCGCGAGCGCCATGTTCCTGGCCGTGGACGGGCGCCTGGCGGGGCTGGTCGCGGTTGCCGACCCGATCAAGGCGTCGGCCGCGGCGGCCATCAACGAGCTCCACGCCGCCGGGCTGCGCATCATCATGGCCACCGGCGACGGGCTCACCACCGCACGGGCCGTGGCCACCGAGCTGGGCCTGGACGAGGTGCATGGCGAAGTCCGCCCCGAGGACAAGGCCGAGCTGGTGCAGCGCCTCAAGCGCGAAGGCCGGCGGGTGGCGATGGCGGGCGACGGCATCAACGACGCCCCGGCGCTCGCCGCGGCCGACGTCGGCATCGCCATGGGCACGGGCACCGACGTCGCGATGTCCAGTGCCCAGATCACCCTGGTCAAGGGCGACCTGCGGGGCATCCTGCGCGCCCGGAAGATCTCCCAGGCCACCGTGGCCAACATGAAGCAGAACCTCACCTTCGCGTTCCTCTACAACGCGCTGGGGGTGCCGGTCGCGGCCGGGGTGCTCTACCCCGCATTCGGGATCTTGCTGAGCCCGATGGTCGCGGCGCTTGCGATGAGCTTGAGCTCGGTGTCGGTGGTGGCCAACGCCCTTCGCCTTGCCAAGTCGGCCGCCGTACCGTCCTCGCCGACCACATCTGTGCCGCGCCAGCCCCTGGGCCTGGCCAAGGATTGACTTGGATCAATTGCATCGGTTCCAGTAAGAGGTAAGCTCACGCCATGGTCCACATCCGCCATCGGAACTTGTTCCAGCGCACCGCCCTCCTCGCGATGGTGGCCCTGCTCTGGTCCCAGTTCGCGCTCGCAGGCCATGGCGATTGCCTGGATCTCCCAGTCACGCCGGCGGCGTTTGTCGCTGCCGCCACCGACACCCGACACGACCATGGCCACGGCTGCGATGCCGAGCTCCCCTCAGCGAGCAAGGCAGTGTGCGACGCGCACTGCACCGAGGGTGACATCTCGGCGGACAGTGGGCGCATCCCTTCGATTCCGCCGCTGCTGGCCGAAGCCTGGTTCTCCTGGCTTGCGATCGCCGCGATTGCGGATGCTGCGCCAGGTGTCACGGCTACATGGGTGGATTCGCCGCCCAGACCCGCCTGGCACCGACCTACCGCCCATCCAGCGGCACTCCTGCTGATCTGATGCCTGGACGCTGACTGCTCCGCACGTCTGTGCGGCGCAGTCCTGTGCGTTCGCGCCGTGGCTGCGTCACGGCATGTGTTCCTGCCCTCGTCCGAGCGACCTGCGTCGCGTCGGCCCAAGGACACTGATATGGCATCCCCGTTCGACCGACTGCCGGCCAGGCGCCTGCACCCTCGCCCTCTGTCCCGCCGTCTGCCACCGCTCCGGCACCTTCTTGCCGGCGTGCTTGCCGGCGCCTTGTGGGCCCTGGCGCTGCCGGTGACCGCCACCGAACCCGTCCCGGGGCACAGCCTCGAGTCGATCCGCGCCTGGGTTCTGGAACACAACCCGGAATTGCGGGCCATGGACTTCGAGGCCCAGGCCGCCGAAGCACGGATCCAGCCAGCGGGCGCCCTACCCGACCCGACGGCTTCCCTTGGATTCCGCGGCCTCGATCCGGACAAGCCCTGGCGCTCCGCCGGTGCCGAGCGCGAGGTCAACTACGCGCTGCGCCAGCGCCTCCCGCTTTGGGGCAAGCGCGCCCTGGCGCGGACCGCGGCCAGCCAGGACGCGGTCGCGGTCGGACTCGATCGCCTCACCACTGCGCGCGACTTGCTGGCCGACGCCGAGGCGGCCTACGCACGCTACTGGCATGCCGACCAGGCCGTGGCCGTGCTTGATCGCCGCATCGCCCTGCTCCGCCAGGTGGAAGAGATGGCCGGCGTGCGCTACGCCCTGGGTCGCGCGGCGCAGCAGGATGCCATCCGCGCCCAGGTCGAGCAGACCAGCCTCCAGCGCGAGCGGATCGAACGCCTCGCGACCAAGCAGGAGGCGGCCGCCACCTTGAACGCGGTGCTGGGGCGCCGGTCCGATGCACCGCTGGCGACTCCCGACGAGGCGCCGCGCCTCGCCGTCCACAGCGCCTCGCTTGCCGAGGCACTGGATGACGCCGATGCGCATCCCGCGGTGCGCTCGCAGCAGGCTCGCGCCGAGGCGGCGCGCACGAACGTGGTACTGCAGCGTCGCAACCGCTTTCCCGACATCACCCTGGGCGTGGGTGCGATGCAGTTCGGCAACGGCATCGAGAGCACCGAGCTGATGTTCGAGGTCGAGATCCCGTTCCAGCAGCGTGCCCGCCGCGAGCGCGAGCGCGAATCGCGCCTGCTCGAAGACGCAGCGCTTGCCCGCAGGGACGCCACGCTGCGGGCCGTCGAGGAACGCGGCGCTTCCGCCTGGTCGCAGTGGACCAACGCGCGCGAGCGTCGCGGACTGATCGAGAACACGCTGCTGCCGCAGGCCGACGCCACCTGGCAGTCCGCCCTGGCCAGCTACCAGGTCGGTGAAGTCGACTTCGGGACGCTGCTGGAAGCACTCAATGAATGGCAGGGCGCCGACCTCGCACGGGTCGATGCACTGCGTGACGAACTGTTGGGCGCCGCCGCCGTGCGCGCCATCGAAGGAGAGATCCGATGACCCGTGTCCAGACCCTGTCGCTCGCCATCGGCGTTGCACTCGCCGCCCTCGCCGTCGGCTGGATTGCCGGCCGCGCCACGAACGACTCCCCGACCGCGGGCACGTCGATCGACGGCCCGGCCGCAGAACGCAAGGTGCTCTATTACCGCAATCCCATGGGCTTGGCGGACACGTCGCCGGTGCCGAAGAAGGATTCGATGGGTATGGACTACGTCCCGGTCTATGCCGACGACGCACCGCCGGCGGCACCGGGCACGGTGGTGCTGCCGCCGGACAAGGTGCAGGCGCTGGGCGTGCGCACCGAAGCGGTCAAGCGCGGAGCCCTGTCCGCTACCGTGCGCACCAGCGGCACGGTCGAGGTCGACGAGACCCGGCAGTACGCGATCGCCCCGCGCTTCGAAGGCTGGGTGGAGCGGCTGTACGCGAACCAGACCGGCATGCGGGTCAGCGCCGGGCAGCCGCTGCTCTCCGTCTACAGCCCGCAGCTGGCCGCGGCGCAGCAGGAATACCGGCTGGCCGACGAGACCGCCCGCAGGCTGGCCGGGTCCGATCCCGCGAGCGCGGCGTCGATGGTCCGCCTGCGCGATGCCGCCCGCACCCGCCTGCGCAACTGGGAAATCAGTGACGCGCAGATGGGCAAGACGGGCCTGGTGCTCACCGCGCCCGCGGACGCGGTCGTGATCGAGAAGCCGGTGGTCCAGGGCGCGCGTTTCGAGCCCGGCGAAACCATCCTGCGCCTGGCGGACCTGTCGAAGGTGTGGGTGATCGCCAAGGTGCCGGCGGCGCAGGCCGCGGGTATCCAGCCCGGCCAAACGGCCCGCTTTGAAACCGTGGCCCTGCCGGGCCAGGTGGCCGAGGGCGAGGTCACCTTCGTGCAGCCCGTCATCGATGCGATGACGCGCACCGTGGATGTGCGCATCGCCCTGCCCAACCCCGCTGGCGACCTGCGGCCCGGGCTGTATGGGACGGTGGTGCTGGAGGAGCCGGGGGCTGGACCGGTCCTGACCGTTCCGCGCTCGGCCGTGCTCGACAGCGGCACGCGCCAGGTGGTGCTGGTCGAGACCGGCCCTGGCCGCTTCGCACCGCGCGATGTCAGCCTGGGGCGGCGCGGCGGCGATCGCATCGAGATCCTCGACGGCCTGACCGAGGGCGAGCAGGTCGTGGTCTCCGCCAACTTCCTGATCGACGCCGAAAGCAACCTGCAGTCGGCACTCCAGGGTCTTGAGGGTCACACAGGACACGGCGCGCCTTCGGGCACCGCTGAGGATCCACACGCCGGGCACGGCGAGGACGCCGCCGACCCGCACGCAGGTCATGGTGACGAGGCCTCTGATCCGCACGCCGGTCATTCCATGCCGGCTACCCCGGAAGAGACTCCGCCCGCCCCCACCGGCCACGAGGGGCACTGACATGCTTGGCCGTCTCGTTGAATGGTCGGTGCGCAACGTCTTCCTGGTGCTGCTGATGGCGCTGGCGATTGTCGCCGGTGGCATCTACGCACTGATGAACACGCCGCTGGACGCACAACCGGATCTGTCGGACGTGCAGGTGATCGTGTTCACGGAGTACCCGGGGCAGGCGCCCCAGGTGGTCGAGGACCAGGTCACCTATCCGCTGACCAGCGCCCTGCTCGCGACGCCGAAGTCGAAGGACGTCCGCGGCTTCTCGTTCTTCGGCGCCTCCTTCATCTACGTCATCTTCGAAGAAGGCACGGACCTGTACTGGGCGCGCTCGCGCGTGCTCGAGAACCTCAACGTCGCGTCGAAAAACCTGCCGGCTGGCGTGGCACCGGCACTGGGACCCGACGCGTCCGGCGTGGGCTGGGTCTACCAGTACGTGCTGCAGAGCGACCGCCACTCGCTGGACGAGCTGCGCGCGATGCAGGACTGGTACCTGCGTTACCAGCTCACCACCGCGCCCGGCGTGGCCGAGGTCGCCAGCGTCGGCGGCTTCGTGCGCCAGTACTCGATCACCGTCGATCCGGTCCGGCTGCGCGAGTTCGACATCCCGATTTCACGCGTGTCCGAGGTGATCGCCGAGAGCAACCGCGACGTCGGCGGCCGCGTGATCGAGATGGCCGAGACCGAGTACATGGTGCGGGGCCGCGGCTACCTGCGCGGTATCGAGGATATCGAGAGCCTGGTTCTGCGCGCCGAAGGGGGCGCACCGGTGCTGATCGGCGACGTCGCCCGGGTCGAACTGGTACCCGATGAGCGCCGTGGCATCGTCGACCTGGACGGCGAAGGCGACGTTGTGGGCGGGATCGTCATTGCGCGCTTCGGCGAAAACGCCCTGGCCGTGATCGGGGGGGTGAAGGACAAGATCGCCCAGCTTGCGAGTGGACTCCCCGAGGGCGTCAGCGTCCAGGCGGTCTACGACCGCTCCGATCTCATCGTGCGCGCGATCAAGACGCTACGCACGACGCTGCTCGAGGAGAGCCTGATCGTCGCACTGGTGTGCCTGGTATTCCTGTTCCATGCGCGCAGCGCGCTGGTCGCGATCGTCATGCTGCCCGTCGGCGTGCTGATCGCGGTGATCGCGATGCGCATGCTGGGCATGAACTCCAACATCATGAGCCTGGGCGGCATCGCGATCTCGATTGGCGTGATGGTCGACGCGGCGATCGTGATGATCGAGAACGCGCACAAGCACATCGAGCGCTCCGACGGCTCCCGCAGCCGGACCCAGCTGATCATCGATGCCTGTCGCGAGGTCGGGCCGGCGCTGTTCTTCAGCCTGATGATCATCACCGTCTCGTTCCTGCCCGTGTTCGCCCTGGAGGCTCAGGAAGGTCGCCTGTTCAAGCCGCTGGCCTTCACCAAGACCTTCGCGATGGCCGGTGGCGCGCTGTTGTCGATCACGCTGGTACCGGTACTCATGCTGCTGTTCGTGCGCGGCAAGATCGTGCCCGAGCACAAGAATCCGGTGAACCGGTTCCTGGTTGCGGCCTATCGGCCGGTGATCAACGTCGTTCTGCGGCATCGCATGGCCACAATCATGTTTGCGTTGGCCGCCCTGTTTGCAAGCCTGTGGCCTGCATCGCGGCTGGGCAGCGAGTTCATGCCAACCCTCAACGAAGGCACGCTGCTGTACATGCCCGCGTCGCTTCCGGGCATGTCGGTGACCAAGGCCTCGGAGCTGCTGCAGCAGCAGGACCGGATCATCAAGGGCTTCCCGGAAGTGGAGTCGGTGTTCGGCAAGGCGGGCCGTGCCCTGACGGCCACCGATCCCGCACCGCTGGAGATGTTCGAGACCGTCATCAACCTCAAGCCCGAGGACGAATGGCGGGACGGCATGACCACCGACAAGCTCATCGCCGAGATGGACGCGGCGCTGAAGTTCCCGGGCGTCGCCAACTCCTGGACGATGCCGATCAAGGCGCGCACCGACATGCTGGCCACCGGCATCCGCACGCCCGTGGGCATCAAACTCTTCGGCACGGACCTTGAGCAACTCGACGCGCTGGCCACCGAGATCGAAGCCGTGGTGCGCGAAGTGCCGGGCACGACCAGCGCGTTCGCCGAACGCCTGACCGGCGCCTACTACCTCGACATCACCCCCGACCTTGGCAGCCTGGCCCAGTACGGCGTCACCCTGGGCGAGGTGCAGAACGTGGTGGCCGCCGCGCTGGGCGGCGAGATCGTCACCACCATCCTCCAGGGCCGCGAACGCTTCAGCGCGATCGTGCGCTATCCCCGCGAACTCCGCGACGATCCGCACCGGATAGGCAGCCAAGTCCTTGTGCCGGTGCCCGGCGGCGCCCAGGTGCCGCTGGGCGAACTGGCGCGGATTGAGGTCAGGAAGGGTGCGCCGAGCATCCGCACCGAGAACGCGATGCTGGCGGCGTACATCTACGTCGACACCCGAGAGAGCGATCTCGGCCGCTACGTGAAGGCTGCGCAGGAAGCGGTCACCGAGCAGGTGCAGTTCCCGCCTGGCTACTACGTGACCTGGAGTGGACAGTACGAATACATGCAACGTGCCGCGGAGAAGATGCGTGTCGTCGTTCCGGTGACGCTGGCGCTGATTTTCCTGCTGCTGTACCTCAACTTCCGCCGTGTCACCGAGTCGCTGATCGTGATGCTGTCGGTGCCCTTCGCACTGGTCGGTGGCATCTGGCTGATGTGGATGCTCGACTACAACACCAGCGTCGCGGTGATCGTGGGCTTCATCGCGCTGGCCGGCGTCGCCGCGGAAACCGGCGTGGTGATGCTGATCTACCTCGACCACGCACTTGAAGCGCGTGCCGCGCAGAGGCAGGCCGAAGACCGGGCACTGGATTCACGGGACCTGCGCGAGGCCATCATCGAAGGCGCGGTCGACCGCGTGCGCCCGAAGATGATGACCGTGGTCGCGATCATGGCGGGCCTGCTGCCCATCATGTGGAGCAGCGGTACTGGCTCGGAAGTCATGCGCCGAATCGCTGCGCCGATGGTAGGTGGCATGGTGTCTTCGACCATCCTCACCCTGGTCGTGATCCCGGCGCTGTACTCGCTGATCAAGCAGCGGCAGCTGGCCAGGAAGCCGCACCCCTCCTCCGCACTACCCAAGGAGAAGTAGTGATGGGGCCGTTCAACGCAGGCAGGGACCGACGGCTCATGCAACTGTGGCCGCGAACATCCGTCCGTCCACGGCCAATTCGCGCGTTACTGGCTTCGCCCACCGCAAGGCCGGTTGACCTGTGTGCGAGACACAGGTCTAGCCTGATCAACACCTCGCCGGGAGCAAGCCGATGACGACCAAGGAAGAAGTGACGCTGCCGCTGATGACGGTCCGCCAGCTGGCACGGCAGGGCGATGTCACGGTGCATGTGGTGCGCAACTACCTGCGGCGCGGTCTGTTGCAAGCGGCCACGCATACCGAGGGCGGCTACCAGTTGTTCTCCACCTCGGAGCTCCTTCGCCTGCACTTCATTCGCACGGCGCAACACCTTGGCTTCACGCTGGGGGAAATCGAGGAAATCATCCACCACAGCCTGCTGCGACATAGTCCCTGTCCGCTTGTGCGGGACATCATTCGGCGCAGGCTCGACGACACCCGCCAACAACTGGACAGGCTGCTCGCCATGCACGGACGAATGGAGCGTGCCATCCACGCCTGGGCGGAGCTTCCGGACTCCATTCCGACTGGCGATGACGTCTGCGCATTGATCGAATCTGTTGCCGCTGCTGAAGGCGGCGGGTTCGTCAAGTCCACCCCCCGGCGACTTCTTGGACGCCGCCCCACAGAGGAGAATTTGCCATGACAGCCTCCAGTCCTGCCCCCTCAGGCTCCCGACGCTGGGTCTTCTGGATCTTCCTGGCGCTGGCCGTGTTCTATCTCGCCGTCGAGCACCGCGCCCACCTTGGGGGGACGCTTCGCTGGTTGCCCCTGGCCATCCTGCTGCTATGTCCCTTGATGCATGTGTTCATGCACAAGGGGCATGGCGGTCATGGAGGTTCCGGAAGTCATGGGCGCGACGGCAATGCCGACGACACACCCCATGGCCAGCATGAGAGCCGTAGCAAGCGGGCACTGAACGACGAAACGTCCGACACCTCGAACGGAGGGCACTGACATGCAGGCACCCGACTCCGGCTACGGTCTTTGGCTCCTCGCCGCCATCAACGCCGCGTTCTTCATCTTCTTCGCCTGGAGCTTCTACAAACCGCTGACCCGTTGGGACTGGCGTGGGTTCGGTATGTTCTCCGCCTTCGTCGTGGCCCTGTTCGCGGAAATGTATGGCTTCCCGCTGACGCTGTACGTCCTGGGCGGCTGGCTCAGCGCCAACTATCCGCAGGTGGACTGGCTGAGCCATGACGCGGGCCATCTGCTCGAGATGTGGTTCGGCTGGCGCGCCAACCCGCATTTCGGCCCATTCCACATCGCAAGCTTCGTCCTGATCGGCGGCGGCTTCTGGCTGCTGTCGGCCGCCTGGCCGGTGCTGTATCGGGCACAGCGTGAAGGCCGGCTCGCCCGCGAGGGCGTGTATGCGCGCATGCGTCACCCGCAGTACGTCGCCTTCCTGCTCGTGCTGACCGGTTTCCTGCTGCAGTGGCCCACGCTGCTCACGCTCGCCAGCTATCCAGTGCTCGTGTGGGCCTATGCCCGCCTGGCGCGTCGTGAGGAAAAAGACTGCTTGAGCCGCTTCGGCGACGACTACGTCCGCTACATGCAGGAAGTGCCGGCCTTCATCCCGCGACGCCGGCGCGGCCCCGCTCCATCCCAAGGAGAAACCCGATGACGCACGTCCACAAACCCACTGTGCGCACGCGCACCTGGCCCATCGGCGACATGGTGAGTGCCGGCTGCGCGCGCACGCTGGAGAAGGCCGTGGCCGCGCTGCCTGGAGTCAACGCCACCAGCGCGAATTTCGCTACCGCGACCCTGCAGGTGTCCTACGACCCGGCCCGCCTGTCGGGGGGCGCGGTCGCCACCGCGATCCGCGACTGCGGCTTCCAATGCAACGCGCCGATGCCCGATGCCGACCCCGCCGCAGGCGCGCACGCCCATGCTGCGCATGCCGGGCACGGACAGGAATTGGCCGCAGAGCGCCCCGCTGACGCCCACGCCGGCCACGGCGATGACGCCACGGATGCCGGTGGCCACGACGCCCATGCGGGCATGAACCACGGCAGCGATCTGCACGCCGCGGCGCGCGACATGGGCCGCCGCTTCCTGGTCGCCCTCGCCTTCGCGATCCCGGTATTCGTGTGGTCGCCCATGGGCGGGCTGATAGAGCCGCCGCCGGTGCCGTTCGGACTGCGCGAGAACGTCTGGTTGTTCCTGCTGGCGACCGGCGCCGTGCTGTATCCGGGCTGGCCATTCTTCAGCGCCGCGATCCGGTCCCTGCGACGGGGTGTGCTGGACATGGCGGTCCTGGTGCTCCTGAGCGTGGGCACAGGTTACGGTTTCAGCATCGCGTCGACGTTCTTCTTCGACGGGCCGAACTTCTACGAGGCCTCGGCCGTCCTGCTGACCTTCGTCCTGCTTGGCCACTGGCTCGAGATGCGGGCTCGCGCCGGCGCCTCGGACGCCATGAAAGCGCTGCTGAAGCTGTCCCCACCCCGCGCGGTCGTCCGGCGCGAGGGGCAGGAGCTCGACATTCCCACCGCTGAAGTGCTGGTCGGCGAGACCGTGATCGTGCGGCCCGGGGCGAAGATCCCGGTCGATGGCATCGTGACGGAAGGCAGCTCTCAGGTCGACGAATCCATGCTGACCGGCGAGTCGATGCCGGTGCGCAAGGATCCCGGAGAGTCCGTCGTCGGCGGATCGATCAACAAGAGCGGCGCATTCGCCTACACCGCCACCAAGATCGGCAGCGACACGGCACTGGCGCAGATCATCAAGCTGGTCCAGACCGCGCAGAACTCCAAGGCGCCCGCGCAGCTGCTCGCCGACCGCGCCTCGCAATGGCTGGTGCTGGCTGCGATCGTGATCGGGCTGCTGACCTTCGCGGTCTGGTTCTGGTGGCTGGGACAGCCGCTGCTGTTCGCGCTCACGCTGACGATCACCGTCTTCGTCATCGCCTGCCCCGATGCACTCGGTTTGGCCACGCCGATGGCGATCATGATCGGCACTGGCCTGGGGGCACGACACGGCATCCTCTTCAAGCATGCCGAATCGATTGAGAAGAGCGCACGCCTGGACGTGGTGATCTTCGACAAGACCGGCACCCTGACGGTCGGCGCCCCCGAGGTGGTCGACATGGCGGTCGCGCCGGGCTGGACGCAGGAGCGGTTGCTGGCCGCGGCCGCCGCGGTCGAGGCGCACTCCGAGCACCCGCTGGCGCAGGCCATCCTGAAGCGTGCCGGTCCGGTAGCCGAGCGCGCTACCGCGTTCACCAACATCGATGGCCAGGGCGCTACCGGCGTGGTTGACGGGGTGCAGGTGGTGCTGGGCAACCGGATCCTGATGGTCGAGCACGGCATCGACCTCTCGGTATTGGAAGCGGAGGCTGCGCGCCTCACCGGTGCCGGTCGCACGGTGATCTATGCCGGGGTGGGTGACCGGCTCGCAGGCTTCTTCGCGATTGCCGACGCGATCCGGGAGACCTCGCGCGCGGCCATCGACGAATTGCACCGGCGCAACATCAAGGTGGCGATGATCACCGGCGACAACCGCCCCACGGCCGAGCGCGTGGCACAGGACCTGGGAATCGACATCGTGCTGGCCGACGTGCTGCCGGGCGGCAAGGCCGATGAGGTCATCAAGCTGCAGTCGCAGGGCCTCAAGGTCGGCATGGTGGGCGACGGCATCAACGACGCACCGGCGCTCACCCAAGCCGACGTTGGGTTCGCGATCGGCGCCGGCACCGACGTCGCCATCGAGAGTGCCGACATCGTGCTCATGCACAGCGACCCTTATGACGTCGTTCGCGCGACCACCATCGCCCACGCCACTCTGCGCAAGATGCATCAGAATCTGGGCTGGGCCGTGGGCTACAACGTGCTGGCCTTTCCGCTGGCGGCCGGTGTGCTCTATCCGTTCGTGCTGTCGCCAGAAATCGCCGCGCTGTCGATGTCGGGCAGTTCGGTGATCGTCGCCCTCAACGCGTTGCTGCTCAAACGCCTTCCACTGGCGGATGCCGCCACCCCTCGCAGCCCATCTAAGGAGTCCACACCATGAATACGGTCACACACGTCGCCCATTCCAGACCCCGAGGTACCAATCGCAGCCATTGGGTCGCCGCACTGGCCCTCGCGCTCGCGTTCGCATTGCCGGGGGTCGTCTCCGCGAACGAGGGTGGGTTCCGCCACAACGTGTTGATGCGCGGCCAGGTGCTGGAAAAGCAGGACGGAACGCTTGTGGTCTGTGTCGGGCAGGCCGACGGTGCCCAGGTCGGGCAGGTGCTGGACGTGATCCGGCACAAGCGCCGTATCCGGCATTCGCGGGCCGGCGGTCCACGCTACCGCCGCGAGAACGTTGGCCAAGTGCGCATCGTCGAACTGTTCGACAGCCACTACGCGGAGGCTGAAGTGATCTCCGGGAGCCCCAAGGTCAACGACACAGTGGAGCTGATCCGCCCCTGACAGGCGCGCGGGCGATGCAGATGCGCCTCGGCCCTCGCCATGCCCTCCGCAATCACTTCCCTTCCAGGACAGGAGCCACACCATGACAGCGTCTTCCAACCCCACCCTGCAATTCCTCGGTGCCGCGGGCACCGTGACCGGCTCGCGCTACCTGGTCGAGGCCAACGGTCAGCGCGTGCTCGTGGACTGCGGCCTGTTCCAGGGCTACAAGCAATTGCGCGAGCGCAACTGGGCTCCGTTTCCCGTCGAGGCGTCATCAATCGACGCGGTGGTCCTGACCCACGCCCACCTGGACCATTCGGGCTACTTGCCCGCACTGGTCAAACAAGGGTTCCGCGGCCGGATCCACTGCACCCATGGCAGCGTGGCCCTGTGCGGCCTGCTGCTTCCCGACAGCGGACACCTGCTCGAAGAGGAGGCCAAGTACGCGGCCCGCAAGGGGTACTCCAAGCACAAGGAACCACGGCCGCTTTATACCGAGGATGACGCCCGCCGCAGCCTGAAGCAGCTCAAGGGGCATGACTATGGTCGCGACATCGAGGTCGCATCAGGCGTCACGATCCGCTTCCATCCTGCCGGCCACATCCTGGGCGCTGCCCATGTCAGCCTTGACGTCCAGGGCCAGCGCCTGCACTTCAGTGGCGACCTGGGACGGCAGCAGGAGTCGCTGATGAATCCGCCGACGCCCCTGCCCGCCTGTGACGTCCTGGTCTGCGAATCCACATATGGCAATCGGGAACACATTCCGATCGACCAAGAAGCCGAGCTGGCACCGATCATCCGCCGCGTTGCCGCCCGCGGGGGCGTGATCGTCATTCCCGCCTTTGCCATCGGCCGCGCCCAGGCGCTCATGCTGCATATCGCCCGGCTGCGTGAGCGCAAGGACATCCCTCGCGTGCCGGTCTACCTCAACAGCCCGATGGCGATCAACGCGACCCGGCACTACCACGACCACCACTCCGAGCACCACGTGTCCGACGAGGACTGCCAGCGGATGTTCGACGTGGCCACCTTCGTCAACACTGTAGAAGAGTCGAAGGCACTCAACCGCCAGCGCGGGCCGATGATCATCATCTCGGCCAGCGGCATGATCACCGGCGGGCGCGTGCTGCACCACATCGAGGCGTTCGGCCCCGATGACCGCAACGCGATCCTGCTCGCGGGCTACCAGGCCGGAGGAACACGCGGTGCCGCGCTGGCGGCAGGCAAGCGCACGTTGCGCATGTTCGGCCGCGAGGTCCCCATCCGCGCCGAGGTGGTGCAGCTGGAGGGCTTCTCCGGCCACGCCGACGCCGGGGAGCTGCTGGACTGGATGCGCACCGCGCCGTCCGCGCCGCGCATGGTCTACCTCACCCACGGCGAGCCCGACGCTGCAGACACGCTGCGCGGGCGCGTGCAGCGTGAACTGGGCTGGCGTGCGCGCGTGCCGGGGCACCTGGAGCAAGTCGGATTGGAGGATGCGAGATGACCACGCAGGCCCCGGGCCACACCCGCCTGCGCGTCACCCGTGCCGGCATCGACACCTACCAGCAGCCGGTGGTCTATATGCACCGCGACTGCGAGGTCTGTCGCTCGGAAGGCTTTGCCGCGATGACGCGCGTCAGGCTGGACGTGGACGCCCGCACGCTGGTGGCGACGCTGAACGTGGTCATCGACGATCGGCTCGGCCTGGACGAGGTGGCGTTGTCGGAGGCCGCGTGGACGCTCCTCGATCCCGCGCCCGACGCCCTCGCCGGCGTCAGGCACGCGGAACCCGCGGCGTCGGCGGGCGCGCTCCGTGCCAAGGTGTTCGGCGCCCGGTTGGACGACGCGCAGTACTTCGCCCTGGTGCAGGACGTGATGGAAAGCAGGTTGTCGGACCTGGAGCTTGCAGCTTTCGTCACTGCCAGCGCGGGTGACCGCCTGGACCATGCGGAGACGACCGCGCTGACGCGAGCCATGATCTCCGTGGGCCAGCGCCTGGACTGGGGCGAAGGGCCGGTGCTGGACAAACACTGCGTAGGTGGCCTGCCGGGCAATCGCACCACCCCGATCGTGGTGGCCATCGTGGCTGCGCTGGGCTACCGCATCCCGAAGACCTCGTCGCGCGCGATCACGTCGCCCGCGGGCACCGCCGACACCATGGAAGTGATGGCGCCGGTGGCGCTCGACCTGGCGGCGATGCGCCGGGTGGTGGAGCGCGAGGGCGGCTGCATCGTGTGGGGTGGCAACGTGCGCCTGAGCCCGGCCGACGACATCCTGATCCGGGTCCAGCGCCCGCTGGATTTCGACAGCGACGGCCAACTGGTCGCCAGCGTGCTGTCGAAGAAGATAGCCGCGGGCTCCACCCACGTCCTGATCGACATGCCGGTGGGTCCGACGGCCAAGGTGCGAGGTGAGGCCGCGGCCCACAGCCTCGGCACGCGGCTTGCCCACACCGCGGGCGCGCTGGGATTGCAGTTGGGCATCCATCGCTCCGACGGCACCCAGCCGGTGGGTCGGGGAATCGGCCCGGCGCTCGAGGCGCACGACGTGCTCAAGGTGCTGCGCAACGCGGCCGATGCACCCGCCGACCTTCGCGAACGCGCACTTGCGCTGTCCGCGGCGCTGCTGGACATGGCAGCGGGCAGCAACGCCGGCACCGGACTGGAGCGCGCGCGCGGCGTGCTGGATTCCGGGGCGGCGCTGGCCAAGTTCCTGGCGATCTGCGAGGCCCAGGGAGGCTTCCGCGAACCGCCACGGGCGGCGTTCACCGCCGACGTCCCGGCGCCTGCATCGGGCCGCATCGCGGCGATCGACAACCGCAGGCTGGCCAAACTGGCCAAGCTGGCCGGCGCCCCGACATCCCCCACCGCCGGCCTCGAAACCGGTCTGCGGATCGGCGATACGGTCGAGCGCGGACAGCCCATGATGACCCTGCATGCGGAGTCGCCGGGAGAACTGGCCTACGCCCTGGAGCACGCCGCGACGCTGCAACCCTTTGTGCTTGGAGAGGTTCCATGACCCGTGTGCTGATGCCCTTCCCGGCCGATGCAGTGTTGGCCGGCACCATCAACCAGCCCCTGCAGGCGCGCATTGCACCCGTGGCCTGGCGGCACTTCCCCGATGGCGAGTCGCTGGTCACCCTGGACGACGCACTGGACGGCGCCGATGTGGCGATCCTGGCCAGCCTGCGCAACGCCGATGCCCTGGCCCTCCCGCTGCGCTTCGCCGCCCGGACCGCGCGCGAGTTCGGGGCTCGTTCGGTCGGCCTCATCGCACCCTACCTGGGGTATATGCGCCAGGACACCCGCTTCCATCGCGGCGAGGCGGTCAGTACACCGCTGTTTGCGCAATTCCTCGAAGAGGCTTTCGACTGGCTGGTGACCGTGGACCCGCACCTGCACCGCGTCGAGCGCCTGCAGTCGCTCTACCGCATTCCGACGGTCCACGTATCGGCGACGCCGGCCGTGGCCCGCTGGATCGCTGAGACCGTCCCCGACGCTGTGCTGATCGGCCCTGACAGCGAGAGCGAGCAGTGGGTAGCGGACATCGCCGCCCTGTCCGGCATGCCCTACCAGGTGCTGGCCAAGGAGCGGCACGGCGACTACGACGTGCGCGTCAGCCTGCCCGACCCGCAGGCCGTGGCGGGCCGGACCCCGGTCCTGATCGACGACATCGTGTCGTCCGGCCACACCATCCTGGAGACCCTCGCACACCTGCGCCGGTTGTCGTTGCCGCCGCCACTGCTGGTCGCCATCCATCCGGTGTTCGCCGGCGATGCCTATGCCCGCCTGCAGGAAGCAGGTCTGGCCCGCATCGTCAGTACCGACACCATTGCCCACCCGTCGAACGCGATCGCGCTCGGCGCGGACCTCGCTGACGCGGCATCGACCCTGATGTCCGCTTCGGCCGACTCCCCGGAGGACCCATGAACCTGCATCTCAACTGCTGCACCGCCGACCAGCTGTCGGCCGCCGAGCGCCAGCGGACCCTTGAACTCGCCGACGCCCACCGGCGGGCCGATCCCGCGTTTGACCATTGGGCGGCCGGCTACGGCGTGATCCGACATGACCCGCTCACCCAGCTCCGGGTCCGCCAGATGGTGCACGAGCTGGTGGCCTTGGGCCGCACGCCCGATGCCGGCACCGCCTGGCAGCGGCTCGCCGCGGCCGATCGCGTCACCAGCGCCGGCATGTGGCTGGTGGCCCACATGACCTACAGCCAGCGGGTCCGCACCGACGGCGCGGCCCTCGAGGCCGATGACTTCAAGGCCACGCCCGAAGGCCACACTGGCGGGTCCCTCAACATGGTGCCGGCCTACGCCGGCTACCTGCTGATGGACGCCCTGGATGGCGTCACCCGCGCATGGATGATGGGCCAGGGGCACTGCGTGGCCGCCATCGACGCGCTGAACGTGCTGGTTGGCAACATGACCGCCCGGCACGCCGAACGTTACGACCGCTCCGACGCGGGGCTGAGCCGGTTCGTCGGCGACTTCTATGCCTACACCCTCAATCCGGACGGAACACCGGCGTCGCCCCTGGGCTCCCACGTCAATGCGCACACCGCCGGGGGCGTGATGGAAGGCGGCTATCTCGGCTTTGCCGAACTGCAGTACGTGCATGCACCGCTCAAGGACGAACGCCTGGTGGCGTTCCTCAGCGACGGTGCGTTCGAGGAACAGCGCGGCAGCGACTGGGCGCCGCGCTGGTGGCGTGCCGAGGACAGCGGGCTGGTCAGCCCGATCATCATCCTCAACGGGCGGCGCATCGAACAGCGCAGCCAGATCGCCCAGCAGGGCGGCGAGCGGTGGCTGGACCGGCACCTGCGATTGAACGGCTTTGATCCGATCGCGCTGGACGGGCGCGATCCGGCCAGCATCGCGTGGGGTATCCATGTGATGGAGTCGCGCCTGCAAGCGGGCGCCGCCGTTCCCGATGCCGACGTGCGGCTGCCCTATGGCATTGCCGAAACCGTGAAGGGCTTCGGATTCCCCGGCGCCGGGACCAACGCCTCGCACAACCTGCCCCTGCCCGGGAATCCGTCGAAGGAGGCCGAGGCACGCGCGCTCTTCAATCAAGGCGCCGCGGCGCTGTTCGTGGCCGCGTCCGAGCTCGAGGAGGCTGTTGCCGCACTCAACAGCCACGACCTCCAGCAGCGCGTGCGCGAGCGCGACCATGCGCTGGCCGATCGCCAGGTGGAACCGCCCCGCGTCCCGGCGATCGCCGACCGCGGCGCCGGCGGCGAGAGCTCGCCGATGACCGCGCTCGACGAGCAGTTCGTCGCCATCGCCGAAGCGAACCCGGGGCTGCGCGTGCGCGTGGGCAATCCTGACGAGCTGCGCAGCAACAAGCTCGATCGCACCCTGGACGCAATGAAGCACCGGGTGCACGAGCCCGAGCCCGGTGTCGCGGAATCGACCACTGGCGCGGTCATCACCGCGCTTAATGAGGAAGCCGTGGTATGCGCCGCGCTCGGCAACAAGGGCGGGCTGAACCTGGTGGTCACCTACGAGGCGTTCGCACCGAAGATGCTTGGCGCCGTGCGCCAGGAATTGATCTTCGCGCGTCACCAGGCACAGGCGGGGCGACCGCCCGGCTGGCTGGGCGTGCCTCTCGTGCTGACCTCGCACACGTGGGAGAACGCGAAGAACGAGCAGTCCCATCAGGATCCGACCATGGCCGAGGCGCTCCTGGGCGAAATGGCCGACATATCGCGCGTGGTGTTTCCCCCGGACGCCAACGGCGCCGCCGCGGCCCTCGCCCACGCCTACGCGCAACGCGGCACGGTCACCACCCTGGTCGTCCCCAAGCGACCGGTGCCGCACGAGCTGACACCGACGCAGGCGCAGGCGCTGGCCACCCAAGGTGCGCTGTGCCTGGCCGGCAACCCGGCGACAGCGGCGATCCTGCTGGTCGCCACCGGTGCTTACCAATTGCAGGAAGTGCGCCACGCGCAGGTGCGCCTCGTTGAACGTGGCGTGTCGGCCGCGATCGTCTATCTCGGCGAGCCCGGCCGGTTCCGCACGCCGCGCGATCCGGACGAGGCGCGGTACGTGCACTCCGACAGCGAGGTCCATGCACTGTTCCCGGCGGAACGGCCGCGCATATTCGTCACGCATACGCGGCCCGAGCCCTTCCTGGGCGCGCTGCGCCGGCTCGACACTGGCCCGGCCACGACCGCGGCGCTCGGCTTCGTCAACCGCGGCGGCACGCTGGACGTGCCGGGACTGCTGTTCGCCAACCGCAGCACCTGGGCGCACGTGGTCGATGCGGCCGCGGGCGTCCTCGGCCAGTCCCGGGGCGGCCTGTTGTCGGAAGCGGAGCTGGCGGCAGTGGATGGTCGGGGCGATCCGGCCACGATCCTGCGTCCTGCAAGTGGGTCGACGCCATGAGTTGTCCAACCGGGAGCGCGCGTTGATGGCGGGCACGGTGCGGCGCGGAGGCCAGATTGCCTGGGCGGGACTCAAGCTCGGCGTCGCCGTGCTGCGCCTGCGCCGACGTGCACCCGACCTGCTTCCGGCATACGTCAGCACCACACTGGTGGGGTTGGGCACCACCTTCGTCAAGCTGGGCCAGGGCTTGAGCCTGCGCTGGGACCTGCTGCCGGCGCCCTATCGCGAGGCGCTGTCGCGATTGCACAGCGATGTGCCCCCCTTCCCGGCGGAGGAGGCCATGCGTATCGTCGAACAGGCGTTTGGCGCGCCGGTCGGCGAACTTTTCGCCAGCTTCGATGACAAGCCCCTGGCCGCGGCTTCAGTGGCCCAGATCCATCCAGCGCGCATGCATGATGGTCGCGATGTGGTCGTCAAGATCACCCGCCCCGGGATCCATGCCCAGGTGCAGGCGGATCTGCTGCTCCTGCGGCGCACGATGCGCGTCGCCCAGTGGATCTGGCCGCCACTGAAACGCCACCGGCCGCTCGAACTGGTGGACGAACTAGGCGCATTCCTGCGTGACGAGATCGACATGCGTCACGAGGCGCAGAACATGCGGCGCATGGCCAAGGTGCTGGATGCCCTGCCCGGCATCACCCAGCCGCACGTCGTCGAGCCGTATGCCACCCGCAACGTGCTTGTGCAGGATCGAAGCCACGGGACCCGTCTGGAGGCCGCGTACGGCACAGCGGCCGCTCCCGCACTGGCAAGGGCGCTGCTCGGTGCCTACGTGCATCAGCTCTTCGGCGCCGGCGTCTTCCATGCCGACCCGCACCCGGGGAATCTGTTCTTCTTTGACGACGGTCGCCTGTGCCTGCATGACTTTGGATCGATCGGCGTGCTCGACCCTGCATCCCGGCTCGCGCTCGGCGGCATGGTCGAGGCCATTGCGGCCGACGACGCCGAGGGCGTGCTGGATGCAGCGATCGCCATGGGCTTCTTCCCGTCGCAGGTCGACCGCCGCTCGCATGTGCGCGAGATCCACCTGATCCTGGCCGAGATGGCCAGCCGTCCGCTGGCGCAGTGGTCCATTGCCGAGGCAATCTGGCGCGTGGCACGCATTGGGCAGGGCGCTGGCTTCCGGCTTCCGGCCCACCTGCTGTCCCTGATCCGGACGCTGTTCCTGGTCGAGAACACGCTGCGGGCGCTGGATCCGAATCTGGACCTGCTGGGGACGCTGTCCGCGCAGGCGGCCGCGATCGCCGACATTGCCGAAGCCAGCCGCCCCAGCGGCAACAGGCCGCTTGCCATGCGGCTGGCCCGCACTGCGCGCCAACTGCCACAGATCGCCACCGACCTGTTGCGGCAGGCGCAACTGAGCGACGGACGACCCGCCTTCTCCGTACACCACCATGGCCTGAGTTCCACGCAGGAGGCAATCGCGCGCACGGGCAACCGGCTGGCGTTGGCCCTGGTCACCTTGGGCCTGTACGTAAGCGGTGCGCTGTTGAGCCTGCATTCCGACGGCCCGCAAGTGTTCGGTCACATGCCTTTCCTGGCTATGGTGGCTTTCGCTGCTGCGGGATTGCTCTCACTGCGGCTGGTGATGGCCATCGCCAGATCGGGACACTTGTAACAGAACACTGATCTATCTCCCCGCTGGTGCCCGGCGCATCAGTGCATCCAGGAAGGCAGACCCATGACGCAACACAATCATCATCATCAAGATCATCAGGCGCACGGCGAGCAACCGCCGCATCCCCGCACGGGTGCTGAAGGTGACGTCCATGCCGGGCACGACAAGCATGCCGGCCACAGCGTGGCGAGCTTCCGCGACAAGTTCTGGCTCACGCTGCTGCTGACCATCCCCACTCTGATCTGGAGCGGGATGATCCAGCATTGGTTCGACTACACCGCACCACAGTTCCCGGGGTCGGCGTACATCCCGGCGGTGTTCGGCACGATCGTGTACTTCTACGGCGGCTCGCCGTTCCTCCGCGGCGGATACCACGAGCTGAGAAATCGCCTGCCGGGCATGATGACGCTGATCTCGCTTGCGATCACCGTCGCCTTCCTTTACAGCGCGTTGGTCACGCTCGGCGTTGTCGAGGGCTTGGACCTGTGGTGGGAGCTGGCGACGCTGGTGGCGATCATGTTGCTCGGCCACTGGATCGAGATGCGTTCGATCAACCAGGCACAGGGCGCTCTCAAGGAACTCGCGAAGCTGCTGCCTGATATGGCGGTGCGGTTGGATGAGGCCGGTACCGCGAAGGAAGTCCCTGTCGCGGAACTGAAGCGCGGCGACCTGCTGCTCATCAGGCCCGGCGCGAGCATTCCCGCCGACGGCGTCGTGAAGGAAGGGACCAGCGCCGTCAACGAAGCGATGATCACCGGCGAGTCCAAGCCGATGGACAAGTCGACGGGCGACCGGGTGATCGCCGGCACCGTCAACGGACAGGGCTCGTTGCGTGTCGAGGTGACGGGAACCGGCGACGAGACCGCGCTCGCGGGTATCATGCGGCTCGTCGAGCAGGCCCAGACGTCGCGCTCGCGCGCCCAGGCCCTGGCGGACCGGGCGGCGTTCTACCTCACGATCATCGCCATCGTCTCCGCCGCGGTTACCGCCATTGTCTGGCCACTCCTCGGTCGACCGTGGAGCTTCACGATCGAGCGCGTAGTGACCGTGCTCGTGATCGCCTGTCCCCATGCGCTGGGTTTGGCCATCCCGCTGGTGACCGCCATCTCGACCACGATTGGCGCACGGAACGGCCTGCTCGTGCGCGATCGACGCGGCCTGGAAGAGGCCCGTTTGCTGAACACGGTCGTGTTCGACAAGACAGGCACGCTCACGCTCGGTTCGCACCGCGTCGTGAAGACCACTGCCGCCGATGGACTCACCGACGACGAGGTGCTTCGCGTGGCCGCGTCGGTCCAGCGCGACGCTGAACATCCGATCGCGCAGGCGCTGATGACCAGCGCCAAGGAACATGGCATCGACGTTCCGATGTCGCAGGACTTCGAGTCCATGCCGGGACGCGGCGTGCGCGCAGTCGTCGAGGAGCGCTCGCTTCACGTTGGCGGGCCGGGTCTGTTGAGAATGCTCGCGGTCGAACCGCCGGAGACGCTTCGGCGGGCTGCCGAATCAGCGGCAGCCGATGGTCAATCTGCAACCTACCTGGTGGAAGGCGACCGGGTGCTCGCCGTATTTGCGATCGCGGATGCCATCCGTCCCGAATCGTTCGACGCGGTCAAGCGGCTGCACGACGAAGGACTGGAGGTTGTCCTGCTGACGGGTGATTCCACGGCGGTCGCAAACGCGGTCGCGAAGGAACTCAACATCGACACCGTCTTCGCCGAGGTATTGCCCGAGGACAAGGTGGCAAAGATCGAGGAGCTGCAGGCCCAGGGCAAGCGCGTCGCGATGGTGGGTGACGGTGTCAATGACGCTCCGGCGCTGCTCACGTCCGACGTCGGCATCGCCATCGGCACAGGGACGGACGTCGCGGTCGAGGCCGGCGACGTCGTACTCGTGCGCAGCGACCCGCGCGACGTGCCAGCGATCATCGAATTGAGCAAGGCCACCTATCGCAAGATGATCCAGAACCTGTGGTGGGCCGCCGGCTACAACATCGTCGCCATCCCTCTCGCCGCTGGCGTTCTCGCCGCATGGGGGATCCTGCTGCAACCTGCGCTTGGGGCAGTGCTCATGTCGCTGAGCACCGTCGTTGTGGCAATCAATGCGCAGTTGTTGCGCCGGGCGGTGCGGTCCCCATGAACATGATTCGGGGACACCTGTGACCACGCGCCGGCTTCTTGCACTCAACGTTGGCTCGTCCACCCTCAAGGGCGCGTCCTATCTGTTCAACACTGAGGGACACGGCGCGCAGTCTCGTCTGCTCGAGCGCTCCCGGGCCGAAATTCCAGTCGGCGTGGATGCGCAGGAGCGCCTTGCCACCCTGCTCGAGGCATTGTCGGAGCCGTGGCCCAGCCCCGACGTGGTGGTGCACCGAATCGTACATGGCGGTGACCTGCACGACGCCCGCGAGCTCGACGAAACCGTGCTCGCGAAACTGGATGCATTGGTGCCGTTCGCACCCTTGCACCAGCCGGTAGCCCTCGCTTTCGCGCGTGCCGCGCGCATGCGTTGGCCGCACGCGCGCCAAGGCGTGGCCTTCGACACCGACTTCCACGCGTCGCTCGCGCCCTGGAGCCGGCGCTTGCCTGTCCCTGAAGCATGGGATGCGCTGGGCATCCGCCGCTACGGTTTCCATGGACTCGCCTTTGCCTCCGCGCTCCGCATAGTGGCCAGCCACGACGCTGGAATCCTGAAGGGCCGCGCTGTCTTCGCGCATCTGGGGGGTGGCTGCAGCGTCTGCGCCGTCGAGGGCGGCCGCAGCCGCGACACCACCATGGCGCTCACTCCGCTGGGTGGAATCCCGAGCCCTACCCGCTCCGGAGATCTCGATCCCGGCGCGTTGCTGTATCTGCTGAGGCATGAACGCCTGGATGCGCAGGCGCTTGAAAACGGCCTGTACCGCAGTGCAGGCCTTGCCGGAATCGCCGGCCATGGCGACATGCGCGTGTTGCTGACGGATCCCGGCCCGCAGGCCCAGCTTGCCGTGGAGCTCTTTGCAGTCCGGATTGCGCAGTCCATCGCGGCCATGGCCACGGCAATTGGCGGTCTCGACCATGTCGTCTTTTCCGGCGGCATCGGCCATCGCGCGCCGGTTTTGCGGGCTCGCATCGTCGCGCGACTGGCCTGGCTCGGCCTGGCGCTGGCACCTGACGTCAACGATGCTGGAGCCACGCGGATCGACCGCGGGGGCGGGCCGAGCATATGGAACGTCGCGATCGATGAGGAGCGCGAACTGGCTGAATCGGCACTCGCCTGGCTGTAGCCACGACACGCCCCAAGGGTCGGCTCCGGTGGGGAATCACTCCTCGATCCGTGACGACGTGAGCACCGCTGCGAATCCACCACCGGGGGTGCGCATGTTCGTGGTCTGGCCCTGGTACAGCCTGGCCGCGAACAACAGGACACCCGCCTCGGACGCGAAGCAGCGCACATCCGCCTTGAGGGACTGGCCCCCATGCACGATCCGCATGCTCGGTGGCGCGAAGGCCTGTGCGATGTAGGTCGCCGACGCCATAGACGCCCAAGTCCGCCGGGTCAACTTGTCGCCCCGATAACTCCCACGGCTGCCAAACCCTGCTGCAGGCTTGAAGAAATATCCGTTGCGCACTGCCCACAACGCATCCCGGTTCGCGGGCACGAGTTCGACCGTGGGCGGGATCACCTGGCCCAGCAGTGCCGTCGAACCCGCATCGACCCCGAACCCGCCGAGCAGAGCCGGGTCCCCGAGCACCGCAAGGTTGCGCTTGTCGGCAAACAGCGCGTGTGCTCGGGGATGCGGCATCAGCGCGACGTCCCCTGCCAGGTAAGCCTCACGAATGTCTGCATGCGAGGCATCCTCGAGCGCGAAATCGGTCAACCGGTTGTAGACAGTGTCGATTCGACCGTGGGCATCCTCAAGCCCGTCCGAACCAAACGACAAATCCTCGGGAGCGCTGATCACGCAGTCCACGCCATGGTCCCGAAACGCGTTCGCGTACAGCACAAACTCGGGGTAAAGGAACTGCGCTCGCGGAGTGCTGTCCACGATGGCCAGGCGCGACGGCGTGCGCCCGGATTGCTGCCGAGCATCCTCCATCCAGGCCGTGACGGCCGCATCACGCGCTTGGGCCGCGTTGGTCCAGGTGGCCCATGCTGGCGGCGCGCAAGACCGCACGGCATCGAGCAACAAGGCATTGAGGAGCAGACCGCCTGGATTGGTGTTGACCTCGATCAGCCGCGGGCCATCGACCGTCAGGTGAAAGTCCAGACCCAGGACGCCCCCCGCCGAACCCGGATCATGGGTTGCAATGTCAGGGGCCCATTGCAGGACCCGTTGGCTATATCCCGGGTTTCCTGCGACGTCGAAGACCGCCGCCGCGACTCGTCCCATGGCCTCCAACGCGGGCCGATCAACGAACAAGGCATAGGGTGAAAATAAGTGCGCGTGTACGGCGGGATCAGTCGTGAACTCCGGAAAGGCACCCCGGATCGACTCGTGCAGACGGAGGATGTCGACCACTTCGCATGCACACCGCTGGTTGAGCGGCGCGCTTTCCAGGGTGGCACAGTCGATCTCGCAGCCTGTCTGTCCAACTATTATCGGAGTCCGCGGTTCAACCACAACAGGGATTGTTCTGTTGGATCGGTGGACATGGCACTGTTCCGAACGAGCAGAACACACAGCAGTCGCCTTGATGCGGACGCAAAACCGCTCCACAGCCCGTGCACTCATAGAAGAATTGACACGCTGTGATGGGCATTGTCTCGGTCGCCCGATGGCCGCACTCCGGGCAGGTCAAGATGCTTTCCAGCTTGACGTCACTCACCGCCAGTCCGCACCTTGGCCGGGAAGCCTGCTTCCGTGACTGCACGCGCGATTCCGGCTGCATCCGTCTGGCTCGATTCGAACGTCACCGTGACTGTTTCAGCCCGGGTGTCCACCTTCACATCGGCCACGCCCGGCACCTTCTCCAGCGCCTTCCTGATGGTGATGCCGCAGGCGGGACAGGTCATGTTCTCAGCATCGAGCATCACTACGGTTGCGGGCGTCGCAAGAGCGGCACCGACCGACAGAGCAGCCACCAGGGCCAGTATCCACTTGTGCATCGCGCCTCCTACAGAATCCAGACGATGTAATAGGGAAACAGCAGCAACAGGACGATGAGGGCTGTCGCCAACCAGAGCCAACGTCGCCTGCGTCGCAGAGCGTCCGGGGCGATGCAACTGCCATCCACACCGCACCGTGCCGCCGGTCGATACAGCATCCAAAACGCCACGGCCAAGGACAGTACGGCGGCGGCGCTGAACCAGGGCCTCAAGGGATCGAGAGCTGTCAGGGTGCCGATCCAGGCGCCACTGATGCCCAGCAGGACCAGCACCAGCGGCACGACGCAGCAGACCGATGCGCCAATGGCGGCGATGCTCGCGCCAACGATGGCTGGAACAGACGATTTGGCCGGGGTTGTTTGCATCAGAGCATACTAGCCTCTGTACCTAGGTACGGAGTCAAGCCGTGCGTCCGAACACGTTTACGATCAGCCGGCTGGCGGCGGCGGCCGATGTGCACGTCGAAACCGTGCGCTACTACCAGCGGCGTAGGCTGCTGCGTCAACCCGAGCGACCCATAGGAGGCGTGCGTCGTTACGACGAAAACGATGTCAATCGGCTTCAGTTCATCCGGCGCGCTCAGATGATGGGATTCAGCCTCGACGAGATCGCTGGCCTGCTAGAGATCACAGGCGAAGGTTCTTGCGAGCAGACCCGTCAGCTGACCGAGCGAAAGCTCGTCGATGTCCGTCTACGAATCCGCGAGCTGCGACAGCTGGAGAGGGATCTCGAACAGAAAATAGCGCGGTGCGCCCAAGTGCCGGCGGGAGAGTGCTGCCCAACCCTCGATTTTCTGGAGCGGCCAATAAAGCCAGCTGCGACAGGCAGTTAGCTCACTTTCGGCCCGTTTTTACACGAATCCCTGCCGACCCTCAGTTCTGCATCCCAACTGCTGTTCATGCTGCTCTGCATCTTCGCCACGCGTTCAAGGTGCTCTGCCACATCCTCTCCCGTGCGGGATGCATCGTCGTAAAGAACGTAGATTGCTCCCACTGAGTCGAAGAAACTGCCACTGACGGCCAGCTCACCTCCGTTGTAGCCAAACCCTCTGATCAGAACTGTGCAATCACAGGTCCAATGCTCAATCAACATAGAGCCTAGGCCCAACCCGTCCTCGTCTGTTACGAATCCTGTCGCATTGAGCTGGTCTGCTATGCGCGTCAGCTCAGCTGGAACGAACTTCGACAAGACCTCATGCGCGTTGAACTTTTGCATCTGCGGATACCCCTGGATTTCGAAGGAGCTGCCATGCAACAAGTGGCAAACTTGCATTGGTGCTGCGGCAAACTGAGGCTCTGAAAGCGGAAAGGCGCCCCGAGGGGCGCCTTTCCGCGTTGACACAACAAACGAAGGTGCGCGCCCGATTGCTCGGCCGTCAGCCATTAGCCATCCGCCACGGCCTTGATGGACAGCCATACGGCCCTGCCTTTCAACTTCCAGCACCTTGACCTTCACCAGATCACTTCCCTTCAGCGCGTCCGACACTTTCTCTACGCGCTCGCTGGATATCTGCGAAACGTGCGTAAGCCCACCGTCAAACAGACATTTCTTAAGTAGAGCTTCTGAAGTGGGCGGCAAGCAAACAAGTCACGCTATCAGCCTTAGTTGTCCTTCGCCATGGGACTGGCGTTCTCGGGGATGACCCCAATCTGCTTGACCTTGATCTGGGCAGAGAGCATCGAGCTCGCGACCATATAGGCCGCTACCGCGAGTACGCCGAGCCACGCATCAATGTGGACATTCCAGAGCAGCAAGAAGATGTGGAATACCCAGAAGACGATGGGAGACACGATCCCTATCGCCTTCTCAAGCTTAATTCGGTTCACCACCACGTTGTTTTGGAAGTAGGGCAGCGGATGTCTGCCCTTCTTCAGGCTGAGATAGGCGCGGATGGTCACGGGGATGATGAAGAAGACCAGCAGTACGTTGTAGAAGATGACTCCCATCTGTGTTGCTCCTTGGTTGTGTTCAATGCTGGAACCTTACAGTGACCTTCGCTTGGTTCAATCAGTAGTACTCAAGTGCAGTCTTGCTGCAGACAACGCCGAAAGACTTCTCCACCAGATCAATTCGTGGATAGGCGGACAGTCGGTTCAATGTATGCAAATCGTAGTATGTCGAATATTAGTATTCAAATCGAGACCATCCATAGACGGCTCGAGCTGCCCATGAAACTCAGCCAGTCTCCGTGTTCGCCAGCAAAGTCCGGCGGCTGCGGAAGGATGGCGGGCTGTCGCAGGAGGAGCTTGCGAAAGCTGCGGGTGTTCATAGGACATACGCCGGCATGATCGAGCGCGGCCAGAAGAACGTTGCGATCTATAACATCGAGCGCATTGCAGTGGCACTCGGAGTCCGTCCGGGATCACTTCTGGATTGAGTCAGGCTCCAGCTGTGTAGTGATGACGCAACCGGCCCTGGTGGGTTGCGTCCAGTGCCGACTGCTTGAGGTCGCGCCGCGTCAGGCTCATCCCCCGCCCTCGCCTCGCGACCAGCCAGGCCGCCACTCCCCTCACTTTTCGGGCCGATGGCCGCTCACGCACCCGGCCTTCACAGCTACCAAGGCATCCCAAATGCAACTATGAAGGCCGCGACCTGCCCCCTCGGTAAACCATGCCCCACTTTCGTCGTCTTTTTGGTCGTTGGCTCCGCCTGCGTCGGCTGGTGCGTTGGCGTTGGCGTGAGCGCCAGGCCTCGGTCCCGGCCATCGAAGCCACCGAGGTCCCACTGCGTGCTGCGCTGTACAGCGTTGAACAGATGGAGGTGTACGGCCGCGCCCTGGCGCGCCAGCATCGGGTGCGGATGCGACCAGGCGCAGAGCGCCTGCTCGATCGCCTGCAGGCCAACGAGCGTGTCCTGGAAGATGCCAACACCCTGCTCAGCAACGTAGTGCGCGAACAGAGGCCGGTGACCCCGGCCGGGGAATGGCTGCTCGACAACTACTACCTGATCGAAGAACAGATCCAGACCGCGCGACGCCACTTGCCGCGCGGCTACAGCCGGCAGTTGCCTTCGCTGGTCGCCGGCCCCTCGGCCGGGTTGCCGCGCGTGTATGAGCTGTCGATGCAGGCGATCGCGCACGGCGATGGCCGCATTGACGGCGATACGCTGGGCCGCTTCATCGCCTCGTACCAATCGCTCGCGCCGCTGAGCCTGGGCGAACTGTGGGCGGTTCCGATCATGCTGCGCCTGGCGCTGCTGGAGAATCTGCGGCGGATGGCGGCGCGGGTGATGCGCGACGGGACGGACCGTGGCTTGGCTGCCCAATGGGCGGACAGCCTCAATCGCGCGGCGTCGGACACTCCGACCGATGTCGTGCTCGTGGTGGCGGACATGGCACGCTCCGAGCCGCCCTTGACCGGCGCCTTCATCGCCGAGCTGACCCGCTCGCTGCAGGGGCGCGGCGGCGCGTGGGCCATGCCCATCGCCTGGCTGGAACAGTGGGCCGCCGCGGCTGGGCAGCGCATCGACGAACTGGTCGCCGCCGAGGGACAGCAGCAGGCGGCTGACCAGGTCTCCATCGGCAACAGCATCGGCAGCCTGCGCTTCCTCTCCACCATGGATTGGCGCACCTTTGTCGAAGACATGAGTGTGGTCGAGCAGCGGCTGCGGGAAGACCCGATGGCCGTCTATCCGCAGATGGATTTCGGTACCCGCGATGCCTATCGCCATGTCGTAGAGAAGATCGCGCGGGGTAGCCGCGTCGCCGAAGAGCGCGTTGCGACCATCGCGCTGGATCTGGCGCGGGCGGCTGCGCCGATCGATGGGCCACGTACGCACGTGGGCTATTGGCTCGTCGGCGAAGGCGTGAGCGCCACCGTGGACGCGGTGGCCGAGGCGGCACCGCGCCGCCGCAAGGCACGGCGACTGGCGCACCGCGTGCCACTTGCCCTGTACCTGCTGCCGATCGCCCTGCTGGCGGTGGTGGCCACCGCTGGCCTGCTGGCCTCGGGCAGCGGCTCGGTGCCCGTATGGCTGGCCGCGCTGTTCGGGCTGCTGGTATTCAGCGAGCTGGGCATCGTCCTGGTGAACTGGACGGCGACGGTACTGGTCACGCCCAGGCCGCTGCCCAAGCTCGATTTCAGCGAAGGAATCCCGGCCGCCTGCTCCACCGTGGTCGCGGTCCCCTCGATGCTGTCCAGCATCGAGGGCATCGATGTCCTGACCGAAGCGCTGGAGGTCCGCTTCCTGGCCAACCGCGACCCTCAGCTGCGCTTCGTGCTGCTGACGGACTTTCTCGATGCCGCGGCAGCCGAGATGCCGACGGACGACACCCTGCTCGCGCACGCCGTGGAGCGGATCGAGGAATTGAACCGTCGCTACGCGGCCGAGCGCGGAGATCGCTTCTACCTGCTGCACCGCCCCAGGCAATGGAACCCGGGCGAAGGGGTGTGGATGGGGCACGAGCGCAAGCGCGGCAAGCTGGCAGCGCTCAATGCCCTGCTCCGCCAAGGCGATGCGGCCGCGTTCATGCGCACCGTCGGTGACACGGCGGCCCTGATCGGCGTCCGCTACGTCATCACGCTGGATTCGGACACGCAGCTTCCGCGGGATGCCGCACGCGCCTTCGTCGCCACCCTGGCGCATCCGCTCAACCGCCCGCGCTTCGATCCGGCGCTGCAACGCGTGGTGGAGGGCTACGGCATTCTGCAGCCCAGCGTCGGCACCAGTCTGGGCACGCGCCGTACCTCGCGGTTTGCGCGGATGTTCGGCAGCGAGCCCGGCATCGATCCGTACTCGCGCATGGTCTCGGATGTCTACCAGGACCTGTTCGACGAAGGCTCGTTCGTGGGCAAGGGTATCTATGACGTCGAAGCGTTCGAGCATGCGCTCGAGGGCCGCCTGCCCGAGAACCGCATCCTCAGCCACGACCTGCTGGAAGGCTGCTATGCACGCGCCGGCCTGGTCAGCGATGTGCGCCTGTACGAGGACTATCCGGAGCGCTACGCCGCCGATGCCAAGCGTCGTGCGCGCTGGATCCGCGGCGACTGGCAGCTGTTGCCCTGGTTGATGCCATGGACCCCGCGCCCGGGATCGGGATGGGAACGCAACCGGCTCAGCCTGCTGTCGCGCGGCAAGTTGCTGGACAACCTGCGCCGGAGCTTGGTGCCGATCGCTGCCTTGGCCTTGCTGGTGGCGGGTTGGCTGTATGCCGAAAGCCCGGCTGCGTGGACGGCATGGGTGCTGGCACTGTGGTTCGCGCCGCCGCTGATCGGCATGCTGCGCGATGCGCTGAGCGTTCCGGACGACACCCCGCTGGAAGCGCACTACATCATGGTCGGGCGCGGCACGCTGCAGTCGCTGCTGCGCGCGGCCACCCAGGTCGCGTGTCTGCCCTACGAAGCGTTGCTCGCCGGTGGCGCGGTGCTGCGCACGCTCTGGCGCATGACCGTCACCCGCCGCCACCTGCTGCAATGGAACCCCTCCAGCGAAGTCGAACGCCGCCTCGGCAGCGACCGCGGCGCGGAATGGCGGGTGATGGCGCCGGCATCGTTGCTGGCAATTGCGCTGGCGGCCGTTGTGGCCAGCGTGGCTCCGCAGGCGCTGCCTGTCGCCCTGCCCCTGCTGTTGGCGTGGACCTTCGCGCCCGCGTTGATGGCGTGGCTGGGCCGGCCGCCGGCTGCAAGCGTGGCCGAACTGTCCGTGACCCAGCGGGCATTCCTGGGCCGGCTGGCACGGCGCACCTGGTCGTTCTTCCAGGCGTGGGTGCGCGAGCAGGATCATTGGCTGCCGCCGGATAACATCCAGGAGCATCCAACCCTGGTGGTGGCGCGGCGCACCTCGCCGACCAACATCGGCCTGTCGCTGCTGGCCAATCTCTCTGCGTGGGATTTCGGCTGGCTGCAGCTGGGCGCGGTCGCGGAACGCACCGCCCTCACGTTCGATACGCTGGACCAGCTGCCGCGCCATCGCGGCCACTTCCTGAACTGGTACGACACCGAAACCCTGGCGCCGCTGCAGCCGCGCTACGTCTCCACCGTGGACAGCGGCAACCTGGCAGGCCACCTGCTGACGCTGCGCCAGGGCCTGCTCGCGCTGGTGGATGCGCCGGTGCTGGCACCGCACACCTTCGACGGCCTGGCCGATACGCTCGGCGTGCTGGAAGAAGAACGGCAGCGCCATCGCCCTGCTGACGCGCCACTGGGCGAGGCACTCAACCACCTTCGCCAGCGCTTGGCCTCTACGCGCACCGACCCACCCCGTGGGACGGCACAGCTGCTCGCCCGGTTGCAGGAGCTGGCCGGCCTGGCCGACGCCGTACTGGCGCAATGGCCGGCACCGGAGTCACCCGAGGAAGGTGTGCTGCACTGGCCTGCGCTGTTCGCTGCCGAATGCCATGCCGCCCACGCGACACTCGCCGACCTCCCTGCCGATGCCGGCGCGGACGACGAGGCACCAGTACCGAGCCTGCGCGAGTTGGCCGCCCTGCCCGGCTCCGTCGGTGCGGACGCGCGCGCGCGCATCGAGCAGCTGCAGGCGCTGGCGCACCGCGCCGGACAGTTCTCACTGATGGAGTACGGGTTCCTGTTCTACCGCACTCGGAACCTGCTCTCGATCGGCTACAACGTCGACGACCATCGCCTCGACAACAGCTTCTACGACCTGCTGGCTTCCGAAGCGCGGCTGTGCGCCTTCGTCGCCATCGCCCAGGGCCAGTTGTCGCAGGAAAGCTGGTTCGCGCTCGGGCGGATGCTCACCGAGGTCAACGGCACACCGACGCTGTTGTCGTGGAGTGGCTCGATGTTCGAGTACCTCATGCCGCAGCTGGTGATGCCCAGCTATCCCGACACGCTGCTCGACCAGACCGCGCGGCATGCGGTCGAGGCGCAGATCGTCTACGGCCGCACCTTGAACCTGCCGTGGGGCGTGTCCGAGTCCGGCTATAACGCGGTCGATGCCCGCCTGAACTACCAGTACCGCGCGTTCGGCGTGCCTGGGTTGGGGCTCAAACGCGGCCTGGGCCAGGATCGGGTCATCGCGCCCTATGCCAGCATGATGGCGCTGATGGTGGCACCGGAGGCGGCGTGCCAGAACCTCCAGGCACTTGAAGGTCTCGGGTTCTCCGGGCGCTTTGGCATGTACGAAGCGATCGACTACACCCCCGCCCGGGTGCCGCCGGGGCAGGATCACGTGCTGCTGCGTTCGTTCATGGCCCACCACCAGGGCATGGGCCTGCTGTCGCTGGACTACCTGTTGCGCGACCAGCCGATGCAGCGCCGTTTCGTTGCCGATACCGAGTTCCAGGCCACCTTGCTGCTGCTGCAGGAACGCATTCCGCGCATCGGCGTGTTCCATCCGCATGAGGTCGAAGCCCTGGGCGAGCACTCGGCCATGGCCGAGCACGAGACCTCCCTGCGCGTCCTGCGCGACCCGGCGGGCCCGCGCCCGGAAGTGCAGTTGCTCTCCAATGGGCGCTACCACGGCATGCTGAGCCATGCCGGCGGCGGCTACAGCCGCCACGGCGACCTGTCACTCACCCGCTGGCGCGAAGACGGCACCACCGATGCCTGGGGGTCGTTCTGCTACCTGCGCGACGTGGACAGCGGCGAGTTCTGGTCTGCCGCCTACCAGCCCACCTGCGTGGCGCTGGACCATTACGAGGCGATCTTCTCCGACGCCAAGGCAGAGTTCCGTGGTGCCCGCCGCGGCTGCGAGAGTCATCTGCAGGTCGCCATTTCGGCCGAGGACGACATCGAGCTCAGGCGCCTGCGCCTGACCAACCGCGGCCGTCGCCAGCGCACGGTGGAGATCACCACCTATGCCGAAGTGGTGCTGGCGCCCGCCGCGTCGGACGACGCGCATCCGGCCTTCAGCAACCTCTTCGTGCAGAGCGAGATCCTGGACGCCAAGCAGGCCGTGCTATGCACGCGCCGGCCGCGTTCGCACGACGAGATACCGCCGTGGATGTTCCATCTGGTCGCGGTGCATGACGCGGAGGTGGTGTCGATCTCCTACGAAACCGACCGTTCGCGCTTCCTGGGGCGTGGCAACACGCCGCGGACGCCGCAGGCGTTGACCACCGATGTCGACCTTTCCGGCACGGACGGCTCGGTGCTCGACCCGATCGTGGCCATCCGCGTCCGCGTGGTGCTGGAGCCCGAGCAGACCGTGCAGCTGGACATGGTGTATGGCATTGGCGCCGACCGCACCGGTTGCGAGGCGATGGTCGACAAATACCGTGATCGCCGTCTGGCAGACCGCGTCTTCGATCTGTCCTGGACACACAGCCAGGTGGTGCGCCGGCAGATCAACGCCAGCCAGGCCGAAGCGTCGCTGTACGAGCGCCTGGCCAGCCACGTGCTGTATGCCAATCCTCTGCTTCGCGCGGGCGACGCCGTCCTGCAGCAGAACCAGCGCGGACAATCCGGGCTGTGGGGCCATGCCATCTCGGGCGACCTGCCCATCGTCCTGCTCAAAGTCACCGACGCGGAGAACATAGAACTGGTCAGGCAGCTGGTGCAGGCGCATGCGTATTGGCGCCAGAAGGGACTCAACACCGACCTGGTCATCTGGAACGACAGCAAGGCCGGCTATCGGCAGGAACTGCAGGACCAGATTTTGGGGATGGTGGCCGCCAGTTCGGAGACCGGCCTGCTGGATCGCCCCGGCGGCATCTTCGTGCGGCCGGTGCAGAACATGAGCCACGAGGACCGCATTCTGTTGCAGGCGGTGGCACGGGTAGTGCTCAGCGACGAAGACGGCACGCTGGCCGCCCAGGTGGGGCGCCAGCCCCTGCCCGTGCGACGCATTCCGGCCCTGGTGCCGCAGGCGGAGCAACAGGAGCTGGCCCTGGCGATGGAAGAGACGACAGGGCTTCCCGTCGTCGCCGACCCGGGGCCCGAACCCGGGCTGCCGCCGGGTGCCGAGCACGACGAAGAGGTGGACGACCCGTGGCCGTTCCTTCCGTACCGCGGCGCCGGCCGTTTCGACAACGGCACCGGCAGTTTCAGCGAGGACGGCCGCGAATACGTGGTGGTGGTGCGCGAAGGTGCCCCGACGCCGGCGCCTTGGGCCAACGTGATCGCGAACGCCCGTCTGGGCACGGTCGTCAGCGAGAGCGCACCGGGCTACACCTGGTTCGAGAATGCACACGAATTCCGCTTGACGCCCTGGCTCAACGATCCGGTGTCGGATACCGGCGGCGAAGCCTTCTACGTGCGCGACGAGGACACCGGCCGTGTCTGGTCGCCGATGCCGCTGCCGTGCCGGGGCACCGGCGCGTACCGGACGCGCCATGGATTCGGTTACACCATCTACGAGCACATCGAAGACGGCATCGTGAGCGAGTTGTGGGTCTTCGTCGACGTCACCGCCCCGCTGAAGTTCTCGGTCCTGCGGTTGCACAACCTCTCGGGCCGGCCGCGGCGGCTGTCGGCCATCGGCTACGTGGAATGGGTCATGGGTGACCTGCGCCCGAAGTCGCGCATGCATGTAGTGACCGAACGCGACCCGCAGACCGGTGCGCTGCTGGCGCGCAACAGTTACAGCACCGAGTTCGGCGGCCGGATGGCCTTCTTCGACACCGATGCCGAGGGCTGCGGCTGGACCTGCGATCGCCTGGAGTTCATCGGCCGCAACGGCGGCCTGCACGCACCGGCCGCGTTGCGTCGCGAACGTCTGGATTCGCGGGCGGGCGCAGGCCTGGATCCCTGCGCGGCGATCCAGGTGCCGCTGGAGCTGGCGCCGGGCGACCGCAGTGTAACCACGTTCCGTCTGGGCGCGGGGCGCGACCGCGAGGAAACGCTGGCGTTGGCACGAAGCCGCCAGGGTAATCAGGAAGCCATCGATGCGCTGGACGCGGTGCGCATCCACTGGCGCAATGTGCTGGCCACGGTGCAGGTACGCACGCCGGACCCGGCCTTCGACGCACTGGCCAATGGGTGGCTGGTCTACCAGACGCTGGGCTGCCGCTACCTGGCGCGCAGTGGCTACTACCAGTCAGGCGGCGCGTTCGGCTTCCGCGACCAGCTGCAGGACGCACTCGCGCTGGTACACACGCGTCCGGACCTGACCCGCGAACACCTGCTGCTCTGCGCGGCGCACCAGTTCACCGAAGGCGATGTGATGCACTGGTGGCACCCCCCGCAAGGTCGCGGCGTGCGCACCCGCTGCTCGGACGATTATCTGTGGTTACCCCAGGGCGCATGCCGCTACCTGGAGGTCACCGGCGACGCCAGCGTGCTGGACGAAGTGGTTGGCTACATCGAGGGTCGCGCGGTGACCCCGGAGGAGGAAGGCTACTACGACATGCCCACCCTGTCGGCGCAGCGCGGCACCCTGTATGCGCACTGCGTCGTCGCGCTGGAACGCGGGTGCCGGTTGCTCGGCGAACGCGGGCTTCCGTTGATGGGCAGCGGCGATTGGAACGACGGCATGAACCGCGTCGGCGACCAGCAGCGCGGTGAGAGTGTGTGGCTCGGGTTCTTCCTCCACGACACGCTTCGCCGCTTCATCGGGCTGGCCAACGCCCGTGGCGATGCCTCCCGTGCACAATGGTGCGAAGAACAGGCCGAACGCCTGCGTCAGAACCTGGAACACCATGCGTGGGATGGGGCGTGGTATCGCCGCGCCTGGTTCGACAACGGCGCCATGTTGGGCTCGTCACAAAACCAGGAGTGCCGCATCGATTCGATCTCCCAGAGCTGGTCGGTGCTGTCCGGCGTTGCCGCGCCTGAGCGCGCTACGCAGGCACTGGATTCGCTGTACACGCATCTGGTGCGGAAGGACGCCAAGCTGATCCAGCTTCTGGACCCGCCCTTCGACCAGACCACGGAGGACCCTGGTTACATTCGTGGCTACGTACCGGGCGTGCGCGAGAACGGTGGCCAATACACCCACGCGGCGGTGTGGGCGGCCATGGCATTCGCACAACAGGGCGATGCGGTGCGTGCCTGGGAGCTGGCCGGCATGATCAACCCCCTCAACCACGCGCTGGACCCGGCGGCGGTCCAGACCTACCGCGTCGAACCCTATGTGTTGGCGGCCGATGTCTACGCGGTGTCGCCGCACGTCGGGCGCGGCGGCTGGACGTGGTACACCGGCTCGGCCGGGTGGATGTATCGCCTGCTGGTGGAATCCCTGCTCGGCATCCGTCGCGACGGCGATCGTCTGTCGCTTGAGCCCTGCCTGCCCGATCACTGGCCGTCATTCGAACTGAGCTACCGCTTCGGGCGCAGCCTGTATGAGTTCGTGGTGACCCGCACTGCCCAGGGCCAGCCGACGCTGCATGTGGATGACGTCCTGCAGCCGGACCTCAGCGTCCTGCTCCGCGACGACGGTCATTACTACCGTGTCGCGCTTGATCTGGATGCGCCTCCGGGATGAACGTCCGCCCCGACATACAGGTGCAGCTCGATGCGCTGGGTGAGATGCTGGACCACTGGGTGGCGCGCGTGCGCCATCCGGCGCAGTTCTGGCCGCAGTTTGAGCAGCTGACTGGCGAGATTCTCGACCAATGCGCGAACGCGGAGAGGGACCATGCGCGTGCGTGTATACAGGCCATGCTCAAGGGCCATGGGCTGGAGTTGCCGCCATGGCACGAACGCGATGAAAGCGTGCCGCCGGGCGAGCCAGGAGAGTGATGGCTTCGTCACCGCTTCTGCAGTGCAGCTTCAAGCAGGCTGACGTACGTATCCAGCCGGGTTCGAAGCCCGATCAACATCCAGCCAGCCGCGTAAAGCAGCACCATCATCCAGATGATCAGGCCCGCAACTGGATTCACATCGAACGCTGTAGCCCAGTCTCCCCACGTCCAGTTGCGGAACTGTAGATAGAGCGCAACCAGGACCGGGAAGATGCCGAGACGTTGAATACCTCCAAACGCAAACCCCATGCGCTCATCCATGCGCTGGCGCAGTCCACTCGAGAATCGCAGCATTTCCTCGCAGTGCTCGCTCGGGAACGCCCGAAGTTGACCCACAAGGCGGCGCCAGTAGGCGAAATCGACATCCATTTCTACTGCGTGCGAGCGCCGCAGTCTGAGAAGCTGGGGTAGTTCACGCTTTGCCGTGAGGATCAGATGGACGGCAAACCCCGCGAGCTCCACCACCAGACAGATGGATGACGTGATTGCCGCTGGTTGTGGAGCGATGAGGCGTGGGCTCAACGCAGCGGCGAGCAGCCCCACGCCTGCCGCACCCAAGCCGATCCAGAGGGAGGCGCGCTCCACGCGCGACGGCTTCGCCTCCCGGCGACGGGCAACGTAGGCCGCAACGTTGTCGTGTAACCAGGAGAAACTGAGCTCCATTCCAGGGCCAGAAGCTTCGCGTGGTTCAGGTGCGCCAGGCGCTGCGGCGTTCGTGGTCATCTCCATTCCTGATCAGCTCCGCTCTCCGTGCGATCCCAGATCATACCGCCGGCCGGGCAATGACGCCTCCGCACCCTACCCAGCCAGCCGGCCAGCGCCTTCTACACCGCTTTGGCCTCCGCCCCCACCCCACCCCGCCGCTGCTCACGCCGGCGATGCACCCAGTAGTACAGCGTCGGCAGTACCAGCAGGGTCAGCAACATCGCCGAGAGCAGCCCGCCAATCACCACCACCGCCAGCGGCTTCTGGGTCTCAGCGCCAATCGCATGCGACGTCGCCATCGGCAGCAGCCCGAACATCGCCAACAACGCGGTCATCAACACCGTGCGCAGGCGCTGCAGTGCGCCCTGCACCACGGCGTCGTAGAGCGCCATGCCCTGCTCGCGCAACTGCCCGAAGCGCGTCAGCATGATCACGCCGTTGAGCACCGCTTGCCCGAACAAGGCAATGAAGCCGATCGCCGCCGACACCGACAACGGAATCCCGGTCAGCAGCAGCGCCAGGATGCCGCCGATCATCGCCAGCGGAACGTTGGCCAGGATCAGCGCGGCGCTGGTGACGTCCTTGAAGGCATCAAACAGCAGCACGAAGATGATCAGCACCGACAGCGGCACCACCCAGCCCAGACGGGCCATGGCGCGCTGCTGGTTCTCGAACTCGCCGGACCAGTCGATGCGGTAGCCGTCTGGCAATTGGATGGTGGCATCCACCTGCTTACGCATATCGGCAACGACGCTGCCCATGTCGCGACCGGCGATGAAGATGCTCACGGCTTTGACGCGCTGGGCATTCTCGCGGGAGATGTTGATCGCGCCGCTGGCCATGGTGAAGTCCGCTACATCGCCCAGCGTCACCGTCTGGCCTGAGGCCGTCCCCACCGGCACGGTGCGCAGGCGCTGCAGATCGCGGTCGGCATCGGACAGGCGCAGGCTGATCGGGAACTGGCGCTCGCCCTCCCACAGTTGGCCGACCTCGCGGCCGCCGATGGCAGTTTCGATCACCGCGTCGATGTCCTGTACGTTGAGGCCGTAGCGCGCCGCGCGGTCGCGATCGATATCGATGCGCAGCTGCGGCAGGCTGCCGTCGCGGTCGATGAAAGCGCTCTCCACGCCGTCCACGCCCTTCACCTGCGCCAGGATCGCCTGAGCCTGGCCGGTCAGCACGTCCAGATCTTCGCCGCTGACCTTGATCACCACCTGGCCCTTGATTTGGGAAATACTCTCCAGGATGTTGTCGCGCACCGGCTGGGAGATCGAGAACTCGGGGCCGGGAATACGCGCTTCCAGAATGCGCTGCATCTGCGCCACCAGCTCGCGCTTGTCGATCTTCCGGGTCCACTCGGACTCGGGCCTGAGCGCAACCAGCGCTTCGATCTGGTTGGCGCCCTTGGCATCGGAGCCATCCTCGGGGCGACCCAGCTTGGCCACCACCGTCGAAACCTCGGGCAGGGTCCGCACCAGCTCACGGATGCGCCGGGATTGGGCCTGCGCCTCGGCCAAGCTGGTGCTGGGGTCGAGTGTGGCGGTCAGCCAGATCGAGCCTTCATCCAGTTCGGGCAGGAATTCCGACCCCAACCGCGTGCCCAATGCCAGCGTCACCACCAACATGGCCACTGCCGCAAGCACCACCGCACGGGGCCGCGCCATCGCACCCTCCAGCCACGGGCGGTACCAGCCGACCAGCCGGTTCATCACCGGGTTCTCGCCCTTCAGCCGCTCGCGCCGCAGCCACCAGAAACACAGCAGTGGCACGACGGTCAGGGCCAGGATGAGTGCGCCGATCAGCGCCGACGTCACCGAATAGGCCATGGGGGCGAACATCCGGCCTTCCTGGCGCTGCAGGGTGAAGATCGGGATGTGCGCGGCGATGATGATCAGCATCGAGAAGAAGGTCGGCCGCCCCACCTCCGACGCGGCTGACAACACCGTCGCCATGCGCTCGCGCCGGGTGCTGCCGGGCGGCATCTTCGACATGCGCGAGACGATGTGCTCGGTCACGATCACCGCACCATCGATGATGATGCCGAAGTCCATCGCGCCCAGTGAGAGCAGATTGGCCGGCACGCCCCACAGATGCAGGCCGAGGAAGGTCGACAGCAAGGCAAGCGGCATCATCGCTGCCACGATCAACGCCGCACGGGCGTTGTAGAGGAACAGCCACAGCACCAGGAACACCAGCACCGCACCCTCCACCAGGTTGCGGAACACCGTCTTCAGGGTGGTCGAGACCAGCCAGGAACGGTCGTAGAACGGTTCAAGCGTGACGCCGTCCGGCAGGTGATTGGCCTCGATCTCGGCCACGCGCGCATGCAACGCATCCAGCACCAGGGACGGGTTCTCGCCCTTGCGCATCAGCACCATGCCGAACACGGCGTCGTCGTTGTCATCCTGGCCAACCAGGCCCTGCCGCGGCAGGCCGGTATCGACGATGCGGGCGAGGTCGCGCACCAGCACCGGTGTGCCTTGCCGCTCCCCCACGACAACGGTGCCGATATCGGCCGGCGAACGCATCAGCCCAACACCACGGATCAGATACTGCTGCTGCCCACGTTCTACATAGCCGCCGCCGGCGTTCGCACTACCCCGCTCCAGCGCCTCGGCAAATTCCTCCAGGCTGATCCCGCGGTCACGCAGCTTGCCCAGGTCCGGCTCCACCTGGAAGGTCCGTGCATAGCCGCCAAAACTGACCACGTCGGCCACGCCCGGCACCGTACGCAGGCGCCGCTCCATGACCCATTCCTGCACGGTGCGCAGCTCAGTGGAGCTCATGTGTGGCGCGTGCAGGACATAGCGGTAGATCTCGCCCACCGCCGAACTCATCGCCTCCATCTCCGGCTGCACACCGTCGGGCAGGTCCACCCCCTGCAGGCGCTCCATTACCTGGGCGCGCGCGAAATAGTCGTCCGCGCCGTCATCGAAGGTCAGGATGATCATCGACAGCCCGAACTGGGTGTGCGAGAACACGCGCACCGAGTGCGGGATGCCGGACAGCGCCACCTCCAGCGGCATCGTGACTTCGCGCTCAACTTCTTCGGCCGCACGCCCAGGGTGCAGCGTCACCACGGTGACCTGGGTATCGGAGACGTCCGGGAAGGCTTCCACCGGCAGCTCGCGGAACGCGGCGAACGAGGCGCCGATGAAGATCAGCAGCGCCAGCATCACCATCAACGGCTGACGCAGGCAGTACGCAATCAGACGATCGATCATGGGGCAGCCTTGGCTGCCGCCGCACCACCGGCGGGTGACTCAGCGCTGCCAACGTTCTGATCGAGCACCTGCTGCAGCAGCAGACCGCCGTCCACAACCACGCGCGCGCCAGCGGCCAGCCCCTGCCCCACCCACAAGCGCCCTTGGCCCAACTCCTCGGCCTGCACGGAGTGCCGCGCGAACCGGCCCTTGCCCTCGTCGACGAACACCACCTGCTCACGCCCGAGCAGCAGCACTGCCCCCTCCGGCAGCGATACGCCACCGTCCATCGGCACTGTGATCGCAGCCCGGACGTACTGACCCGCCTTGAAGCGGCGCTCACGGTTGTCCAGCTCGGCACGCGCCTGCACCACGTGGCGCTCGGTGTCGATATAGTCATCGACATGGCCGAGTACGGCGTGCGCTGCTTCGCCTTGGACCGGCGTGAGGCTCACGGCCATCCCTGTCTTGAGACGCCCCGCAAGCGCCTCGGGAACATCGACGATCAGCCACAGCCGGTCCGGATCGCTCACCACCGCCAGCGGCAGCTCGGCCTCCGGCGACACGCTCATGCCCGGGCTCATCCGGCGCTCGACCAGGATGCCGTCGATCGGCGAGCGTAGCGGCATGCGCTGGTCGATGCTGCGGCTGCTGCCGAAACCACGCGTCAGCGCCTGCAGGCGGGCATGCTCGGCCTCGTTGGCCGCCAGTGCGGATTCGGCTTCGTCCAGTTCGCGCCCCGAGGCGACGCCGGCCTCGTGCAGTTCGCGGACGCGGGCCAGTTCGTTGCGTGCCTGACGCAGCTCGGCGGCGCCACGTGCGCCCTCGGCCTGCACCTGCCCGAACTCAGGCGAGGTCACCCACGCCAGCACCTGGCCCGCCTTGATCTTCTCGCCCGGTGCCGCCTCGATGCGCGCCACCTGGCCCGGCAGCGGCGAGCGCAGCATGCTGGAACGCGTGTCATCCCAGGTAATCCGCGCCGGCAGCTGCAGGACCGAGGCCGAGCCATCGGTCACTTCTTCGCTTCGCAGCACCTTCAGTTGCGGGCTGTCGGCAGCGAAGCGGATGGTGGCGCCCTCGACCGTCGGGGCCGGCACGGCCACAGGTCCGGCGTCGCGCGCACAGCCACCGGCCAGCACAGCGGCCACGAGCAGCGAAAGCAGCCGGGCCGAGCCTGCGGTGCGGGAGTACATCATCGGGGGAGTCCTTCGGAAGCAGTAACGGCGGCGTTCCAGCGCGCCAGGGCGGAGGCATGCGCCAACCGCGCATCGATCAGATCGGATTCGAACTCGCGCCAGCTGCGCCGTGCGTCCAGCAGATCGGTCAAGGTGGCAGCGCCGCGGCGATAGGCCAGTTCCAGGCCGTCCAGGCTTTGCCTGGCCGCCGGTCCCTGCAGCTGTTCGTACTCGGTGCGGCGCTGTGTAGCGGCGGCCAGCGCGTGCCGCAGCTGATCCAGCTCAGCGCTCGCTTCGCGCCGCAACTGCTGCCGTTCCAGGACGGCGGCCTCGTAGTCCGCCTCCGCTCGCTGCTGCTCGCCCCGCCAGCGCTTGGCACCGCCCAGCGGTACGCTCATCGATACGCCCCAGGTCACCCCGCCGATATCGGCGGGCTCGCGCTCGGCTTCGATGCCAAACTGCACGTCGCGCCGGCGTTCACTGCGTGCCAGTGCACGTGCCGCGTCCGCCGCGATCACCCGCGCTTGGGCAGCTCGCAGATCAACGCGATCCTCCAATGCGGTCGGTGCGGGTGTCGCGGGTGTCGCGCTCGAGCCCGCGCGCGGCCACGCATCGTCGGCGCTGAGCGCAGCATCGATGTCATTGCCCAACAGCAGCGCAAGCGCATGCCGTGCCTCGCGAAGGCCACGCTCGGCCTCACGGGCGGCATCGGCCACCTTGAGGTCATCCACCGCCAATCGCGAGCGCTCGATCGGGGCCATGGCGCCGGTCGCCACCTGCTTGTCCGCTGCGGCCAGGCTCTCCGCCGACGCGCGCCGGTCCTCCTCCGCGATGCGTTGCAGTTCCTGCGCAGCCTTCAACCCGAAGTACGCCTCGGTGAGCGCGACCTGCTGTTGGCGTCGTCCGTCGAGCAGGCTGAGGTTGGCCGCCTCGACCAAGGCGTCGGCCTGACGCATGCGCCAACCGCGCTTGCCACCGCGCTCCCAGGTCCAGCCCAGGCCGAGTGTGGAATCCACGCGCTTGTCTTTCCATCGGCCCGGGCCGATGCCCTCCTGCCGGCTGATCTTGGAGGTGCCCACGCTCAGCTCCGGGCTGGGGCGACGCGACGCACTCAAGGCATCGCCCTGCGTGCCGCGCAGCTCGAGCGCTGCCGCGAGCAGATCCGGGTTGTGCGCTGCCATGGCCTGTTCCGCCTGGGCCAGCGTCAGTGCCGAAGCGGTGCCCGGCGCTATCAGAAGTGCGGCCATCAGGGCGGCATAGCGGGTGGTGATATTCATTGCCGACACGGTAAGGTGCAGCGCTTTCGTCAAACTTTCCCGAACCTTGCGTCAACCTTGCAATGCGCATTCTGCTGATTGAAGACGATGCCGCGCTGGCCGATGGCCTGGTGCGGGCACTCACCCGCGCCGGTCATGCCTGCGATCATCTCGCCCGTGGCCTGGCCGCGCCGTCGGCGCTGGCCAGCGTCAGCTATGACCTGGTGGTGCTGGATCTTTCCTTGCCCGACATCGATGGATTGGATCTGCTGGCGCGGCTGCGGCAGGACGGCTTTACCGTGCCGGTGTTGATTCTCACCGCCCGCGACGGCGTGGAGGACCGCATCCGCGGGTTGGATGGTGGCGGCGATGACTACCTCGCCAAACCCTTCGCCCTCGGCGAACTCGAGGCGCGCCTGCGTGCGCTCGCCCGTCGCCAGTCCACCGCCCCTGCCCTGCGCCAGCTGGGCGCCCTGCGCCTGGATACCGGCACCCGCGAACTTCGTGTTGGTGATCAACCGCTGGAACTCACCGCACGCGAGCTGGCCCTGATGGAGATCCTGCTGCAGCAGCCGGGGCGCATCGTGGCCAAGCAGCGCCTGTTCGATGCGGTTTACAGCTGGGATCACGAGGCCAGCCTGTCGGTGATCGAAGTCCACATCAGCCGCCTGCGCCGCAAGCTGCAATCGGCCGATGCCAAGATCGGCATCCGCATGCTCCGTGGCCTTGGCTACCGCCTGGAAGCCAGTGATGGCTGATGCGCCGTACAGCCTGCGCGGCGTCCTGCTGCGGCGCTTGTGGCTGCCCCTGCTGGTGCTGCTGCTGGCCAGCGCGGTGGGCGCGTTCGTATTGGCGCGGCATTACGCCGAACAGGTGTACGACCGCTGGCTGCTGGATTCGGCGATGTCGCTGGCACAGTTGATCGAGGTGCGCGGCGACACCGCCCACATGGAGATTTCCCCCGCCGTCTCGCGCATGTTCACCTGGGACACGGTGGATCGGATATATGGCGACGTGACCCGCGCCGATGGAACCCGGCTCTACGGTACCGGGGCGCTGCCGACCGTCACTGCCGCGCTGGCCGAGGACGCCGATGACAGCCCTGCGCGCAGCTACTATGACGCGGTGATCGATGGCCGCGACGTGCGCGTGGGGCAGGGCGCGATGACCCCGCCGGGTTCGGCCACCCCGATTGTGATCCGCGTGGCCGAGACCCGCACCAAGCGCCTTCGGCTGGAGCATCGACTGCTGCTGGCAAGCATTCCGCTGCAGGGCACGATCCTGCTGCTCGCGGCGTGGCTGGCGTGGTCCGGCACAGGCGCGGCGGCGCGGCATACCAACGGCGCGGCGCGACGGCTGGCCAGCGCACCGCTGGATGCCCTGACCCCGCTGGAACCGCGCGACGCCGCGCCGCGTGAGCTGTGGCCGGCGGTGGATGCCTTCAACCAGCTGGTGAGCCGCCTGTCAGCGATGCAGGACGCCCAGCAGCGCTTCATCAGCAACGCCGCACACCAACTGCGCACGCCGCTGGCCGGGCTGCAGATCGAACTGGAGAGTGCGCTGCGCGAGCAGGATCCTGCTGCGCAGCGTGACGCGCTGGCCGGATTGCTGCGCGGATTGACACGTCTGCGCCATCTGACCCACCAACTGCTGATCCTCAGCCGCTCTGAAGACAGCGCCGGCGCGATGCTGACCATGCGTCCGGTGGATCTGGCCGAGCTCGCCCGCGAAGAACTGGAGCGGCTGATGGACCGCGCGGTGATTGCCAACGTCGACCTCGGCTACGAAGGTCCCGATGCCGGTGTCATGGTGATGGGCGAGCCCCAATTGCTGCGCGAGGCGATCAGCAACCTGGTCGACAACGCCCTGCGTTACGGCGCACTGGACGGCGTGATCACGGTCAGCGTGGAGGTCACCCGCGGCCAGACGCGGCTCAGCGTCAACGACAACGGCGCCGGGATCGATCCGTCACTGCGCAGCCGTGTCACCGAGCGGTTCTGGCGCGGGGATGCCCATGGGGATGGCTGCGGGCTGGGCCTGGCCATCGTGGCCGAGATCGCGGGACGGCACCGTGCCACGCTCACCATCGGCGGTTCACCGCTGGGCGGCGCCCAGGTCATGCTTGCATTTCCATCGCGGGCGGGCTGAAACACATCACGGCAGCCAGTACACCGCCTTGAGGGCCTCCGCCAAGCGCGATGCGGCCTCTTGCTGGGTGAATGGTGGCGTGCGCGGCGGGTCATACACCTCCGGGCGCGTGCCTGCGACGACCAGATCGATCGCATAACAGGCGCCGTTGTGCACTGCGCGGTAGCTCTCGGCGTTGACGTAATGGCTCATGGCCGCATCGCCCACCGTCGCGTGGGTGAACGGCACGCCGCCGATATCGACCGTGGCCGGTGCCGCGGGCGCGGTCGCTTCGGCAGGCGTCTCCAGACAGGCCTTGACCGCCGTTGCGTCGTCGCTGCGGCCGATCCGCAGCTCGCCGGCGGTCACGCCGTCCGAGCCGTCCAACACCAGGGCGACCAGCGGCGTACCGACGCTCCCAGGCGGTGCGAACAGCTTCCACGTGGGCGAGGCGAGGTAGTCACGCTGGAAATCCTGTACCACCCGCACGCCGCGCACCGGGCGAACGGCGATGCCGCCCGCCCCTTCAGCATAGGCAGGCGCGGCGGCGGCGGCCGCTGGTGAGGCGGCGTCCGGCGCAGTGGGGGCCCGCTGCGCATCCGCCGGTGGTTGGCTGCAGCCCGTCAAAGCCAGCAGAAGGGCCGCGAGTAGAACCGGCGGTGCAGGGAGTGGATTCAGGGCCATGTGCGGCTCCGGGAACAGGGGTGTCCAGCGTGCCCACTGCCTCGTTAACGCGGCGGCTACTGCCTGCCACTTGCCGCCTGGCGGGCGTCCCCACGCTGCCGCGGAACCTCGCCTCACATGCCCGGCCGCCCTACGCCTCATGAGCAATCGGCATGACCGTGACCCGCCCGGCACTGCAGCCGCTGACTAGACTCGTCACATGCCGCGTCCGCGGCGCTCTCATACGTATGGATCTCTCGATGCGGCGTGTTCTTTCTCTTGGTCTTCTCGGCGTGGTCAGCCTGCTGCCCGCCTGCTCCCCCGCTCCCTCCCCCGCGCCGAAAGCGGCCACCACCGAGACCGCCAAGGCCGATGAAATCGCGTGGCGCCACGGTGATGTCGACGACGCCTTCGCCGAGGCCCGCGACAGCGGCAAACCGGTGCTGCTGTACTGGGGTGCGGTGTGGTGCCCGCCCTGCAACCAGCTCAAGGCCACGCTGTTCAAGGATCCGGCCTTCATCGCGCTGACCCGGCAGTACGTGCCCGTCTATCTGGATGGCGACGAAGAAGGCGCGCAGGCCTGGGGCGAGCGGTTCGGCGTGCGCGGCTACCCGACCCTGATCGTGCTCGACCCCCAGCGCAACGAGCTCACCCGCCTGGCCGGCGGCAACGACAGCGAAGCGCTGACCCGCGCACTCACCCTGGCCGCCGGCCGCCGCACGGCGGTCAGCGAGGTGCTGCAGCATGCCCTGAGCACACCCGGGGACGTCAGCGCCGACGACTGGCGCGTGCTCGGCGATTACGGCTGGGAAGTGGATGCCAATCGCCTCGCCGGTGAACGTGATGGAGCGTCATTGCTGCAGCAACTGGCCACGGCGGCGCCCGAGCCTGCGCTGCAGCGGCGGTTCGCGTTGCTGGCGCTCGGCGCCGGCAAGCCGGACAAGACACCCACACCGGCGCAGCGCACCCGCACCCGCGCCCTGCTCGATGCCGTTCTTGCAGCACCCGCCGAGGTCCGGGCCAATCGTGACCTGCTGGGTTACCAAGGGCCTGCCCTGGTGGCGCGGGCCCGCGCCCCGCCGGCAC
>NZ_JBHFHW010000004.1:447667-459711 GCF_057333975.1 Stenotrophomonas sp. AGC87
CCCCCCCCCCCCCCCACGCCGGAACAGGCGCAGCAACTGGGAGTGAAGCTGCTCACGGCGCTGGATACCGCCGACCACGCACTCGGCGACAAGGCCGATGCGCGGCTGGGCACGGTGATCACCGAACTGGCCCTGCAGCGCGAGCAGCAGCCAGACCAGGCCATTCCGGCAGCGCTGAAGGCAAAGGCGGCGCAACGCGTCGCCGCCGCCGATGCGGCCGCGACCACACTGCACGAACGGCAAGCGACGATCAGCACCGCGGTGTACGTGCTGCGCCAGATCAACGACGACGCTTCGGCAGAGAAACTGCTGCTCGCCGAGCTTGATCGGAGTGAGACGCCGTACTACTACATGCCTGAACTGGCCGACCTTGCCGAAGAACGTGGCGACAAGGCCTCGGCCATCGCCTGGCTGCACAAGGCCTACCAGGGCGCACAGGGGCCGGCCACCCGCGTGCAGTGGGGGGTGCTGTACGTGGAGGGTCTGCTGCGCCTGAGCCCGGGTGATGCGGGGGCGATCGAGACCGCCACGGCCGAGGTCATCGCCGATCTCGCCGTGCAGCCGGCCGGCTACCACCAGCGCACCCGCCAGCGCTTCGAACGGCTCGGTTCCGCATTGCAGGCGTGGAGCCGCGAGCATCACGGCGCGGAGAGCCTCACCCGGCTGCAGGCGCGGATGACCGCAACGTGCGCAAAGGCGGCCACCTCCGACGACGGCAGCGCGGGCTGCGAGGGGTGGCTGAAGAGCTGATGCGGGGCGTCGCCTAGCCTAGCCCTTGAGGCGCTCCTCCAGCGCATGCAGCCGCTGGAGATACGGCGCGCCGGGCACCAGCTCCGCCTCCAGCAGTGGCTTGGCCTGCGCGATCTGCCGGCGCGCAGCCTCCCGCTCGCCGTTGGCCTGCAGCGCCTCGGCCAGTGGAACCCGGAAGCGCGCCACGGACGGCGCTTGCGCCCCGAACAACGCAACATTGCCCTCCAGCACCGCACGCCAACGGGTCGCCGCCAAGGCGGCCTGCCCGGAACGCAGCGCCGCTTCGGCCTGCATCTGCTGGTAGCGCAGCTGCAACGGCGGCGACATCGACGGTACGATCGGCGCCATCGCCAGCAGCGCCTGCTCTGCCTGCGCCGATTGCCCGCGCTGGATCATCCACTCGATCTCGCCAAGGTGCGAAATGCGCAGATCCGGCGCGTCGGCCGGGCTGATCCGCTGCCAGATCGGCAACACGCGCTGGATCAGCGGGCCGGCCTGGTCGGCACGACCGCTGCGCATCAGCAGCCGCGCCAGGTTCATCTCTGCCCGCAGGCTGGAAGGCTTGTCCGGCCCCAGGACCTGGCGGCGGATCGCCAACGAGCGCCGGTACAGCTGCTCCGCCTTGCCGATATCGCCGCGGGCTTCTTCCAGATTGGCGTAGTTGTTGAGGTTGATCGCGTGGTCGATGCTGTCTTCGCCACTGGTGAGCGCACTGATGCGCAGGCAGGTATCAAAGCCCTCCGCACTCTCCGTGTAACGGCCCAGATCCATGTGCAGCAACGCCAACTCGCAGTACGCCAGGGCCGTCCGGGAGCTGTCATGTCCATACAGCTGCAAGCTGAGGTCGCGCGATTGCAGCAGCAGCGGTGCAGCTTCGTTCGGCTTGCCGCCTTCCTGCAGGGTCATGGCCAGTGCGTGCAGGCCGTGCTGGTAATCGGCACTGGTCTCACTGCGGCGCCGTTTGATCTCCAGCGAATCGCGCAGCAGCTGCTCGGACTTGTCCAGCTCACCACGGTTGCGGTACATCAGCCCCATGTTCTGCATCACCGTCGCGGTGCCGCCTTCCGTGCCCGGCTCGCGAATAGTGCTGCGCATTGCCAGCGACTGCTGGAAGGCTGCCTCGCTCTCGGGATAGCGCTCCAGCTGGCTGTAGGCCAGGCCCAGCGAGTTCAGCACATGTGCGCGGGTGCGTGCATCGTCTTCGCGATCAAGCAGCTGCAGCGCACGTTCGGCGTACTTCAGGCCTTCTTCGCCCCGCTTGCCGTTGCTCATCTCCACCGACAGATCGCTGTAGGTCTGCGCCGCCAGGCGCGCGCGATCGACCGACGGCGATGCCAGGCCTTCAGCTGCGCTGCGCAGCAGCGTTTCGGCCTGCTTGGGCAGGCCGATGTTCTGGTAGGCGCGCCCCAACACGCTCTGCAGGCGTGCCCGCAACGCCGGTGAATCGGCCAGCTCCGCATCGACCTGCGCCGCGCTGGCATCGAGCACTGCGCGTGCACTGACATCTTCGGTGCCGCGCGCACCCCGTTCGCGCGGATCGGCGGCATCGAAGGCGGCGACCAGGAACTCGCTGACCTGCTCGGCGATGGCGGCTTCTTCCTGAGCGCGCGCACTGGATTCGCTCAATCGCCAGACGAAGCCGCCCGCCATGGCCGTCACCGCGACCGCCACGCCGGCCGCCTGCCAGTGGCGGCGCAACCAGCGCTGCACCCGATAGCGCGCCTTGCCACCACGCGCGCGCACCGGATGGTGCGTGCGCCAGCGCTCGATGTCATCGGCCAGCGCCTCCACCGAGCCATAGCGCTGGGCAGGGTCACGTGCACTGGCCTTGGCAGCGATCGCATCGAGGTCTCCCTCCAGGTGCTTTCGCCACGCGCACGATGGCCGCGCCCAGCTGCTGGGCAACGGAACCGCGGCACCCGCCGGCTGCCCATCATGGCCAAGCCGGCGATCGGCCAGCATCTCGACCAGGATCACACCGAGGCTGTACACGTCAGTGGTGACACCCACCTGCTCGCCCGCAATCAGTTCCGGGCTGGCGTAGACCGGCGTGTAGAAACGGTCGGCACGGGACTCGGCAGCGCCGCCCAGCCAGCGTGCGATGCCGAAGTCCAGCAGCACCGGCTCGTTGTCCGCGCGCACCAGAATATTGCTGGGCTTGAGATCGCAGTGCACGACCAGGCGTGCGTGTGCGGCCTGCACCGTACGGCAGATCCGAACGAACAGCTGCAGGCGCTGGGAAAGATCGAGCGGACGGTCGCAGCAGGCGCGGTCCAGTGGCTCGCCGTCCACGTACTCCATCACCAGATAGGGTTGGCCGGAAGGGGTGCTGCCACCGTCGTACAACCGGGCGATGTTGGGGTGCTCCAGCCCGGCCAGCATCTGCCGCTCGGCGGCAAGGCGCTGGCTGATCTCGGTCGTCGCCAAGCCGCGAAGCAACTTGATCGCCACCCGTTGCTGGTAGGTCTCGTCGGCACGCTCGGCGAGGAACACCGCCCCCATGCCGCCACTGGCCACGCGCCGGGTGAGCCGCCACGGACCGATCCGTTCACCCACCTGCACATCCGGCTCGGCAAGCTGGACAATCAACTCGCGCAGAGGGCGCTGCGCGCTGTCCAGCGCCATGGTCTGCGCTTCCAGCAGCTCGATCACCTCATCCAGCAGGGCCGGATCGTTGGTCATCCGCCCCAGCTCGGTGCGCCACTGCGTCGGCGGCAGTTCGCACGCCGCATCGAACATCGTGCGCAGCTGTTGCCAGCGGTCATCCGTCATTGCCCCATCCCCCTGTCACGATAACGCCCCCGATCAGGCCAGGCGCTGATTGAGCCAAGCCTTCGCAAAGCGCAGATCGCGGTCGACCGTCGGTACCGACACCTCCAGCACGACCGCGATTTCCTGGCGGTCCATCCCGCCGAAATACATGTATTCCACCGCACGTGCGGCACGCTCATCGTGCCCGGCGAGCTGGTTCAATGCCTGGTGCAGCGCCAGGACCTCGTAGTCGCAGGTCGGCGCATAGGGCACGTTCTGATCAGCGTGCGACAAGGTCAGGTTCCACGCCCCGGCCCCACGCTTGGCTGCCGCGCCACTGCGCGCGAAATCCACCAGCACCGCGCGCATCTTCAACGCCGCCAACGCGAGGAAGTGCGCGCGATCCACGAACTCCACGTCCGAGCCCATCACCCGCAACAGCGCTTCATGCATCAACGAGGTCGGCCGCAGGGTCACGTCAGCCTGGCGCTGGCCGATACGCGCCACCGCCATCTCGCGAAGCGCGGGATAGATCAGATCGAACAGATGCGCCTGCGCCTGCGGATCCCCGCGCCGCCATCGGTGCAGCCACTGCGTGACATCGCCGCTCATCGTCCCCGCTCCGTCGCCTCCGGCCTCCCCGGCCAGACGCCCCCGTCCTTGATGACCGATGATAGCGCACGGGCGCCTTGGCACCAGCGCGCCGGCGGGGGCTGAGGACGGGGGGCGATCAGCCGCGCGGATGGGCCAGGGCGAAGTCCAGGCCGGCACATACCGCCGCGACCTGCGCTGCGTTGCACTCCTGGGGCGAGGTCCGCGGGCTGTCCGGGTACACCTCGGTGGTGGTGGCGTACAGCGCATCGGTGAAGCCGGCACACGCACCGATCGAACGCGACTCCCCCCAGACCACCCCCGGCGACTGCAGCGGCATGCCGATCAATTCGCCATTCGCGTCGGCCGGGGCAATATGGGTGATCTTCTCGACTGCTGCGATCAACGCCTGCTGGAACGCCGGCTGCGGGTCTTCGCTGTTGCCGATCACGTAGAAGCCGTCGGGAATGATGTCCGGCACCAGCGCAATGCCATCACGCGCGCAGCGTGCAGGATCGAATTCATGCAGATCGCTGTCCGTGGTCTCGTGCAGGTCCATGTGAACCAGCAGGGTGTCGCCACGTGCTGCGATCCAGCGCATCAACGAGGCCGCTTCTTCAATCATCCCTTCGCCACGGAAACTGCGATTGGGATCGATCGCGTCCGGATTCCAGCGCTGGATGCGCTCATAACCCCACGGGCTGACGCAGGGCGCGACAATCAGGTTGATACGGCCCGCGTACGCTTCGGCGTGCTGGTCCAGGAACTGCAGCGCACCGTGCACGCCACTGGTTTCGTAGCCGTGCACCCCGCCGGTCACCAGCGCGGTGGGCAGGGTGGCGTCCCAATCAAGGTTGACCACCGCGAACAACGGATAGTGGTCCGGCGCATAATCGAGCTGGCCGTACTGCACCACCTCGTAACGCTCGCCCAGGCGCTCAAGCGCGGCCACCACATCGTCGTGATAGCTGCGCTGCCGCTGCTGACCGGCCCGCCACTGTGCGCGCTCGGCGTCGCCCCAGGGCTGGCCCGGGGTACCGATCGGGTAGAAATGCGTGCTGCTCATTGCCGTACTCCAAGGAGAGATCCGGTCGCTGCAGCCGTGGGCCGCATGCGACATTGCGATGGATATTCTAGCTCCGTGTGGTCCGTCCAGCCGCGCTTCCGCTCGCCGAGGCGCAGGTTTCGTAGAACCCCCCGGGTGGGAGGAACGCCTCAGCCTCAGCGGCACTCAGCCGTGTCAGGTTCGCCACCATCAAGAAGAAGAAGAGACGAACACGGATCCTTGCCAATGTCGGACCCGATGGATCCTCCCGCTGTCCGCAAGTAGACAGCCCTGAACAATGCCACCGTTACCGCGTTAGTGGACCTTTCATCTGCCACCCAGCGCTGGACACCCTTGACGTTCCGGTAATCGGCCTGTACTTGCGCAGCTATGCTGAGCGGAGCCATCCCCTTCGTGTTCACCTCCCATCCCTGCTGTTGCGAGTACGCCAACGCAGGCACCGCGCATCTAAGCGTGACAATGGCTGAACGCTGAAGGTCAGGCGTGCGGGACACAACATACTCTGGCTCGCCGGCCTCACAGACGGCAGCCTCAAGCGCTTTCAGACTTGCCTCGAAGATCGGCCAGTGGCGACCACCGTCGCTCTCGACCCAGTTTCTTTGTGGCGTCAAGGCACGACGTTTCTCAACAGCAGCAGGCCACAACTTCCGCTCGATCGCGACCTTTGGCTTACCCACAGCCGTCCAGTACGCCAGGAATGTGTCTCTATCAAGGCTATTGCTGGCGCTGACCGCCATCATCACAACGTTCTGCGCACCCAAACCGTCGGCCGGCAGCTTTTCCCATGGCGCATTCTCGAACACACGGGCAGATTCACTCCGAAGCAGCTGCAGGGCGTTCCTGAACGGCTTTCCGAATGAGTTGGTGTTTCCGTAGATAAGTTCGGCCACCGCCTCGGCGGTATCTGCGCCCTGGTCAACCATCCATTCCCGCCGGCCATGATTGTTGTGCTGCTCCAGCTCAAGCGTCGCGATGCTACGCACCGTCCTCTGACCCTCAATACCACGCTGGACATCATTCAGGAGCTTCGCCATCCGCTTCGTCGCTGGCTGCGACACATCAGCATCATCGTCATCGACGTTCCACGTCGGGTGCATGCACTCCAGCGAAACGGATACACGCGCATTGCCGGCATCGCTGGGAGCGAGCGGTTTCGCACCTGTCGTGCGACAGTCAGCGAGCAATCGCAGTTCCATCAGCGCACTGAAGAGCTGTCCAAACTGCCTCCTGAGCCGTGGGTCCACCGCAACGCCTCTCACCGCGTCGTCGTACACCAGCTGAGCCATCTCAGCCTCGGATACGGCAACGGACGGGCTCTTCCCCCAGTGCGGTTCAGCGTCATCCTGCTTCTCGCCGAAGTACTCCGACAGCGATAAAATGGCATCGCGTTTCAGCGTCAGATCAGCACGATACATTGCGAGCGCGACCTTCTCAGGATCGCGCTCGCTCTGCATGCCGCCTGCGGCGCACGCAGGCAAAAGGGATATGCACAGAAGAAGGATCCCACAAGCCGTAGAGCGAGGCCGGAACTCCGTTGACGAGACGTTCTCTTTCAAGCGATGTTGCATGACACTTTCCCTCATCCGCGTGGCCGGCAGTCGGTACACATAAGGCGCGGCATGCTACAGACGGAAAATGGCGGGTCAATACAACTATTCTTAAAACGTCAATGCGATTGAACGTGCACGACGCGAGTCATGGTCGCGGATTAGCGGCAGTAAGGTTGACAGTGGCCAACGAGCGGCAGTGCCACGTGTCGCAGGCAGCCATAAATCGCGGTATTGAACCGACAAGAGTGGACGATTGCGGCAGCGATGCGCGATGGATCACGAATCCCGCACCGCGCCGAGTGGCACCGACCGTTGAGCACGACGCAAAAGAATGGAAGCCGGTCGCCCGGCTCCCATCCCTCCTGCACGCTCACGCCGTCTGCGCCGCCTCATACCCGTTCAAGCGCATGTCGCTGGACGCGCGCCCCTGGGTCAGTGAACGCAGCGAAGTGGTGTAGCCACCCAGTCGCGCCAGCGGTGCATAGCCGAGCACTTCCGCCTGCCCGTCCTGGTCCTCGATCGAAGCCACCCGTCCACTGCGGCGGTTGAGGTCACCGACCACATCGCCGACATTGCCCGACGGCGCGTGGATCGCGATCTCCATCACCGGCTCCAGCAACTGCGTGCCGGCCTGGGCCAGCGCCGCTTTCACCGCCTCGCTGCCGGCGCGATGGAAGGCCATGTCCGAGGAATCCTTGACGTGGGTCTGGCCATCCACCAGCGTCACCTCGATACCGACCACCGGATGGCCCAGCGGGCCTTCGCCGAGTGCAGCGCGAACGCCCTTCTCCACCGCGTTGACGAACCCGCGCGGGATCGCACCGCCGACGGTGCGGTCGACGAAGGTCACCTCGCCATCCTCGCGTGGCGTCACATCGATCAGCACCTGGGCGAACTGGCCCTGGCCGCCGGTCTGCTTGGCGACCTTGCCTTCCACCCGCTGGACCGCACGCTTCGGCGTTTCCTGATAGGCCACGCGCGGCTCGCCGGTGCGGATGGTGACGCCCCACTCCGTGCGCAGGCGCTCAACCATCACTTCCAGATGCAGCTCGCCCATACCCCAGATCAGGGTTTCACCGCTGTCCGCATCGGTCTCGACACGGAACGACGGATCCTCCTGCGCCAGGCTGGCCAACCCTTGGCTGATGCGGATCAGGTCCGAGGCCTTCTCCGCCGTCAACCGCCATGCCAGCACCGCATGCTGCGCCTGGATCGTATCGAGCAGCAGCGGGCGCGATGGTGCACTCAGCGTTTCACCGCTGACCGCATCCTTCCAGCCCAGCACCGCGACGATGTCACCGGCCACAGCCTGCTTGATGTCGTGGGTCTGGTCGGCCTGCACCCGCACCAGGCGACTGACGCGTCGCCCCTGCGGATGCTGCGAACTGGCCAGCGCGTCGCCCACCTTCAGCGTGCCCGAATACACCCGCACGAAGCTCAGCGCACCGTGGTTCTGGTGCGTGATCTTGAACAGCAACGCCGCAAGCGGGCCATCCGGGTCCGGTGGCAGCAGCACATCGCTGCTGTTCTCGGTGGCGACCACCGCCGGCCGGTCCAGTGGCGAGGGCAGATAGTCGACCACCGCATCCAGCAGCGTCTCCACGCCCTTGCTCTTGAACGCCGAACCCGCCAGCACCGGTACGCCGGCACCGGCCAAGGTGCCGCGACGGATCGCCGCGCGCAGCTGTGCGTTGTCGATCACCGCGCCTTCCAGCCACGCCTGTGCCAGCACGTCGTCGGCATCGGCCACGGCTTCGATCAGCGCCTCGCGCTGCGGCAGCCACTGGGCAGTCTCATCGGTCGTCCAGGCATGACGCAGGGCCGTGCCCTTGTCATCCCAATGCACGGTGCTGCGGTCCACCAGGTCCACCCAGCCGTTGAACTGGCTTTCGGTCCCGACCGGCACGCCCAGCGCCCACGGCGTGGCACGGAGCTTCTCGCGCAGCTGGGTGAGCACGCGCTCGAAGGACGCACCGGTGCGGTCCATCTTGTTGGCGAAGGCGATCAGCGGCACACCATGGCGACGCGCCTGGCGCCAGACCGATTCGGACTGGGGCTGCACGCCGTCCACCGCGGAGAACACCGCGACCGCGCCATCAAGCACGCGCAGGGACCGTTCCACTTCGATCGCGAAATCGATGTGGCCGGGGGTGTCGATCAGGGTCAAGTGATGGATCGGCTGGGCGCGCGGTGCCCAATGGGCCTGCACGGCGGCCGCGCCGATGGTGATGCCACGCTCGCGCTCGATCGCCGAGAAATCGGTGGTCGCCGCGCCGTCATGCGCCTCACCGACGCGATGGATCTCGCCGGTTTTCCACAGCAGCCGCTCGGTGAGTGTGGTCTTGCCGGCGTCGATGTGGGCAATGATGCCGAGGTTGCGCCGGAGGGTAAGGGTCTGGGTATGGGTGTTCATGGGATAGGTCTCGCTGCCAACATCGGGGAGCCGCACGCCGCCGTTGGCTAACGGGCGTGCGGCCAGGTTTGGGGCTCGGCGATCTGGTGCATGGCACGTTCTCCTTCAAACAGTTCTGCTACGTGGAAACGAAAAGAGCGCCCGGTGGGCGCTCTGCGTGGGGTCCAGGGTGACCGGCGTTCTGGTCAGCAGCCTCGCACTCCGATTGGCAGACGCGCCCGTGCCGCGTAAACGCGGGTCAGGGTAAAAAACGTCAGAAGCGGCATCGAAGTCATGAGGGTCACCTGGGGTGTAGCCGGCATTGTAGACCTCTGATGGCCGTCCACAAGCCCCAATTAGCGCCACCATTGCAACACTGATCGTCATTTACACACATTTACACCATTCATGTCGGCGATTCTAGATCGGCCCACCCTGCGTGTGCGAATGTGTCGCAATTGCGAATGCGGCGACTATCCCTAAAATGGGGCCATATGCGTCGTCTTGACGACGCCCGCGAGGCTGGCGCCACCCGACCCCGGAAGCCGAGCCAGCGCCAGCGCCCCTTCCTCCGCGTTCTCGAGTTGTTGCCCATGCCCTGCTCCCTGCTCCTGCATCCGCGCCGGTTGCGCCCCAACCTGCTGGCCCTGGCCTGCCTGGCCACCGCATTCGTTCCCGCCGCCTACGCCCAGACCGCCACCGATCTGGACGCGGTGCGCGTCAATGCCTACCGCGCTGCTAACAGCATCAGCGGCGCAACCAAAACCAACACCACGCTGGCCGAGACCACGCAATCGGTATCGGTGATCGAGCGGGCGGAACTGGATGCGCGCGGTGTGCAGTCGCTCAACGATGCGATGCGCTATGTCGCCGGTGTCAGCCTGGAGAGCTCGGGCATCGACAACCGCGTGGATGACTTCCGCATCCGTGGCTTCGATGCCGGCAGCTGGGCCAACAACGTCACCTTGGACGGCATGCGCGCGCCGCAGGGCACGCAGTGGAACCGCAGCATGTTCGACAGCTGGAACCTGGAGCGGGCGGAAGTGCTCAAGGGCCCGTCGGCGGTAATGTACGGTCAGGTCGCCCCGGGTGGCATGGTCAACCAGGTGAGCAAGACGCCGACGCCGGATCAGGAGCAGCAGCTGCGCGTGGGTGTGGATGCCAATGGCCAGTACAACGCGGCGTTCGACGTCGGCGCCGGCACGGCCGACAACGACCACCTGTTCCGCCTGGTCGGCCTGTATCGCGACGGCGACACCCAGATCAAGCACACCGCACAGCAGCACTGGTTCCTCGCTCCCAGCTATACCTGGCAGATGGCCGAGCGCACCCGCATCACTCTGCTCGGCCTGTACCAGAAGGATGATGGCGGTTCGACATACCAGTTCCTGCCGATGGCCGGCACGCTCAACGCCACGCCGTATGGCCACATGAAGAACACCACCTTCATCGGCGAGCCGAGCTGGAACACGTTCGACCGCACGATGTGGACCGCAGGCTGGCTGTTCGAGCACCAGTTCAACGATCACCTCACCCTGAGCCAGAGCGCGCGACGCACGCACGTGGATTCGCTGTACCGCGGCGTGGTCACCGACGGTGCGCTCAACGCCGATGGCCGCACCCAGAAGCGCCGCGCCACCTACGGCACCGGCGATTCCGATGGCGATACGCTGGACACGCGGTTGCAGGCACGCTTCGCCACCGGCGCGGTCGACCACACCCTGCTGCTGGGCTGGGATTGGCAGAAGGCCGATTGGGAAGGCGTGCGCGGTGCGATGAGCAACCCGGCACCGATCGACATCTTCAACCCGGTGTACAGCGGTTACACGCCGCGCGTCACCTCGCTGAGCCCCACCGAAGGGATCAACCGCCAGAGCGGGTTGTACCTGCAGGACCAGTTGGCCCTTGGCCAATGGCGCCTGACCCTTGGCGGCCGGTATGACTGGACCAAGGACGATTCCTCCAGCACCACCCGCAACCTGGTGACGGGCGCGACGGTGCTGCAGCCGCGCAGTGTGATCAAGAGCGAGGCGTTCTCAGGCAATGCCGGCCTGCTGTACGTGTTCGACAGCGGGTTCACGCCCTATGTCAGCTACGCCGAATCCTTCCAGCCCTCCACCGCGAGCGCGCTGCAGAGTTTTGATCGGCGCGCGTTCGATCCGGTGTATGGCAAGCAGTGGGAGGCCGGCGTCAAGTACCAGCCGGCCAGCATCGACGGCCTGATCACCCTCGCCGCCTACGACCTGCGCCAGGAAAACCTGGTCACCCAGGATCCCGACCTGAGCCACATGAGCTGCGGCAATACCGGCAACGCGCGGTGCTCGATCCAGGACGGCGAAGGCCGCATCCGCGGCGTTGAGCTGGAAGGCCGCGTCACTCCCACGCAGGGCTTCAGCCTGATCGGCGCAGCCACCTGGATGGATTCGGAGATGACGCGCAGCGATCAGTACAAGGGCAAGGAACTGATCATGGTGCCCGACTACAGCGCCTCGTTCTGGGCGGATTACACCTTCCAGGGCGGCGCTCTGCAGGGCCTGAGCCTGGCCGCCGGTGCGCGCTACAATGGCAAGAGCTACGGCGACAGCGCCAACCTGTATCTCATCCCGTCGTACACCTTGTTCGATGCCGCGATCCGATACGACCTCGGCCAGTTCGGCAGCACCCGCGTGCAGCTGGCCTTGAACGCCAGCAACCTGGCCGACAAGCGTTTCGTATCCACCTGTACCGGCGTGTCGTCGTGCTACTACGGCAGCGGCCGCACCGTGATGGCGACGGCGCGCTTCGGCTGGTAAAGGGTGGCGGCGCCGGGGTAACTCCCGGCGCTACGCGTCGGTCACCACCACCAACGGGACATCGCGCTGCGGATGCCGCAGCACCAGCACCGGCTGCTGGTAGACACGCTCGATGTGCTCCCGCGTCAGGACCTCGGTCGGCGTGCCATCGG
>NZ_JBHFHW010000005.1:0-22252 GCF_057333975.1 Stenotrophomonas sp. AGC87
GCCGGCGGTTGGCCGGTACGGTCCTGGCGGGTGACGGCGGCATACAGGCCCAGGCGCGGATCCACCTGTTCCACCGGGAAGTCCGAACCCAGCGCGAGCCGGGCACCGGAGCCCAGCATCCGCCGCCACGCATAGGCCCCAAGGATGCGCTCGGGACCGACCCGATCCTGCGCCCAGCCCATGTCCGAGGTGGCGTGGGTAGGTTGCATCGAGGCGATCACACCGAGCTGGGCAAAGCGCGGAATGTCCTCCAGCGCCACCACCTGCGCATGCTCGATCCGCCAGCGATGGTCGCTGCCCCGGCGCTCGCCCAGCACCTTGGCATAGGTATCCAGTGCAATCCGGTTGCCACGATCCCCGATCGCGTGGGTGGCGACCTGGATGTGACAGCCATCGGCCTTGCGCACCGCCGTTTCAAAATCGGCCGGCGAGGTCACCAGCAACCCGCGGTTGTGCGGGTCGTCGCTGTAATCGGCCAACAGGGCGGCACCGCGGCTGCCCAGCGCGCCGTCCATGAAGAGCTTGACCCCGCGCATTTCCAGGCGGCCACCGGCATGCTGGTACGCGCCCTGTGCACACAGATCAGCGAGGGCATCGCCATTGCCATCGGCATACGCATCGATGCGAAGCGGCAGCGTGCCGGCATCGGCGAAGCGGCGCATCAGGGCCAGATCGGCGCGCGATACGCCCATGTCGTGCACACCGGTCAGGCCTTGGCTGACCGCTTTATCCAGTGCGCGGGTCAGCATCTGCTCGCGGGCGGCGTCGCTTGGCGTTGGGATCGCCGCCTGCACCAGGGTCATCGCTTCATCGACGAACACCCCGCTCGGCTGCCCCTTGGCATCGCGCACGATGCGCCCGCCGGCCGGCTGCCAGCTGCCCTTCAACGCGCGTTGGCCGGGCTGCCGTGCGACCGCGCGCAGTGCCGCGCTGTTGCCCCAGCCCGCGTGACCATCGATGCGACCCAACCAGACCGGCCGGTCCGGGAACGCCGCGTCGAGGTCGGCCACGGTCGGGAACTGCTTGTCCGGCCACCGGTTCTGGTCCCAGCCGCTGCCCAGCAGCCAGCCCTCGGGATTGTCGGCCGCAAAGCGCTGCAGGCGCGCCACGATGTCCTGGGTACTGGTCGCACCGGTCAGGTCGGCCTGCATCAGGGTGCCGCCCAGGAACATCAGGTGTGCATGGGCATCGATCAGCCCCGGGATCACGGTGGCCTGGCCAACGTCGGTCAGCGCCGCCAGTGGGTACAGCGTCAACAGTGCCTGGCGATCACCGACGGCGAGCACGCGCCCGGTGTCGGTATCCCACGCCAGCGCGGTGGCCGCCGGCGCGTCGGGATCCCCGGTATGGATGGTGGCGGCGGTCAGCAGGCGCACATCGGCCTGCGCGGTGCCGGCCAGCAGGCAGGCCATCAGGGCGGCAAGAGCGGTCGGACGCATGCAGATACCCCACAACAGGAAAGCGGCGACTATGCGGCCGCCGCTTTCCCATCACAATCTGCTGTGCACCAATCGCGGGCGCGGATCAGCCGGCCAGCTCGGCCTCAAGGCTGATCGGTACCGCACTGAGCGCCTTGGAGACCGGACAGTTCTGCTTGGCGTCGTCGGCGATGGCACGGAACTGGGTGGCCTCGATGTTCGGCACTACGGCCTTCACCTTCAACGTGATCTGCGACAGCTGGGGCCCACCCTCCATCGAGAGGTCGACCTTGGCTTCGGTATCCAGCGAGGTCGGCACGAAACCGGCCTCGGTGAGCTTGGCCGACAGCGCCATGGTGAAGCAGCCGGCGTGTGCGGCGGCGATCAGTTCTTCCGGGTTGGTGCCCTTCTCATCACCGAAGCGGCTGCTGAAGGCATAGCGGGTTTTGTCCATCAAGCCGCTCTGGGGCGTGCTCAATTGTCCCTTGCCTGTCTTGAGGTCACCTTCCCAATGCGCGGTGGCATGACGCGAAATACCCATCGTTGATCTCCTGCGGGATGAATGGCCAGGCCAGCCTAGACCGCCCCGCGTTAGCACCGTGTCTGGCTGCCGTCAGCTCCATGGCAGGTGGCGCTCCCAGCTGAATCGGCCATCAAGATCGATGCTGTTTTCAAGCGGTTTTCGTGCGACAGTCGGGGTGCGACGGTCCATGACCGATGGCCTCCGCCGCGAGGGCGGACCCTGTTTTTTGGCTATGACCTGATGCACTGCGGTAACGAAGGGCGTGGAAATCACGAATTTTTATGCGTTTGCCTATTGGCGGCGCCCCATAGTTGCCCTACATTTCGCTTGCCGACGGGGTTCGGCGCGACCAAACAACCAACCGTTCACGGAACAGGAAACCATGGCAAAGACCGCTAAGAAGGCTGCCCCGAAGAAGGCAGTAAAGAAAGTCGCTACGAAGGCAGCCGCGAAGCCGGCCGCTCCCAAGCCGATCAAGGAAGTGCTGAGCAAGTCTGGTCTGGTTGCACACATCGTTGAAGCGTCCGGCGTTGTCGCCAAGGACGTGCGCGCCGTGCTCGCCTCGCTGGAAGGCGCCGTCGCCGCTTCGGTGCACAAGAAGGGCGCGGGCAGCTTCACCCTGCCGGGCCTGCTGAAGATCTCCACCGTCAGCGTGCCGGCCAAGCCGAAGCGCAAGGGCATCAACCCGTTCACCAAGGAAGAGCAGTGGTTCGCCGCCAAGCCGGCGTCCACCAAGCTGAAGGTGCGTCCGCTCAAGAAGCTCAAGGACGCCGCGCTCTAATCTGCGCGCTTCCTGCAGCACCGAACGGGACGGCTCACGCCGTCCCGTTTTTTTGGGCGCGGCATTCGCAGCGAAACACAGCGTTGCCAAACACGCGGCGGATACCCGAGAACCGTGCGGATGCCTGTCCTGCCGCGCTCCACGGCAGAGCAGGCCCGACCGGAACGCACAGGGTGGAACACTGCGTGCGACCGCGCCTGTCGTCGCGGTACGCATCGCAGCCTATGGTGGCCTTGTCCCCCACCGCGCAGGCAGCCATGGCCAGCTCTTCTTCCCAGCGTTACCGCATCACCGTCACCCCGATTGAAAAGGACGGCCTGCAGTGCAGCGGGCGCTGCACCATCGAGCTGGAGCATCGTGCACAGCAGGACTGGATGCGCCTGCTGGAAATCGCGCGGCGCAACACCGGGCTCAGCGGCGACGAACGTGCCGCGGCCATCGTGGCCACCCAGCTGCTGCGCGATCTCGCCCAGCGCCACGCCGAGGAACCCAGCCACCCGCTCACCGTGCTGCAACCGCAGCTGGATGAGGTGCTCGCCGCGTTGGAGTCGATCCAGGGCGCGCCCTGAGCCAAGCGCCGGGCGTGGCGCTACACTCGGCGCTCTCCGGGGAGAGTCCTGCATGCGCCGCGCCGTCCTGTTGCTTCCGCTGCTGTTCCTGCACGGCTGCTCCTGCCAGCAGCATCCGCCCTTGGCCGAGTCACCTGCGGCGCCCGAAGGCGCAGCGGACGCCGACGACGTGCCGCCGCAGGACAGCGCACCGACGCCCCCACCCACCGCCGCGGCACCGATCGCGCTCAGCGCAGTGGCCGCCGACGCACTGGATGAGCCCTCGCTGGTGCATCGCTATCTGAGTGCATTGGCGCAGGGCGCCGTCGCCACCGCCGACGCACAGTGGACCGGCGGCAGCCCGGGCGGTCACCCGGACGATGCCGCGCTTCGCGCACTGCCCGACTTCCGCGGGCTGCGCATCAAGACCAGCGCGCCCATCGCACGGGACACCGCCCAGCCTTCGCGCCTGCGCGAAGTGCCGGTCCAGATCCGGGTCAGCACCGGCACAAGCACCCTGCGTTTCGAAGGCTGGTATCGGCTGCAACCACGCGCGGATGGGAGCGGGTGGGAGATCCACGGCGCCTCGATCCAGCCGGTACTGAACTGACTGCATCGGCAGGGGGCGCCATCGCCACCTGACCACGTACGTCAAAGCTGGATTCAGCCGCGCGCGCTATTGTTGGCATCTCATTCCCCACGGCCTGCCGCCATGAACGTTCGTCCGCTGTTGTCCCGCCTCGCCGCCTGCACCGTGCTGCTGGCCGCCGCCATTGGCGCGCAGGCCGCGCCCAGCGTGTCCGGCCGCCAGTTGTCGGTCGGCGCCACCGATGTGCAGCAGTACCTCGACGGCAGCTTCCCGCGCACGCAGAACGCGCTGGGGGGCCTGATCGCAATGACGATGAGCCATCCGCAGCTGACCCTTCCGCAGGGCAGCCGGCTGGACCTGGGTTTCGATGTCGCCATGGCGACCGCCGGCGGCAACCCGGCGCCGCTGGGTAAAGTGAAGCTGAGCAGCGGCCTGCGCTATGACGCGCAGACCCAGGGCTTCCACCTGCAGGAGCCGACGGTCGATGATTTCACCCCGGCCAACAACGGCGGCAAGCTGGATTCGCGTACGCGCGGCCTGCTCAATGCCTGGCTCACCGATTACGCCCAGCGCGAGCCGATCTACAAGATCGACCCGAGCGTGGCCGCGGTGCTCGGCACGCTGCAGGTGCAGTCGGCGCAGGTGGAGAACGGCAAGCTGGTGGTCACCTTCAACCAGGATCTCGGCGCGCTGGTGCCGGCCGGGCTGCTCAGCAAATAAGGCGATGGTGGGCACCGACCTGGGTCGGTGCCCACACGATCAACCGGCCAACGCCTTGGCCACCGCATCGGCGAAGGCCGGAATATCCCCCGGCTTGCGGCTGGTGATCAGGCCACCATCCACCACCACTTCGGCATCGGTCCATTCGGCACCGGCATTGCCCAGATCGGTTTTCAGCGACGGCCACGAGGTGACCTTGCGGCCCTTGGCCAGGCCGGACTCGACCAGCAGCCACGGGCCGTGGCAGATCGCGGCAACCGGCTTGCCCGCTCCACCGAAGGCCTTGATCAGCGCGATCGCATCGGCGTCGATGCGCAACTTGTCAGGATTGATCACGCCGCCGGGCAGCACCAGCGCGTCGTACTCGTCGGCCTTGGCGCCTTTCAGCGGTGCATCGACCGTGACGTTCTCGCCCCAGTCCTTGTCTTTCCAGCCGCGGATCGTGCGGGCGTCACCGGGGGCGATCACCTTGACCGAGGCGCCCCAGGATTCCAGCAGGCGCTTGGGTTCCTGCAGCTCGGACTGTTCGAAGCCATCGGTGGCGAGGATCGCGATGTGCTTGCCGTTGAGTGCGTGTGCCATGGAGCGGCTCCAGTAAGTAGGAGCGCTCAGTGTGGCCACGGGTGCATTGGGCGGCGGTGACCACGATGTGCACAGCGTGTCGGGACAGCCACCGATCGGGAGTCGGTGGCGACCGGTGGGATCAGCGCTTGGGCTGCAACATCGTGCCGGTGCACTTCTTCGACCCGCAGCGGCATTCCCAGATCTTCTTCAGGCGCGCGGTGTGACGCTCGGCCAGGGTGATGCCATAGTTGTAGGTCAACTCATCGCCCGGCTTGATGTCCTTGATCGCCTCGATGAAGACCTTGTCCTCGCGGCGGTTGTCACCCTCGGCTTCCTCGATCACCGCTTCGCAGTTCGGATCGCAGCTGTGGTTGAGCCAGCGCGCGTCGTTGCCCTTGTAGTTCGCATCGATAACGTAGTCGTCATTGAGGGTGAACAGGAAGGTATGACCGCTTTCCACATCCCCGGTGTCGTCGGCGTCCACGTCGGCGTGGCTGCGCAGCAGACCCTTGTACTGGATGACCCGCTCGCCCTTCTTGATCGGCGCCAGCGCGAACACGCCATTGCCATGGATGGTGGACTTGCGGGCCTGGATCTTCTTGGGCATCTGGCTGACCGTTGCGGTGGGAAGCCCCGATTCTCGCTTAATCTTTGTGATTGCCAAAGCGATACGCTTCAATATGGGCTCAGGGCCGCCCTGCGGGCGCCTGAACGGGCGGGTTGGATGCCGCCGGAGAAAAGCGTACAATTTCAGTCCGCTTTATGGTTCTGCACCCGACATGCTCCGCGTCACCAAGCTCACCGATTACGCCACCGTCGTGTTGACCGTGCTCGCTGCCCGCCCGGGCGAGGTGCTCAGTGCGACTGAACTGGCCGAGTTCGCCCGTCTGGAACCGCCCACCGTCAGCAAGCTGCTCAAGCCGCTGGCCCAGGCCGGTCTGGTCGAAGGCCTGCGCGGCGTCCGCGGCGGCTACCGGCTGACCCGCGCGGCAGACCAGATCACGCTGTTCGAGATCGTGGAAGCCATGGAAGGGCCACTGGGCCTGACCGAGTGCGCCCACGACCACAGCCAGTGCGGCCGCGAGCTGCAGTGTGGCGCGCGCAGCAGCTGGCGGATGATCAACGACGTGGTGTCCGAAGCGCTGCGCGCGGTCACCCTGGCGCAGATCCTGCCCCCTCTTCCCCTTGTTGACGCCCACCGCCGCGCGATCGCGGCGGATGTCGTCTCCTGATCAGGCAGCCCCCATGGCCACCGATACCCTCGATACCGTCGCCACCGGCGATACCCCCAACCGCGAGATCCATGAGCAGCTCGGCCGCAAGTATTCGGCGGGCTTCATCACCGACATCGAATCGGACTCGTTGCCGCCCGGCCTGGACGAGGACACCATCCGTGCCCTGTCGGCCAAGAAGGACGAGCCGGAATGGATGACGCAGTGGCGCCTGGACGCCTACCGCCACTTCCTGACCATGCCGATGCCGGACTGGGCCAAGCTGCAGATCGCGCAGATCGACCTGCAGGCGCTGAGCTATTACTCCGCGCCCAAGGGCCCGAAGTACGCCTCGCTGGACGACGTGCCCAAGGAACTGCTGGACACCTACGACAAGCTCGGCGTGCCGCTGCATGAGCGCGCCAAGCTGGCCGGCGTCGCCGTGGATGCGGTGTTCGATTCGGTTTCGGTCGGCACCACCTTCCGCAAGGAACTGGCCGAGAAGGGCGTGATCTTCTGCTCCATGTCCGAAGCGATCAAGGAACACCCGGAGCTGGTCAAACAGTACCTGGGTACCGTGGTGCCGGTCGGCGACAACTACTTCGCCGCGCTCAACTCGGCGGTGTTCTCCGATGGCAGCTTCGTGTTCATCCCCAAGGGCGTGCGTTGCCCGATGGAACTGAGCACCTACTTCCGCATCAACGCCGGCCACACCGGCCAGTTCGAGCGCACGCTGATCATCTGCGAGGACAAGGCGTACGTGTCCTACCTGGAAGGCTGCACCGCGCCGATGCGCGATGAGAACCAGCTGCATGCCGCGGTGGTCGAGCTGGTCGCGCTGGAAGATGCCGAGATCAAGTACTCCACGGTGCAGAACTGGTACCCGGGCGATGAGAACGGCGTGGGCGGCATCTACAACTTCGTCACCAAGCGTGCCGAATGCCGTGGTGCGCGCAGCAAGGTCACTTGGACCCAGGTCGAGACCGGCTCGGCGATCACCTGGAAGTACCCGTCGTGCGTGCTGCTTGGCGATGATTCGGTCGGCGAGTTCCACTCGGTCGCGCTGACCCACCATCGTCAGCAGGCCGACACCGGCACCAAGATGATCCACATCGGCAAGCGCACCAAGAGCAAGATCGTCAGCAAGGGCATCAGCGCCGGCCATGGCCAGAACACCTACCGTGGCCTGGTGAAGATCGATCGCGGTGCCGAGGGCGCGCGCAATTACACCCAGTGCGATTCCCTGCTGATCGGCAAGAAGTCCGGCGCGCACACCTTCCCCTACATCGAGGTGAAGAACCCCAGCGCGACGGTCGAGCACGAAGCGACCACCTCCAAGATCTCCGACGACCAGCTGTTCTATTGCCGCGCCCGCGGCATCGACCAGGAAAACGCGGTCTCGATGATCGTCGATGGCTTCTGCAAGCAGGTCTTCCGCGAGCTGCCGATGGAGTTCGCGGTGGAAGCCAAGAAGCTGCTGGAAGTCAGCCTGGAAGGCTCGGTCGGATGATCCGCGTCCTGATCAGCCTGGGTCTGCTGCTGGGCGCGGTGGCGCCGGTGGCCGCGCAGGACGTGAAATGCGATCCGGGTGGCAACCAGCTCGAGCTCAATGCCTGCGCTGACGGCGAGTTCAAGCAGGCCGATGCCGAACTGAACGCAGTGTACCGTCAGATCGTGGCCAAGCTGGCCGGCGAGCCGGTCGCACTGGCAAAGATGAAAGCCGCGCAGCGCCTGTGGGTCCAGCTGCGCGACGCCGATCTGGACGCGCGCTACCCGGTGGGCGAGAACGAGAACCCTCGCCTGCTGTACGGCTCGATGTACCCGATGCTGTATTCCGGCGCCAAGGCGGCCTTGACCACCGCGCGGGTCACTTACCTGCGCAACGAATTCCTCGAGCGCAGCGAATACGACCTCTGAGTCGCGCTGCCTCCAGTTCCCCTATCTGACAAGACGATTATCGACATGTTGAAGATCGACAACCTCCACGCACGCATCGGCGACAAAGAAATCCTCAAGGGCCTCTCGCTCGACGTGAAGCCCGGCCAGGTGCACGCCATCATGGGCCCCAACGGCGCCGGCAAGTCCACCTTGGGCAACGTCCTGGCCGGCCGCGATGGCTATGACGTGAGCGAAGGCAGCGTGCAGTTCGAAGGCCGTGATCTGCTCGAATTGGCACCGGAAGAACGCGCCGCCGCCGGCCTGTTCCTGGCCTTCCAGTACCCGGTGGAAATCCCCGGCGTGAACAACACCTACTTCCTGCGCGCCGCGCTCAACGCCCAGCGCAAGGCGCGTGGTGAGGAAGAACTGGATTCGATGCAGTTCCTCAAGCTGGTCCGCCAGAAGCTGGCCGTGCTGCACCTGAAGGACGAGCTGCTGCACCGTGGCGTCAACGAAGGCTTCTCCGGTGGCGAGAAGAAGCGCAACGAGATCTTCCAGCTGGCCGTGCTCGAGCCGAAGCTGGCGATCCTGGATGAAACCGACTCCGGCCTGGATATCGACGCGCTCAAGAGCGTGGCCGACGGCGTCAATGCGCTGCGTTCGCCGGACCGTTCCTTCATCGTGATCACCCATTACCAGCGCCTGCTCGATTACATCAAGCCGGACGTGGTGCACGTGCTGGCCGACGGCAAGATCGTGCAGAGCGGCGGCCCGGAACTGGCCCTGGAACTGGAAGCCCATGGCTACCACTTCCTGAAGGACCGTGTGGTGCCGGAGGCAGCGGTCTGATGAGCGCCCTGCTCGATTCCCTCGCCAGCGGCTTCTGCGGCAGCGATGCACGTCGCGCCGAGCTGGATGCCGCCCTGCAGGCTGGCCTGCCCGGCCCGCGTACCGAAGCCTGGAAATACACCTCCCTGCGCCAGCTGGAGCGTCGCAGCTTCAAGCCCGCCCCACTTGCCCCGGCCGTGGTCGATGCCGCCCTGCTGGCCGACATCCCGTCGCCGCGGCTGGTGTTCGTCAATGGTCGCCCGTCCGGCGCGCTGAGCGATGTCGCTGCGGTGCCGGCCGGTGTGCAGCTGGCCACCCTGTCTTCGGCACTGGCCGCGGGCGATGAAGCCGCTCGTTTCCTCGGGCGCCGCTTCGAGCGCAGCGAGGAAGTGTTCGCCCGCCTCAACGCTGCGCTTGCCGATGAAGGCGTGCTGCTGCGCGTGGACGCAGGCGTGCAGGTCGAGGCGCCGCTGCAGCTGGTGTTCATCAGCGTGGCCGGCGATACCGATCTGTCCTGGCACCACCGCCACCTGATCGAACTTCGTGCTGGCGCTGCACTGGGCGTGGTCGAGCACCACCTGCATGTCGGTGATGCCGCGCACCTGGACAACACCCTGGTGCACGTCCACCTGGCGCAGGATGCCGTGCTCTCGCACGCCCGCGTGCAGGCCGATGCCACCCGCGCCACCTCGCTGCTGCGCACCGACGCCGTGCTGGCCCGCAACGCGCAGTACCGCCGTGTCGATCTGGAACTGGGCGCCGCGCTGAGCCGCCATGAGCTTAACGTCCGCCTGGAAGGCGACAACGCCCAGCTGACCGCCAACGGCGTGCTGCTTGGCAACGGCCGCCGCCATGTCGACACCCGCCTGGGCATCGAGCACATCGCACGCGATACCGCCTCGGAAATGGTCTGGCGTGGTGTGGCGGCCAACCGCAGCCGCGTGGTCTTCCACGGTGGCATCCACATCCGCGAAGGCGCCGATGGCACCGACGCCAACCTCTCCAACAAGAACCTGCTGCTCTCCGCCGATGCCGAGATCGACACCCAGCCCACGCTGGTGATCGATGCTGACGAAGTGAAGGCTGCCCACGGCGCCACGGTCGGCCAGCTCGATGCCAATGCGCTGTTCTACCTGCGCTCGCGCGGCCTGCCGGCCGATCGCGCGCAGCAGCTGCTGAGCGCGGCGTTCTGCCATGAACCGCTGAACGCCCTCGACGCGCGCCTGACCGAGCAGCTCACCGCCCAGCTCGACCGTGCGCTGGCCCTGGCGGGCGTGGCATGAACCTGTCCACGCCGCGCCCGGTCGCCGATACCGGCGCCGCACCCGATTGGGACCGCGTGCGCCTGGACTTCCCGCTGTTGATGCGCGAAGTGCACGGCAAGCCGCTGGTGTATTTCGACAACGCCAACACCGGCCAGAAGCCGGTGCAGGTGATCGGCGCGGTGGACGAGTTCTACCGCCGCTACAACGCCAACGTCAGCCGTGCCGTGCATGCGCTCGGCACCGAGGCGACCGATGCCTACGAAGGCGCGCGCAACAAGCTGGCACGCCTCCTCAATGTGCGCGCCAGCGAGCTGGTGCTGTGCAGCGGCACGACGTTCGCGATCAACCTGGTCGCCTATTCGTGGGCACTGCCACGGCTGAAGGCCGGCGATGTCATCCTGGTCTCGCGCATGGAACACCACGCCAACATCGTGCCGTGGCAACTGGTCGCCCAGCGCACCGGCGCGACGATCCGCGTGGCCGAGATCACCCCGGAGGGCGCCCTGGATCTGGATGCACTGCGTGCGGCGATGACCCCCGAGGTCAAGCTGCTCGCGGTTGCCCACGTCTCCAACGTGCTGGGCACGGTCAACCCCGTCCGCGAGATCTGCCGCGAAGCCCGCAAGCGCGGCATCGTCACCGTGGTGGATGGCTCGCAGGCCGTGCCGCACCGCAAGGTCGACATCCCCGCGATCGGCTGCGACTTCTATGCCATCACCGGCCACAAGATGTGCGGCCCGACCGGCACCGGCGCGCTGTGGGCCAAGCGTGAGCATCTGGACGCCATGCCGCCGTTCCTCGGCGGTGGCGAGATGATCAAGGAAGTCAGCTTCGAAGGCACCGTGTTCAACGACGCCCCGCACAAGTTCGAAGCCGGTACCCCGAACATCGCCGGTTTCATCGGCCTGGGCGTGGCGGTGGATTACCTCGCGTCGTTGGGCCTGGAGCACGTGGAAGCCCGCGAAGGCGAGCTGCTGGCGCACTTCACCGAAGAGCTGAACAAGATCGAGGGCCTGCGCATCTTCGGCACCACGCCGGACAAGGCGGCGGTGGTCTCCTTCCTGGTGGACGGCGCGCATTCGCACGATCTGGCCACCCTGCTCGATCTGGAAGGCGTCGCCGTGCGCTCGGGCCAGCATTGTGCGCACCCGCTGCTGCAGTACTACGGGGTCGCCGCGACCTGCCGCGCCTCGCTGGCGTTCTACAACACGCATGACGAGATCGAGCGCTTCATCGTGGCGCTGAACAAGGTGCGCAAGCTGCTGGGCTGAGCCTTCGCCCGTCTATGTCCCACCGGAACGTCGTGGCCTGCCACGGCGTTTTTTGTTGCCGGCCCCGGTCGTTTCCGTCCCGGCCCCGACCAGCCTAAAATGGCCGCATGAGCACCCTCACCTACCGCGCCGCCACGCTGGCCGACATCCCCGCCCTCGTCACCCTTGTCACCTCCGCCTACCGGGGCGAGGCCAGCCGCGCCGGCTGGACCACCGAGGCCGACATCCTCGATGGCGCCCGCATCGACCCGCAGGGCCTGCAGGCCGACATCGAGCGCCCGCGCAGCACCATCCTGCTCGCCGAACGCGACGGCCAGCTGCTGGCCTGCGCGCACGTGGCCGATGACCAGGGCAAGGGCTACTTCGGCATGTTCTCGGTGGCCCCGTCCCAGCAGGGCGGCGGCATCGGCAAGCAGGTGATGCTGGCCGCCGAAGCCCACGCCGCGCGCGAGTGGGGCGTGCCGGTCATGCAGATGACGGTGATCGACATCCGCGACGAGCTGATCGCCTTCTACGAGCGCCGCGGCTACCAGCGCACCGGCATCAAAAAGCCCTTCCCGTATGGCGATGAACGCTTCGGCATCCCCAAGCGCGACGATCTGCGCTTCGAGATCCTGGAAAAGCCGCTGGCGGTGCCGGCGTGAGCGATACCTGGACCTTCGTCTGCGCCAGCGCCGAGCTGCTGCCGGGCGAGATGAAGAGCACCTTTGATGAAGTGACCGGCACGCCGATCGTGGTGTTCAACCTGGACGGCGAGCTGTACGCGCTGGAAGACCAGTGCACCCACGACGAGTTCGAGCTGTCCTCGGGCACCTTTGATACCATCGAGGCCAGCATCGAGTGCGTCCTGCACGGGGCCCGCTTCGATATCCGCGACGGGGCCGCACTGTGCGCCCCGGCCTACTCGCCGGTCGCGAAGTTCCCGGTCAAGCGGGAACACGACGCCGTCTGGGCCCGCGACGACCGCGACTGAGCCGGGCTGAACGCCGGCGTTTTGAAAACGCGAATTGTTCCTATTACCATAGGCATTGCGGCCACCCGGCCGCTCCTGCCCGGTAAGCCGTGTCCGCCAACCGCTCCGCCCTTGGTATCGCCGCCCTGTGGGCCACGTTCTGCGTGGTGCTGCTGGCATGCGGCTGGCTGAGCGCCGGCAGTTCCGGTAACGCCGGGCGCTCCCCGGCGGCGGGCCAGACCCCAGCGATAGTGGACGCCGGCAGCATGCTTCGGGTCACCGCGCCCACCGCGCCTGCGCCTGCGCCGGAGCTGCCGTTCGCCGAGCCCAGCCTGACAGCCGAGACCGGCCCAGACCCCGAGGCCGGCCACCCGGCGGTGCTGCCTCGCCTGCGCCGCGCACCGTGGGTCGCGCGGGTGCCGCTGTGGCGCGCCGACGCGCTGCGTTGGCAGCGGCTGGAACCCTCGCTGCGGCTCAACCCCGGCCACGCGCCTCCCTACGCCTGATCCCGGCGTCGACGCTGCTGCGCGTCGATGCCCGCCACGCCTGCGCCACCGCGCCGCCGTCGGCCGCCTGTCCGTTTTCCCCCACCTGCCTCCGCTCCGCCGTGACCGCCGCGTGCCGTCCGGCCTTTGTCCGTCTTCCCAGGAATCACCATGACCGTCCGCCCGACTCCGTTGTCGTCCGCCCTGCTGCTGGCCATCGCCGCCCCCGCCATCGCCCATGCCGAGACCGACGCTGCCGCCGATCCGCAGCGCGCCACCGAACTGGACGGCGTCGATGTCCATGGCGAGCGCGTCCGCGCGCAGTCGTCCAAGTTCACTGCACCGCTGCTGGATACGCCCAAGTCGGTCAGCGTGATTTCCCAGCAGGTGATCGAGCAGACCGCCGCGACCACCTTGCTCGATGCGCTGCGCACCGTGCCGGGCATCACCTTCGGTGCCGGCGAAGGCGGCAACCCGACCGGTGACCGCCCCTTCATCCGCGGCTTCGATTCGGCCTCGGACATCTATGTGGATGGCATCCGCGATGCCGGCAGCCAGACCCGTGAAGTGTTCGCCATCGAGCAGATCGATGTGGTCAAGGGCCCGAGCTCGGCCTACTCCGGCCGCGGCTCGGCCGGCGGCACCATCAGCCTGGTCAGCAAGACGCCCAAGCTGGAGAACGTCGTGTCCGGCAGCCTGGCCGCCGGCACCGACAGCTACCGTCGTGGCACGCTGGATGCGAACCAGGTGATCGGCGACGGCATCGCCGCGCGCGTGAACATCATGAAGCACGATGCCGACGTGGCTGGCCGTGATGAGGTGAACAGCAGCCGCTGGGGCATCGCGCCATCGCTGGCGTTCGGCCTGAACGGCCCGACCCAGGCGGTGATCAGCCACTACCACATGGAAACCGACGACCTGCCCGATGCCGGCGGCTTCCCGTACAACAACCCGTTCACCAGCGGCCCGAACGTGGCGCTCAATGGCGACGGCAGCCCGATCGTGACCAACCGCGACGCGTTCTATGGCCTGGTCGACCGTGACTTCCAGAAGACCAAGGCGGACATCACCACCTTGAACCTGTCGCATGATTTCGGCGGCATCGTCCTGCGCAACATCACCCGCTACGGCGACACTCGCAACGACTACCTGTGGACCCAGCCGGACGACAGCAAGGGCAACCCCAACCTGTTCGGCACCGTCTGGCGCCGTACCAATGCACGCGCCACGCAGACCGACAGCTTCGTCAACCAGACCAGCGTGACCGGTGAGCTGGAAACCGGCCCGCTGCGCCACAGCTTCAACGCCGGCGTCGAGTACAGCAGCGAAAAGACCGTGCGCGGCACCTACGCGATCGCCGATGTGCGTCGCCCCAATGGCCAGACCACCGCAGGCACCAACAACCCGCTGACCGGCAACCAGAGCTGCCCGAGCACCGGTGCGGCGACCGGCTACAACTGCACCGATCTGACCAATCCGAACCCCAAGGATCCGTGGTCGGCCACGCACACCGTCACCCGCAGCGATCCGGCCCGCGACGTGCGCCAGACCACCCGCACCAAATCGGCCTATGTGTTCGATACGATCAGCTTCAGCGAGCAGTGGATGCTGAACCTGGGTGCGCGCTTCGACGACTACAACACCCACCAGTTCAACCCTACTGCGGCGGCCAACCTGCAGCACCTGCGCAACGACACCTCGTTCTGGAACGGCCAGGCCGGCCTGGTGTTCAAGCCGGTGGAAAACGGCAGCATCTACGTCTCCTGGGGCACCTCCTCCACCCCGGTCGGCGTGGACGGCGGCGACGGCGCCGACGGCATCAGCGCGACCATCCAGGACCTCAAACCGCAGCGCAGCCGCAACATCGAGCTGGGCACCAAGTGGGATCTGTTCGATGCCCGCCTGTCGCTGACCGGTGCGATCTTCCAGACCGAAATGAGCAACGCGCGCGTGACCAGCGATGCAGGCACCACGCAGAACGCCGGCACCAAGAAGGTCAAGGGCGCCGAGCTGGGCTTCAGCGGCACGATCGTGGAGGGTTGGCAGGTCTTCGGTGGTTACACCTACCTGGATGCGGTGGTCGAGGACAACGGCTTCGCGCTGGTCAACGGCGTCTACGTGCCCTCGCCGTTCAACGGCAACGCGTTCCCCAACACCGCCAAGCACAGCGCCAGCCTGTGGACCACGTGGGCGCCGTCGTTCGTGCCGGGCCTGAGCCTGGGCGCGGGTGCCAACTACGTGGACAAGGTCTACGGCAACGTCAACAACACCAAGTGGGTGCCCTCCTACACCCGTTGGGATGCAATGGTCGGCTACGCCTTCAGCGAGCGCTACAGCCTGCAGTTGAACGTGCAGAACCTGACCAACAAAACCTACTTCACCAAGGCGTACGCTTCGCACTACGCCGCCATCGCGCCGGGTCGTTCGGCCACGCTGGCCTTCAACTTCACGTTCTAAGCGATACGCCCCCTCCCGCGCGCTCGTGCGGGAGGGGCTGGAGCCCACCATGCTGCTGCACATCCCCGACGTCCTCACCGCCGAGCAGGTCACCCAGGCCCGCCAGCAGCTGGCCACGGCCGGCTGGACCGACGGCCGCCTGACCGCGGGCTACCAGTCCGCGCAGGCCAAGCACAACCTGCAGTTGCCCGAATCGGATCCGGCCGCACGTGCGGTCGGCTCGGCCATCCTCGATGCGCTGGGCCGCAACAGCACCTTCTTCTCGGCCGCGCTGCCACGTCGCATCTTCCCGCCGCTGTTCAACTGCTATCAGCCGGGGCAGACCTTCGGGTTCCATGTCGACAACGCGGTGCGCTACGACTACACCGCCCCGGGCCAACCGCAGCCGGTGCGCACCGATCTTTCGGCCACGTTGTTCCTGAGCGATCCGGACGAGTACGAGGGCGGCGAACTGGTGATCGAAGACACCTACGGCAACCAGCGGGTCAAACTGCCGGCCGGCCACATGGTGCTGTACCCGGGCACCAGCCTGCACCAGGTCACCCCGGTCACCGCCGGCACGCGGCTGGCCTCGTTCTTCTGGATCCAGAGCATGCTGCGTGATGACAGCCAGCGGCGCCTGATGTGGGATCTGGATGTCTCGATCCGCCGGCTCACCCATGACCACCCCGAACACCCCGCACTGGTGAACTTGACCGGCGTGTATCACAACCTGCTGCGGCAGTGGGCCGATGTCTGAGGCCCCCTTGGCTGCGCTCGACGTGGCGGCACTGGCCGACCAGCTTCAGCACGATCCAGCCGCCGCACTCGCCACCCTGGAAGCTACCGCACAGCGCGGCGATCCGCAGGCGCAGTTCCTGCTCGGCCAGGCGCGGATGGAAGGACGCGGGATCGCGCCCGATGCTGCCGCCGCCGTGCTCTGGTTCGAGCGCGCCGCCAATGGTGGCCTGGCGATCGCCATGAACATGCTTGGCCGTTGCCATGAACTCGGCAGCGGCACGCCGGTCAATCCGGTGCTCGCGGCGGTCTGGTACCGCAAGGCCGCGCAGGCCGAGTTGGACTGGGGCCAGTACAACCTGGCCAACCTGCTGGCTACCGGGCGAGGCGTGGCCCGCGACGAACGCGCCGCGTTCGCGCTGTATCTGCGCGCCGCGCGGCTCGGCCATGCCAAATCAATGAATCTGGTCGGCCGCTGTCTGGAGGATGGGATCGGCGTGGCGGCCGATCCCGCTGCGGCGCCGGCCTGGTATCGGCGCTCGGCCGAGGCCGGCGACTTCCGCGGCCAGGCCAGCCATGCCTCGTTGCTGCTCGCCGCCGGGGATATCGACGGTGCGGCGCAGTGGCTGCGGCGCGCACTTGCCCACGGCAGTCCGTCGTTTCTGGCTCACCTGCGCCCCACCTTGGCGGCCTCGCCCCATCCCTCGATCCGGGCGCTGGCTGCGTGATTACAAGGGCTGACACACCTGTGGGCCCCGCATCATTAATCATTCTCATTTGCGTCCGCTAACGAATCTCACCTACAATCCCGCCGCGTTGCCGGTCGGCTGATCGACTGGCCGCTTCCACAGGGGCTCGTCTTGCGCCATCCACACCGCCATCGCAGCTTTGCTCCCGCCATGCGCGGGCGGCAGCACGCGTTGTCGACCGTGCTGGCGTGGCTGGGCCTGCTGTCGCTGCTGCTGGCCGGCCTGCCGGTACTGGAGCGCGTTGCCCCCGGCAGCACCGTGATGGTCCTGCAGATGCCAATGGACGAGCGCCCGGCGGGCGGTGGTGAGACCGCACCGCAGGAAGACGCCCCGGCCAAGCCGCGCCGGCTCGCCAGCACGCGCCCTGCTTCCACGCCACCGCCGCAGCCGTCGCTGCCACCGGTCGTGGAATCGCTGGATGCGCTGATGGCCACCCTGGTGGCACAGCCGCCGCGGGTCGTGCCCGCCATTGATTCGGCACCGGCCACGCCGCTGCCGGCGACACCCGGCCTGCGCGTCCAGCGCGGCCAGGCCCCTCCGCAGGGCTGATCCACACTGCCGGCAGCGCCATCGCGCCTGTCTGCGGTCCTGCGCGTTCTGCCCGCTTCCGGGCCTTCCTGATTCCTGCGCGTGTTGCCGCCCTGCGGCCTGCCACGTTGCGTCCGCGTTCTTCTTTTCGAGGTTACCCCCATGGCCCAGCGCCATCGTCGTCGCATGTCCCTGTCCCGCTGCACCCTGTCCATCGCCCTGCTCGGTGCGCTGAGCGCCCCGGCCTTCGCCCACGGCGACGCGGCCGGCCCGACCACGCTGGACAAGGTGGTCGTCACCGCCGCCGGCTTCGAGCAGAAGATCGCCGATGCCCCGGCCAGCATCAGCGTCATCAGCCGCGAAGAGCTGAGCAAGCGCCCGTACACCAGCCTGGTGGATGCGCTGCGCGACGTGGAAGGCATCGACGTGGGCATGGAGCCGACCGACAAGAACGGCCGCGCCACCATTTCCATGCGCGGCATGCCGTCGGACTACACCCTGGTGCTGATCGACGGTCGCCGCCAGAGCAACGCCGGCAACCTGTACCCGAACAACTTCGGCGGTGGCCAGTTCTCCTACATGCCGCCGCTGGATGCGATCGAACGCATCGAGGTGGTGCGCGGCCCGATGTCCACGCTGTACGGCTCCGATGCCATGGGCGGGGTGATCAACATCATCACCCGCCGCAACCAGACCGAGTGGCATGGCGCGGTCACCCAGGGCTTCACGGTGCAGCAGGACGACCAGTTCGGTGATGCACGCAGCACCGATGTCTACCTGAGCGGCCCGCTGATCAAGGACCGCCTGGGCCTGTCGGTGCGCGGCAGCTACTACGACGCCAAAGCCTCCAACCCGGAATGGGACGATCTGCCGCTGCCGGACGGCACGATGTGGTCGCGCAGCATCGGCTTCGGTGCCGGCGGCAAGGCGGTGGCCAACACCAACTGGAACACCGGCCTGCGCCTGAACTTCATCGTCAATGACGACCACGAGCTGTGGCTGGACTACGACGTGTCGCGCCAGAAGTACGACAACAGCGAAGGCCAGACCGGCACCCTGGACAGCCTGGCCAGCCTGTGGCGCGTCGGCACTGCCACGATCCCCAACCCGAACGGCACCGGCAACATTCCCCGCCGCGTGGTGCAGCCGCGCGTGGGTTACACCGCCTACCAGCGCTATGAGCGCGACCAACTGGCACTGACCCACCAGGGCCGCTATGAATTCGGCACCTGGCAGACCACGCTGACCCACATCACCAGCAACAACCTCGGCCGCTCGCTGCCGCTGACGCTGGATGAGCGCGCCGATCTGCAGGGCCTGTGGAACGACGTCTGCCGCCGCACCGGCGCCGCCGCCAACTGCGCCGCCAGCGCACGCAATGGTCTGGCTGCGCTCAACCCAGCCGAGATGGCGCGCCTGCAGGCCTTCCTGCCGCGCCCGCTGCGCACGATGGAACTGAAGGGCAACGTGCTGGACACCATGCTCGATCTCACCTTCGGCGCGCACAAGCTGACCGTCGGCGGCCAGTACAACGATACCGACATGATCGACGGCGTGTTCGGCATGGACGGCGCCGGCTACAAGAACAACGTGAAGCAGCAGCACCGCATGTGGGCGCTGTTCGCCGAGGACAACTGGTCGCTGACCGACACCCTGACCGCCACCGTCGGCGTGCGCTATGACGACCACAACATCTTCGGCAGCCACGTCAGCCCGCGTGCCTACCTGGTGTGGAACGCCAACGATGCCTGGACCGTCAAGGGCGGCGTCAGCACCGGCTACAAGACCCCCCGCCCGGATCAGCTGTTCCCGGGCATCGTCGGCTTCGGTGGCCAGGGCGTGATCCCGCTGGTCGGCTCGCCGAATCTCAAGCCGGAGACCAGCACCAACTACGAAATCGCCGCGTACTACGAGGGCGATCGCTGGGGCTTCAACCTCACCGGCTTCCTCAACAAGTTCGATGACAAGATCGCCAGCGGCGGCACCTTCGCCAACTGCGAAGTCGCCCCGAACGATGGCAGCTACTGCGTGGATATCGGCCCGGGCTGGGCCGAGCTGGGCTACAGCACCTTCGGCCAGAGCGTGAACATCGACAAGGCCGAGACCCGTGGCGTGGAAGCGGCGGCCCAGGTCGATCTGCTGGACAACCTGCAGCTGCGCGGCAACTACACCTGGACCAAGAGCGAGCAGACCAGTGGCACCGGCAAGGGCCTGCCGATCACCGGCAACCCGGCCAAGCACATGGCCAATGCCAGCCTGAACTGGCAGATCAGCGAGGCGGTGAGCCTGTCGCTGATCGGCGAAGGCCGCTACGACCGCTACCGCGACACGCTGGTCAGCAACGTGGGCGGCGTGAGCAGCTCGCAGACCCGCTATTACGAGGACTACACCATCTTCCACCTCGGCGGCAGCTGGGATATCAACAAGTGGCTGACCGTCAACGCGCGGGTCAACAACCTGTTCGACAAGAACTTCGTCTCGCAGTCCTGCGTGCTGATCAGCGAGAGCGACTACAGCTGTGTGGATGACTATTCCACCAAGGATCAGCGTCGCAGCTACTGGATCTCATTGAACGCCAAGTTCTGAGGCACACCGCGGCGGCGTCCTGAGTGACGTCGCCGCTGGCCTTGACCTCGGGCAGCGCGCCGGCAACGGAACGCTGCCTTCTTTTTTCACAAATTGCGAATCATTCTCATCAATGGTGTAATTCGCCCCTCAGTACTCTCTCTCCCGACCGTGGCCACCAGCGCTCCCTCTTCCAGCGTGCAACAACAACGCCGCGGCTTCTGGCTGCGTACGCTGCACCAGTGGCACTGGATCAGCTCGGCGGTGTGCCTGATCGGCATGCTGCTGTTCGCCGCGACCGGCATCACGTTGAACCACGCGGCCAGGATCGAAGCCAAGCCGGAGGTGGTCAGCCGCCAGCTGGCGCTGCCTGCCGAGCTGCTCGGCAAGCTCGGCGACCGCGCCGACGGCAATGCCCCCCTGCCCCGCGTGGCCAGCCGCTGGCTGGATGCGCAGCTCGGCATCTCGATCGGTCGCCGCCCGGCCGAATGGTCCGATGGCGAAATCTATCTCTCCATGCCCAGCCCGGGGGCCGATGCCTGGCTGAGCATCGACCGCGAAACGGGCGATGTGGAATACGAATCCACCGCGCGCGGCTGGGTGTCCTATTTCAACGATCTGCACAAAGGGCGCAACGCCGGGCCAGCCTGGGGCTGGTTCCTGGATATCTTCGCCGTGGCCTGCCTGGTGTTCTGCATCACCGGCCTGTTCCTGCTGCACCTGCATGCCCGCCAGCGCCGCATGACCTGGCCGCTGGTCGGCCTGGGCCTGCTGATCCCGCTGCTGATCGCCCTGATTCTCATCCACTGACCGTCCCTTCCGGAGCCGCACCATGCGCGTCACCCTGACCATCGCCCTGAGCGGCCTGCTGGCCACATCGCCGGCCTATGCCACCACCCTGGACATCAACGTCGAGGTGCCCAAGCTCAACGTGGCCGAGTACCACCGCCCGTATGTGGCCGTGTGGCTGGAAGGGGCCGACCAGAAGGTCGCCGCCAACCTCTCCGTCTGGTACCAGCAGACCGGCAACGCCGAAGGCCATGGCACCAAGTGGTTGCCCGACCTGCGCCAGTGGTGGCGCAAGAGCGGCCGCACGCTGGAGGTGCCGGTGGACGGCGTGACCGGCCCGACCCGCCCGGTCGGCAAGCACGCGCTCTCCTTCAGCGACAAGCAGCCGGCGCTCAAGGCGCTGGCACCGGGCAACTACACCCTCGTGGTGGAAGCGGTACGCGAAGTCGGCGGCCGCGAACTGCTCAAGATTCCCTTCACCTGGCCGGCCACGTCCGCCCAGTCCGGCAAGGCCCAGGGCGCGACCGAACTCGGCCTGGTCACCCTGACCGCCAAGCCCTGATCCCCCCATCCACCTGGAGTTTTTCGATGAAGCGCACGCTCGTCCTCGCCGCCGCCATGGCCGCCGCACTTCCGTTCTCCGCCCAGGCCCACAAGGCCTGGCTGCAGCCCTCGCAGACCGTGATCGCGGGTACCAACCCGTGGATCACCGTCGATGCGGCGGTCTCCAACGACCTGTTCTATTTCAACCACGTGCCGCTGCGCCTGGACAACCTGGTCATCACCGCACCGGACGGCAGCACCGTGCAGCCGCAGAACGCGGCGACCGGCAAGTTCCGCAGCGTGTTCGATGTGGAGCTGACCCAGCAGGGCACTTACCGCCTGGCCACGATCAACAACGGTCTGTCGGCCAGCTGGGAAGAGGACGGCAAGCCCAAGCGCTGGCGCGGCACCCCCGCCACCTTCGCCACCGAAGTGCCGAAGAACGCCAGGAACCTGCAGGTTTCGCAGTCGGTCGGTCGCGTGGAAACCTTCGTCACCAACGGCACCCCGAACGACACCGCGCTCAAGCCGACCAACCAGGGCATCGAGATGATCGCGCTGGCGCACCCGAACGATCTGGTCGCCGGTGAGGCCGCGCGCTTCCGCGTGCTGGTCGACGGCAAGCCGACCGCCGGCCTGGCGTTCGAGATCACCCGCGGCGGCACCCGGTACCGCAACGCGCAGGACGAGATCAAGGTCAGCACCGATGCCAAGGGCGAGTTCGCCGTCACCTGGCCCGAAGCGGGCATGTACTGGCTGGAAACCGGCACCGAAGACAGCAAGACCTCGATCAAGGAGGCCAAGAAGCGTCGCCTGAGCTACGTGGCCACGCTGGAAGTGCTGCCCGAGTAACGGCCTTCGGCGCGGCCGC
>NZ_JBHFHW010000005.1:22328-53866 GCF_057333975.1 Stenotrophomonas sp. AGC87
CCCCCCGTCCACCTCACCCCGCCCCCGTCACCACGACGGGGGCTTTTCACCCGACGCAGTCCGGCCATCGGGCTTCCTGGTCCCGACGTGCCCATCCCCATGAACAACCCGGATCTCGACATCGCCAGCCTCGGCGGCCACACCATGGGCACCACCTGGCAGGTAAAGCTGGCCGTGGCGCGCAGCCGCGACCTGCACCCGCTGCACGCCGGCATCCAGGCGCAGCTGGACGCCATCGTGGCGCAGATGAGCACGTGGGAAGCCGACAGCGATATCGCGCGCTTCAACCGTGCGCCCGCGGGTGAATGGCAGGCGCTACCGCCGTTGTTCGACACCGTGATGCAGTGCGCGCTGGCCATCGCACAGCGCAGCGGCGGCGCCTTCGATCCGACCATCGGCCCGTTGGTGGCCTTGTGGGGATTTGGCGCACAGGCGCAGGCCCGGCGCATTCCCGATGCGGCCGCCCTCGCCGCCACCGGTGCGCGGTGTGGCTGGGAACGGCTGCAGTGGCAGCCCGGTCGCTTGCTGCAACCCGGTGGGCTGGCGCTGGATCTGTCGGCGATTGCCAAGGGATTTGGGGTCGATCAGGTCAGCACGTGGCTGCGCGGGAACGGGGTGCACGCCGCGCTGGTGGAGGTCGGCGGCGAGCTGCACGGCTTTGGCCTCAAGCCCGATGGCCAGCCGTGGCGCGTGCTGGTGGAATCCGCGCCGGAAGACGATGCACAGGCAGAGCATCCGCCGCGCGTGCTCGCGCTGAGAGATCGGGCGGTGGCCACCTCCGGTGATCGCTGGCATCACTTCGAACAGAGCGGCGAGCAGTTCAGCCACACGCTGGATCCGCGCACCGGTGCACCGGTCACGCGCGCTGCGGCCGCGGTCACCGTGGTCGCCGACAGTGCCATGCAGGCCGATGCCTGGGCCACTGCGTTGACGGTGATGGGCCCCGACGAGGGCATGGCATTTGCGCGCAGCCATGCACTGGCCGCCCGCGTTGTCAGCCGGGGTGCGCACGGTATCGAGGAACACATGAGTCCCGCATTCGAGCACCTGCTCGCCGACGACCGCGTGGGCGCGGCATGAGTCTGCGTCCTTCCCGTGCATGGCTGGGCAACCTGGCGGTCATGCTGTTGCTGGCGGTCATCGCCTGGGCGCTGCTGCGCCTGCATCTGGGTGACGCGTGGTGGCAAAGCCCACCCCTGGCCTCGCAGTGGCGCTGGGCCGCCGGCAGCCTGCTGGGCTATGCCGCGCTGTGCGCGCTGATCGGGTGGCGCGGGCGCGCGCGCGAAGACCACGTGGCCGACAACGGACCCGCACCGATCCTGCTGGTGTGGGCGAGCCAGACCGGCTTCGCGCAGCAGCTGTGCGAACGCAGTGCGCAGGCGTTGCGCGCTGCCGGCCTGCCGGTCCGCCTCCGCGCGCTGCATGCGGTAACGGCCGAGCTTCTGCAGCGCAGCGGGCAGGTGCTGTTCGTGGTCAGCACCACCGGCGAAGGCGATGCACCGGATCATGCCCTGCCCTTCCTGCGCAAGGTGATGCCACAGGCGCTCGCATTGCCACAGCTGCAGTACGGCGTGCTGGCGCTGGGGGATCGCAGCTACGGGCATTTCTGCGCGTTTGGCCACCAGCTGGATGCGTGGCTGCGCCAGCACGGTGCGCACCCGCTGTTCGATACCGTCGAAGTGGACAATGCCGATCCCGGCGCACTGCGCCACTGGCAGCAACTGCTCGGCCAGCTCGGCGGTGAAGCGACCGAACTGCCGGACTGGGCCCCGGCCGAGTATCTGCCGTGGCAACTGCAGGCGCGGCATCTGGAAAACCCGGGCAGCCCGGGCGCACCGACGTACCGCATCACGCTGGTGCCTTCCGGCGGCGTGCTGCCGGCGTGGCAGGCCGGCGACGTAGTCGAGATCGGGCCGCAGCATTCGCCGGCCGAGGTCGAGGCCTGGCTGCGCGATACGCCCTGGGAGGGCGATGCGGACATCGATGGACAGCCACTGCGTGCGCATCTGGCGCGAGCGCATCTGCCCAGTGACGGGGAACTCCCGACGTTTGCCGACGCAGACGCACTGGTCGCCGCGTTGCGTCCGCTGCCGCACCGCGAGTACTCCATCGCCAGCTTGCCTGCCGAAGGCCAGGTGCAGTTGCTGCTGCGCCGGCAGCTGCGTCCTGATGGCACCCCGGGGCTGGGCAGTGGTTGGCTCTGCGATCACGCCGCGCTCGAGGGCCGCATCGATCTGCGCTTCCGCAGCAACCCGAACTTCCACGGTGTGCCTGCGGCAACGCCGCTGATCCTGATCGGCAACGGCACCGGCATCGCCGGCCTGCGCGCGCACCTGCGCGAGCGCATCAGCGCCGGCGCGCGCCGCAACTGGCTGCTGTTCGGCGAGCGTACGGCCGCGCACGATTTCTTCTTCGGCGACGACCTGCGCGCCTGGCAGCGCGACGGCTGGATCGCGCGTCTGGATACGGTGTTCAGTCGCGACGGTGGCGAACACCATTACGTGCAGGACCGGCTGCAGGCTCAGATCCACACGCTGCAGCAGTGGGTGCACGACGGTGCCACGATCCTGGTCTGCGGCAGCCTGCAGGGCATGGCGCCGGCGGTGGATGCGGTGATCGAGCAGGCACTTGGCCGCGACGGCAAAGAAGCCTTGATCGTGGCCGGTCGATACCGACGCGACGTGTACTGAGGGTTGCCTGCAGGCCCTCAGGCGTTGCAGCCACCGGCAGTGACACGGATCGCCAGCAACTCGCCACCGCCGTGCAACGCAAACCGACGGCGCTCACCCGCGGCCAACCAGGCGGTATCACCGGCGGCCAGCGGCGCCAGCGACGGCTCGCCTTCAAACTCGGCCTGGCCGGCAAGCAGATGAATCGCCCACGCCGCCTCGGGTTCGGTGAAGAAGAACATGCTGCCGACCAGCGGCCGGTGCAGCAGCTCGGCCTGCACGGCATCGCGCCGCCACATCAGATTGAAATCGTGGGTCACCCCGTCGATCAACTCGCCGGTCACCTGCGCCTCGCCCGCAAACCGCAGGCGGTCATGCGGCGGCATCAGCGTATGCAGCGCGCCATCGGCGAAACGCAACCGCAGGCCTTCGCCACGCAGCAGCACCAGTTCGCGGTCGATGCCGGGAAAGGCCGAGAACGCGGCGTCCTGCTCGATCTCGGCGATCGACAGGCGCACCTGCCAGTCGTCGTTGTCGGGCAGGCGCAGGATCTCGCGGGTCCAGCCCAGACCGTTGCGCCAGCGTTCGCGGCGATATTCGAAGGAGGCAATGACGCGGCTGGCCGCGCTCAGGACGGTATCGGTCGACATGGCGCTAGTGTGCCTGAGCCGACGCAGCAGAGCTGCCTCAGGACACGCCGCCGCAATCGGGTTCCAGCAGGCGCGAACGCGCCAGCCAGTCCTTGTCGGGGTAGTACGCAAACACCATGGTGCCGCCGCGCAGACTGTCGATCAGTGGCCGCGCCACGGACAGCCGCACGGCGGGGCACCCCAGGCTGCGGCCCAGGCGCCCCTGCAGGCGCGCGATCGCGGGATTCACGTAGGGCGCGCCGTGGATGACGATGGCGCGGTCGCGGGCATGGTCGTTGAAGCCCGGCTCCAGCCCTTCCAGGCGCAGCGAATAGCCGTTGCCACCCATGTAGGTTTCCTTGGCGGTGAACGCGCCCAGGCTGGACATGAAGCTGCCGTCCTTGTTGGAGAAATGCTGGGTGCGGTTGTCGCCGCTGTTGCGCCCATGCGCGACCCACTCTTCGAACAGCAGCCGCTGGCGGGTCAGATCGAAAATCCACATGCGCGGTTCGGTCGACGGCCGCGAGTAATCGATCACGCTCAACTTGCCCGGGGCGACGCCGAGCTCCGGCCGGCGCAACGCACAGCGCATCGCGCGGGCCGCCAGCTGCAATACGTGTTTGTCCGCGGCCGGCGCGGCCTTGGAGAGCATCTCGGCCATCTGCACAGGACTCGCCTCCGGGGCCGGCGCAGGGCTGGCCGCGCCCGCGGTGGCGGATGCGATCAGGCCGCAGAACGCGGCGGGCAGCAATTTCACAACGGGCATGGGCAGCACACCAACCGGGGGCATCCCTTACAACGTGGACCCGCCGGCGTCGGATTCCAAGACGGGCTGCAGGTTCTGTTCATCGGCCACCGGGCGAACCGCGGGCAGGCTGGTCACCAGCAGCGTGGTGCCGGGCACCAGCACGCCGTACAGCTGTTCGGCGAATTCCGGCGGCAGGGCCATCGGCAGGCTCGGCGTGGCAAGCAGGTCCGGGGTGGCATTGGCGGCGGTCTGGCCCAGCAGCGGGTAGGCGGTCCAGCGGTGCAGCGGGCGGTGCGGGTCCAGCGGGCTGGGGTTGTCCTGGTAGCCTTGGCCCATCACGAACAACGTGGTGCCCTCGAACGCCGGCAAGGCCTTGGCCTCCAACCGCGACTCGCCGATCAGCACGCCATCGCGCAGCACATACAGGCGTTGATCATGCAGGCTGACCAGGATGCCGACCTGGCCGGCCGGTGCAGCCGCATCATTCCAATAGTGCGCGGGCGCGTCGGTGCTCTCCACCAGCGGCGTGCCGGTGCTGCTGACCGGCGCCAGCACGGCCGGATAGGCCAGCGTCATCGGCGCGCTCTTGGCGTCGGCCACCACCACGGTATCGCCACGGTGGGTTTCGCCAAACAGCTTCTGCGCGAACGCCTGTGGCAACCGCACGCAGCCGTGCGAGGCCGGATGCCCGGGCAGGCTGCCGCCGTGCAGCGCGATGCCGTCCCAGGTCAGGCGCTGCATGTAGGGCATCGGCGCGCTGTTGTAGAGGTTGGATTTGTGGTCCTTGTCCTTCTGCAGGATCGTGAACACACCCGTCGGGGTTTCATGCCCGGTCTTGCCCGAGCTGATCGTGCTCATGCCGATCGCGATGCCGTTGCGGTACACGTAGGCGCGCTGCTCATCGAGGCTGACCACCAGCACGATCGGGCCGGCCGGGGAGATTTCCGGATGCCAGAGGAATTCACCGGGCTTGAGATCGGTCGGGCCACGCGGGGCGTCGGTCGTCTTGTTGGCCGTCGGCGCACTGTTGGCGGCCGTGGCGGGAAGCATCCCGGTCGCCAGCAGCGTCCCGAGGGCCAGACTCAACAGCGTGCTGCGTACTGCCATGTCGTGCATCCATTCGAAGAGATGCCGCCACGCTACACGAAGTGCCTGCATGCGTTCGCGAAAAACACGCGCAGCCCTGCTGCCGGTTTTCGTGCGCCTCAAAAAATAATTGCCCGGCCACACATCCTGTGCAGACCGGGCAATCGATACATCCTTGTCGGCATCCCGCCTTCCCCCTGTGCATCCTGCCCAGTCTGGGTGCCGGCCATGCATCCTGCACTCGGCCGTATATGCTTCCGCCATCTCAGCCCTTCCCGGGGTCTGGATGCCACCGTCCTGGTGGGTCCGCGCCAATCCTTCCGCGCCGCTTCCGTGCGTGCTGCTTCCTGCAGCTGTCGGTGCCGCCGCGGCATCCTGCCGTGGCGACCAGTGACCGGCGTCCTGCCTGTCCCGACCTGTCCTGTTGTTCAGCGCCTTGGTACGGAGGCCGGCGCTGCCCTCCTGGGCGGTGCCTCGGCCGGCGCCTTCCTGGCCCCGGTCGTCATCCGTTGTCGATTCCGTTCGACGGTAGCTGTCCCTATCCCCTTCACCCGCGCCAGATCCTCGACGTGTTCGAAGGGTCCGTGTTGTCGCCGGTACGCGACGATCGCTTCGGCCTTCACGGGCCCCACGTTCGCCAATCCCTGCTGCAGCGTCGACGCGTCCGCCGTATTGATGTTGATCCGATCGGCCGCGAAGGCCATTCCGCTCAACAGCAGTCCCAGCACCAGCGCCCTGCACGAAAACCAAGGTCCCACTGTGTAACTCCTTGTGGCTCGGAACCGGCCCCTGCCGGCAATCCTGTCGAAGGTTCCAGCGTCCCTCGCCACATACACACAGCCTATCGTCCACGGCACCTTCACACAGCAGGCCTAACACCCGACGTGGTGTAGGGAAATACCTACCCCAGTGCAGGCGTAGAATGGCGGCACTTGTCAAAAGCACTCCGGAGTTCAGATGGACAGCGCCAAGCTCGGCCAATTCGTCAGTGAAAAGTGGGACAACGAAATCGTCCCGCAATTGGTCGATTACATCCGTATCCCCAACAAATCGCCGATGTTCGACGCCGATTGGGTCGCCAACGGCTACATGGAACAGGCCGTCACCCTGATGGAAACCTGGGCCAAGGCGCAGAACCTGCCCGGCCTGACCGTCGAGGTCGTGCGGCTGGAAGGCCGCACCCCGCTGCTGCTGCTGGAAATTCCGGCCTCCGGCGCCGAGACCGGCGACGACACCATCCTGCTCTACGGCCACCTGGACAAGCAGCCGGAAATGACCGGTTGGGACGACGACCTGGGCCCGTGGATTCCGGTGCTGCGCGGCGACAAGCTGTACGGCCGCGGCGGCGCCGATGACGGCTATGCGATGTTCGGTTCGCTGGCCGCCGTGCTGGCGTTGCAGGAACAGGGCCTGCCGCACGCGCGCTGCGTGATCCTGATCGAAGCCTGCGAAGAATCCGGCAGCTACGACCTGCCCGCCTATGTCGACCACCTGGCCGACCGCATCGGCAAGCCGTCGCTGGTGGTGTGCCTGGATTCGGGCTGCGCCAACTACGACCAGCTGTGGTGCACCACCTCGCTGCGCGGCCTGACCGGCGGCAACTTCTCGGTCAAGGTGCTCAACGAAGGCGTGCACTCCGGCGACGCCTCCGGCGTGATCCCGTCCAGCTTCCGCCTGCTGCGCCAGCTGATCTCGCGCATCGAGGACGAGAACACCGGCCGCATCCTGATCGACGGCATGAATGTCGAGATCCCGGCCGAGCGCCAGGAGCAGGCCAAGCGTGCTGCTGAAGTGGTGGACACCGCGATCTTCGAGAAATTCCCGATGGTCGACGGCCTGCGCCCGATGAACGACGATCTGGCCGAACTGGTGCTCAACCGCACCTGGCGCCCGGCGCTGTCGGTCACCGGTGTGGACGGCCTGCCGCCGCTGGCCTCGGCCGGCAACGTGCTGCGCCCGCATACCGCGGTGAAGCTGTCGCTGCGCCTGCCCCCGACCGCTGACGGCAAAGCCTGCGGCGAGCTGCTCAAAGAAGCCCTGCTGCGCGATCCGCCGAACGGTGCGGAAGTGAAGCTGGACCTGGAGAAGGCCTCCAGCGGCTGGAATGCCCCGGCGATGGCGCCGTGGCTGACCCAGGCGATCGACGACGCCAGCCAGACCTTCTTCGGCAAGCCGGCGATGTACATGGGCGAAGGCGGCTCGATCCCGTTCATGGGCATGCTGGGCGAGAAGTTCCCGGGCGCGCAGTTCATGATCACCGGCGTGCTCGGCCCCCACTCCAATGCACACGGCCCGAACGAGTTCCTGCACATCCCGATGGGCAAGCGCGTGACCTCCTGCGTGTCCAAGGTGATCAGCGAGCACTACGCCGCCAGCCTGCGCGGCGAGACCAGCGGCTCGCCGGTCGCCGCCGACAGCGGCACCCGTCACGGCGGTCACGGCTGCTGCTGACGTTGGCGGACGCAGCCTGGCCTTGCTAGGCTGCGTCCACCTTCTACTGACGTCTCTGGCATGAACGGACTGTTTGGCAGCACCAGCTGGCTCTACATCATCCTGGTCGGCTTCGTCGTCGGTCTGCTCGGGCGCTTCTTCATGCCCGGCAACAACCGCATGGGCTGTCTGCTGACCATCGTGCTCGGCATCGTCGGTGCCCTGCTGGCCGGCTGGTTCGGCCAGTACATGGGCTGGTATGCCCGCGGCGAGCCCGCCGGGTTCATCGGCGCGATCCTCGGTGCGGTCGCAGTCCTGGCCGTGCTCCGGCTGTTCAGCAGCAAGCGCTGAGCATCCCCCTGCTTTTATTTCCCGCGCGCCGTCCGGCGCCGCTTCGACGTACCCGTCCATGAACGATCCTGCTTCCGATCCGCTGCGCGCCGAACATCGCCGGCAGTGGACCTGCGCCGCCCTCGGCGACCCGGCCACCGCGCTCGACCGTGCCTCGGTCGATGCCGGTTTCCGCAGCTACTGGCGCGCCACCAGCGCGCGCGGCAGCCACATCGTGATGGATTCCCCGCCCGGGCTGGAGGATGTGCGGCCGTGGCTGCGCATGCACGACCTGCTCGAGCCCCATGGCGTACGCGTGCCGCAGGTGCTGGCGCGCGATGAAGACAAGGGCTTCCTGCTGCTGGAAGACCTGGGCGGCCCGACCTTGGCCCGTCATATCGACAACGACAATGCTGACGCCTGGTTCGACGCGGCGTTCGCGCAGCTGATCCGGCTGCAGTCGATCCCGGTGCCCGAGGGCATGGGCAGTTTCGGCGAAGCGCTGCTGCAGCGCGATGCCGGGCTGTTCGACGAATGGTTCCTGCAACGTCACCTCGGCCTGGAACTGGACTGTGGGGAGATCGAGAACCTGCAGCGCATGCACCGCCTGCTGATGGACAACGCACTGCAGCAGCCGCAGGTGCTGACCCACCGCGATTTCATGCCGCGCAACCTGATGCCCATCGAGGGTGGGCCGGCGGTGCTGGATTTCCAGGACCTGGTGCGTGGGCCGATCGCCTACGACCCGGTCAGCCTGTTCAAGGATGCGTTCCTGAGTTGGCCGATCGAGCGCGTGGACGCGTGGTTGGCGCGCTATCACGCGCTCGCCCTGGCCGCCGGTCTGCCGGTGCGGCCGTGGCCGCAGTTCCTGCGCGACGCGGACTGGATGGGCGTGCAGCGCCACCTCAAGATCCTCGGCCTGTTCGTGCGCCTGCGCGACCGCGACGGCAAGGGGCACTACTTCGAGGATGCGCCGCGTTTCATCCGCTATCTGGATGAAGTGCTGCCGCGCCATCCCGCGCTGGCCCCACTGCACGATCTGTTCGAGCTGCGCATCAAGCCGGCCTTGGCCCGCATCGCCGAACCGGTCCTGGCCCGCCCATGAAGGCGATGATTTTCTCGGCCGGCAAAGGCGAGCGCATGCGCCCGCTGACCCTGCACACGCCCAAGCCACTGCTGGTGGCCGGGGGCAAACCGCTGATCGTGTGGCATCTGGAACGTCTGGCCGCGGCCGGCATCGATGAGGTGGTGATCAACACCGCCTGGCTCGGGGATCAGTTCGCGCCTGCGCTCGGCGACGGTGCGCGCTGGGGGCTGCGCCTGCACTTCGTCGACGAAGGCGCGGTGCCGCTGGAAACCGGCGGCGGCATTCTCAACGCGCTGCCGATCCTTGGCGATGCACCGTTCCTGGTGATCAACGGCGATGTGTGGACGGATCTCGATCTCGCCACGCTGCCGCGCACACCCGCTGGCGATGCGCATCTGGTGATGGTCGACAACCCTGCGCAGCACCCGCGCGGCGATTTCATCCTGCACGCCGATGGCCGGGTCAGCGATGACGGCGACAGCGCGCGGTTCACCTATGCCGGTGTGGGTGTGTACCGCCCGGCGATCATCAACGATTGGCGCGCGGTGATCGGCGAAACCGCCGGTGCCAGCGAGACACCGCCACAGTTCGGCCTCACCCCGCTGCTGCGGCATGCGATGGCGCAGGGCCGCGTGACCGGCCAGCATCATGCGGGTAGATGGACCGATGTGGGCACACCGGAACGGCTGGCGCAGCTGGATGCGGAACTGAACGCCTGACGCCGCCGAGGTAGCGCCACGCCATGCGTGGCTGAGGCAACGATGAGCCGGCACCCGATGCATCCACGCATGGCCTGGATCTACAGTCCGTTTCCGGATGCATGGCCTGCGTTTCAAGACCTGTGCACCCGCTTACAACAGGTGCGGGCCGTCTTCCAACACCTGGCGCAGGAACGGCACGGTGATGCGGCGCTGTGCCGCCAGTGATTCGCGATCCAGCCAATCCAACAGACTGACTAGGCTGCCCAGCTCGCGACCGGTACGGGTCAGCAACCATTCGATCGCCGCTTCATCGATCGCCAGCCCACGGCGTGCCGCCCGCTCGCGCAGTACCGCCGCGCGGCCTTCATCATCCAGCGGCTGCAGCACCACGCGCACGCACTGCTGCAGGCGTGAGCGCAGGTCAGGCAACACCAGCCCAAGCTGATCCGGCGCGTGCTGCGCGGTGTACAGCAGGGTGATTCCCGCCGCGCGCGCACGGTTGTGGAAATCGAACAGCGCCACTTCGTCTTCGCGCTGCCCGGCCACGGCATCCAGCCCATCCAGCGCGACCAGGTCGCGGCCTTCCAGCGATTCCAGCGCAGCGCGCGTACGCCCCACCACCGCCTTCAGCGGCAGGTAGGTCGGCTGACGGCCGGCCTGTTCGGCCAGCGAGCACATCGCCAGCGCCTGATGGGTCTTGCCGGTGCCCGGCGCGCCTTCCAGGTACACCCAGTCCTGCGCGGCGCCCACGGCAATGGCGCGCAGCTGCGCCAGCGCGCCATCCGGCGCACCGATGAAGGTCTCCAACCGCTCGTCCTGCGGGTAGCGCAGGGCAAGCGGCAACTGCGGAACGACACTCACTGCGCGTCCGGCCCCTTCGGGGTGCCGACGATCACGATCTCGGTCTTGTCCACATACGCGTCCAGCACGATCGCCGACTTCTCACCGGCGTACAGATCGCTCTGGCGATAACGCTGATGCGCATAACGCAGCAGCACGTTGCTGACCGCCGCCACCGGCAGCGCCAGCAGCATGCCGAGGAAGCCGAACAGCTGGCCACCGGCCATCACCGCGAAGATCACCGCCACCGGGTGCAGGCCGATCTTGTCGCCAACGATGCGCGGGGTCAGCACGTAGCTTTCCAGCAGCTGGCCCACGGTGAACACGACGCCGACCAGGATCAGCAGCTTCAGATCGAAGCCCTGTGCCTGCACCAGCGCCGCCGCGACCGCCATGACGATGCCGGTGGTCGCGCCGAGGTAGGGAATGAAGCTGATCAGGCCAGCCACCAGGCCGATCAACAGGCCCAGCTTCAGGCCAACCAGCGACAGGCCGGCGGCGTACACCACGCCCAGCGCGATCATCACCAGGAACTGGCCGCGGATGAACGCACCGAGCACTTCGTCCGACTCACGCGCCAGCTTGGTGATGGTGCCGACATGGTTGCGCGGAATCATCGAGGCCACGCGCTCGACCAGCTTGTCCCAGTCGCGCAGGAAGTAGAACGCCAGGATCGGCAACAGCAGGATGTTGACCACCCAGGTCACCATCGTGAACCCCGAGCGCTGCACGTAGCCGAAGAAGGTCTTGGCGAAGCCGCCGGCCTGCTGCCAATGGCTGCGTACCCATTCGATCAAGCGGTCCGGGTCCATCCACTGCATGATCTCCAGCCCGGTTTTCTGCTCGAACCACGGGATGCCTTTTTCCATCAGCCACTGCTGTGCCTGCGGGATCGCCGCCACCAGGGTAGCGACCTGGCGCTCGATCATCGGCACCAGGATCAGCAGCGCGGCGGTGATCACCAGGATCATCGCCACGAATACCAGCACCACGCCGGTGTTGCGCGAGCGGCCGGTAGCCTCGATCCGGTCGACCAGTGGGTCACCCAGCCACGCCAACGCCAGGGCCAGCACGAACGGGGTCAGGATCGGGCCGAGCAGCCAGATCACCCAGCCGGCGGCGAGCGCCACCAGGACGTATTTCAACCGCCTGAGGAACTGCGCGATTTCCGCTTCGGGGGTGAGGATCATCGCAGGCGGTACTCGTTGCTGGCGGGCGGCGGCGGGGCCGAGGGGGTGGTTTCATCGATCGGCACCGGCAGTGCCAGCGGCGCGGTCGGCGCGATCACGCCGTTGTCGCCGAGCATGCGGTTCAGGCCGGCCAGGCCGGTGGTCAGTTCCAGCGACAGCTCCAGGCGATCGCCCGAGGCGCGCACCGGGGTGACGTTGCGGACCACGGCAGTCTCGCGCAGGCCGGCGGCCAGGCGCATGTAATCTTCGGCACTGTTCAGGCCCAGCACCACGATCGTGTAGGTCCCGGCGGCGCCGGTGGCGGCCCCGGCCTTGGCGTACCGGCGCACCAGTGCATCCGCGGCGCCGTCGGCACCGCTGGCCATCGCGCGGCGGGCGTCGCTGTCCTTGGTGGTCCACTTGTTCAGTTCTTTGCCGCCATCAACGAAGACCCAGTCCGCCACCCAGCCGCTGCCATCGCGGTAGAGCTTGCCGATCAGCTGCATCGGCGGGGCATAGCGCGCGGAGGCACGCGCCACGGCGGCCGTGTCCTGGCGCCAGATCGCGCCAACCAGTGCCTGCTCGGCGGCGCTGCCCGAAGGCAGGCCCAGCTTGTAGCCGCGCTCGATGGCGCGGTTGAGCAGCGGGCGGGCCGCATTGGCCTGCTGGACGGTCACCAGGCGCGGGCCGGAGCCATCATCGATGGCCAGCCAGATCACCGGCTTCGGGCGGGGCTGCGGCCACAGCGGCAGGCCCAGGGCCGAAATCAGCCCATCGACGTCATCCTCGCGGAAGCGCGCCACCAGGATGGTGCGGTAGCTCGGCGCGCCACCGGCCGAGGTGCTCTGGTCCTGGCGGTAGTCATAGCTGGCCACGTAATCCTTGGCATTGCGCAGGGCCTGCATCACGCCGGGGCGGCTCATCACGCTGCGGTCGCCCGAGAGTTTGGCCAGCACATTGCCCAGCGCCCGGGACAGGGCACCGTTGCGGTCCGAATCGGCCTGGCTGTTGACCGGGACCTCGGCCTCGTAAGCGCTACTGGCACTGGCCACATCGCCTTCGGTGCGCAGGCCGCTCTGGGCCATCGAGGCCACCGGCAGGCACAACGCGAGGAACATCATGAAAAAGAGGCTGCGGCGCATCAGGACTTCCATTGAGCGTATCCGGGGGGAATTGTTGCCCGAATAGGGCCTGCGCGCCAACGTGGCCTGTTAAAATCGCGCTTTCACCCCAGCGCAGCGCCGACGCCCGTGACCAATTCCCCGTCCAACCCCTCTCCCCTGACCTACCGCGACGCCGGTGTCGATATCGACGCGGGCAATGAGCTGGTCGAGCGCATCAAGCCGCTGGTGAAGCGCAGTTTCCGCCCGGAAGTCATGGGCGGGCTGGGTGGCTTCGGCGCCCTGTTCGACCTCTCCAACAAGTACCGCGAGCCGGTCCTGGTTTCGGGTACGGACGGCGTGGGCACCAAACTGAAGCTCGCACAACAGCTGGGCCGCCACGACACGATCGGCATCGATCTGGTCGCCATGTGCGTGAACGACGTGCTGGTCCAGGGTGCCGAGCCACTGTTCTTCCTGGATTATTTCGCCACCGGCAAGCTGGACATCGACACCGCCGCGGCGGTCGTGGGCGGCATCGCCAACGGCTGCACCGAGGCCGGTTGCGCGCTGATCGGCGGTGAAACCGCTGAAATGCCCGACATGTATGCCCCGGGCGAATACGACCTGGCCGGCTTCACCGTCGCCGGCGTCGAGAAGAGCGAAATGAAGGACGGCGCCAGCGTGGCCGCCGGCGACGTGCTGATCGGCATCGCCTCCTCCGGCCCGCATTCCAACGGCTACTCGCTGGTGCGCCGCATCTACGACCGCGCCGGTCAGCCGGCCGATCTGGAGCTGGACGGCGGGGTCAAGCTGGTCGATGCGCTGATGGCGCCGACCCGCCTGTACGTCAAGCCGATCCTGGCGCTGCTCAAGACCCACGGCGCGGCGATCCACGGCATGGCCCACATCACCGGTGGCGGCCTGACCGAGAACATCATCCGCGTGGTGCCCGACGGCCTGGGCCTGGACATCAAGGCCGACGCCTGGACCCTGCCGCCGGTGTTCCAGTGGCTGCAGAAGGAAGGCGCCGTGGCCGACAGCGAGATGTGGCGCACCTTCAACTGCGGCATCGGCTTCGTGCTGATCGTGGCCGCCAGCGAAGCCGCCTCGGTCGGTGCCGCGGTGGCTGCACAGGGCCTGGAACACTGGACGATCGGTGAAGTGACCCGCGCCGACGGCGCCGAACGCGTCAAGATCGGTTAAGCCAGGTGACGGAGCCCGGCCCGGAGTTCCCTGCTCGACCGCCGTCGCTGCCCACCGCAGCGGCGCCGGTCGTATCGGCCGCGGCGGTGGATACCTCGCAGCTGCAGTTGCTGTCGGTCTTCCACTATGTGGTGGCCGGCCTGACCGCGCTGTTCTCGCTGTTCCCGTTGATCTACCTGTTGATGGGGGTGGCGGTGATCTTCGCCGCGCCGCCGCCGCTGGCGCCCGGTGAGGCGCCGCCCCCGTTCGATCCGCGCCTGCTCGGCTGGGTGTTCGTGCTGATCGGCGGGCTGGGCTGCGCTGCCGGGCTGGTGCTGGCCGGTTACATGGCCTATGCCGGGCGCTGCCTGGCGCAGCGCCGGCGTTACCTGCTGTGCATGGTGGTGGCCGGCATCGCCTGCATCTTCATGCCGTTCGGTACCGCGCTGGGCGTGTTCACCCTGGTGGTGCTGTCGCGCCCCGCGGTCAAGGCAGCCTTCGAAACCGCATGAGCAGCCGTATCGCCGTACTCGCCTCCGGCCGGGGCAGTAATCTGCAGGCCATCCTCGATGCCATCGCCGCGCAGCGGCTGGATGCGCAGGTCGTGGCCGTGCTCTCGGACAAGCCCGAAGCCTCGGCCCTGCTCAAGGTGAGCCCGGATCAACGCTGGGCACATTCACCCAAGGACTTCGCCGACCGCGCCGCCTTCGATGCGGCGATGGCCGATGCGCTGGACGCCTTCGCGCCGGACTGGATCGTCTGCGCCGGTTACATGCGCATCCTCGGCCCGGCCTTCGTGGCCCGGTTCGATGGCCGCCTGGTCAACATCCATCCCTCGCTGCTGCCGCTCTACAAGGGCCTGCACACCCATGCGCGCGCACTGGAGGCCGGTGACGCCGAGCACGGCGCCAGCGTGCACTTCGTGGTGCCCGAACTGGATGCCGGCACGGTGCTCGCCCAGGCCCGCGTGCCGGTCCAGACGGGCGACACCGCCGAGGCGCTGGCCCAGCGGGTGCTGGCCGTGGAGCATCCGCTGCTGATCGCCAGCCTGGCGCTGCTGGTCAGTGGTCGCGTAACTGAACGGGCAGGTCAGCTCCAGCTTGATGGTCACCCCCTGTTTAGCCCGCTGCGCCTAGATTGCGCCGGACAGCTGAACCGATAAGCGCCGCGCACACACGCCGCTGATCCCGGCGCTGGCATTCTTTCCCCTCCTCCCCCGACCGGCCCGCATGAGAACGCCTTTGTTCAAGCCCGTGCTGCTGATGGCATCCCTGCTGTGCACCGCCGCCCTTGCCCACGCGCAGGAGACGGCCACGCCACCGCTGCCCGCGCTGCCTGCCATGAGCTGGGAAGCGCCGCCGCTGCAGCCGTTCACCGCCACCTACCAGGCCCTGTACAAGGGCAAGCAGGCCGGCGACGCCACCATGCGTGTCACCCACACCGGCGGTGACCAGTGGCGCGTGGACATGCAGGTGGTCGGCCGCAGCGGGTTTGCCAGCGTGCTCGGCTTGAACCTGGAGCAGAGCACGGTGTTCGAGAACCGCAACGGGACCTATGTGCCGTTGAGCCAGAGCACGGTCCGCAAGGGCCTGTTCCTGGGCAAGAAGGTCACCGGCACCTACGACTGGCAGGCCGGTACCGCGCAGTGGCTGGGCGATCTGAAGAAGGAGCGCCGCCAGCCGATCCCGCTGCAGGCCGGCGACCAGAGCGCACTGCTGCTCAACCTGGCGATCATGCGCGATGCGCGTCCCGGCGGGCAGATGCACTACCGCTATGTGGACGTGGGCCGCGTTCGCCAGCACGACTACCAGGCCGCGTCGGACACCGAGAACGTGCCGGTTGGCGATCTGTCCTACAACGCGCTGCGGGTGTATCGCACCAACGGCGGCAATGACGAAACCATCCTCTGGATCGCCAACGGTGTCCCCACGCCGGTGCGTATCCTGCAACGCGAAGATGGCGAAGATCGGATTGATCTGCGCCTGATCGAATACCAAGGAGTCTGAGCATGACCACACTGAACCGTCCGCTGACCTGGCTCGCCGCTGGCGCCCTGGCTGTCGTGAGCCTGCCCGCCATGGCGCTGCAGCCGTTCAAGGCTGACTACCAGGCCAGCTACATGGGCATGCAGGCCAATGGCACCATGACCCTCACCAGTGAAGGCGCCAACAAGTGGCGCTACAGCCTCAACGTCAAGAACCAGCTGGCCGATCTCAGCCAGAACACCGTCTTCGAGGAGGCCAACGGCCGCCTGCGCCCGCTGAGCAGCAATGACCGCTCGGTGCTGCTGGTCAAAAAGCGCAACGTGGATGCCACCTATAACTGGAGCAGCAACCAGGCCACCTGGACCGGCGACGTCAAGCCGGATCGCCGTGGTCCGGTCGCGCTCAAGGCCGGCGACATGGACGCCCTGCTGATCAACCTGGCGATCGCGCGTGATCTGGCCGCCGGCAAGCCGCTGAACTACCGCATGGTCGACGAAGGCCGGATCAAGCCGATGTCCTACAAGGTGGTCGGCAAGGAAAAGATCACCGTGGCGGGCAAGTCCTACGACGCGACCAAGGTCTCGCGCGTGGACGGCAACAAGGAGCTGATCGCCTGGATCGTGCCGGAGTTCCCGGTGCCGGCGCGCCTGCTGCAGCGCGAGAGCGGCAAGGATGCGCTGGATCTGACGATCAAAGGCATGAACTGACCAGGAAAAACGCCCGCTTTCGCGGGCGTTTTTTCATTCCGGCTTGGCCTCGCCAAATACCGTCTTGCAGTCCACCCGGATCTGCTGCCGCGTGTCGCGCCAGTAGTAGGTGCGGCAATGCCGGTTGCCGTCGACGCTCTTGTCCACACCGACCGCATAGAACGACTGGAACACTTCGGTACGGCTGACCGTGCCGTCCGCATTCCAGTCCATGTCTTCCTGCTGGATGCCCTGGGTGATCGCGATGCCGGCGTACCAGGCGTAGCCCAGCCACGCCAGCACGATCAGTACCAGCACCAGCAGCGCCTTGCGGCGGCGGGTGAACCGGCCGCGCAGGATCATGCGGCGATACGCCGGATGGTGGCGCCCAGCGAGGACAGCTTCTCTTCGATGTTCTCGTAGCCGCGGTCCAGGTGGTAGATGCGGTCGATGGTGGTGTCACCCTCGGCCATCAGGCCGGCGAGGATCAGCGAGGCCGACGCGCGCAGATCGGTCGCCATCACCGGCGCGCCGCTGAGCTGCTCGGCACCGCGCACGATCGCGGTATGACCTTCCACCTGGATGTCCGCGCCCAGGCGCAGCAGCTCGTTGACGTGCATGAAACGGTTTTCGAAGATCGTTTCGTTGATCACGCCCACGCCGTCGGCCACGCAGTTGAGCGCCATGAACTGCGCCTGCATGTCGGGCGGGAAGGCCGGGTACGGCGCGGTGGTCAGGTTGACCGCGCGCGGGCGCTTGCCTTCCATGTCCAGGGTGATGCTGTCTTCGGTGGTCTCGATCTTCGCACCGGCTTCGACCAGCTTGGCCAGCACCGCGTCCATGGTGTTCGGGCGGGCACGGTTGACCGTGACCTTGCCGCCGGTCATCGCCGCGGCGACCAGGAAGGTGCCGGTTTCGATGCGGTCGGGCAGCACTTCATGACGGCCACCGGACAGCTTCTCCACGCCTTCGATCACCAGGCGGGCGGTGCCCAGGCCTTCGATCTTCGCGCCGAGCGCGATCAGGCAGTGCGCCAGATCGGTGACTTCCGGTTCCATCGCCGCGTTGTCCAGCACGGTGGTGCCTTCGGCCAGCACGGCGGCCATCAGCACGTTCTCGGTGCCGGTGACGCTGACCATGTCGAAGGTGAAATGCGCACCCTTCAGGCGCTTGGCCTGGGCCTTGATGAAGCCGTTCTCGACGGTGATTTCCGCCCCCAGGGCCTGCAGGCCCTTGATGTGCTGGTCGACCGGACGCGAACCGATCGCGCAGCCGCCCGGCAGCGACACTTCGGCCGCACCGAAGCGGGCCAGCAGCGGGCCGAGCACCAGGATCGAAGCGCGCATGGTCTTGACCAGCTCGTACGGGGCTACGTGCTGATTGACCGAGCGCGGGTCGACTACGATCGCACTGCCGCGCGAGAGGGTGCCCTGGTCGATGGTGACCTTGGCGCCCAGCTCACCGAGCAGCTTCACGGTGGTGACCACGTCGTGCAGGTGCGGCACGTTGGTGATCTCCACCGGCGCATCGGCCAGCAGGGTCGCGCACAGGATGGGCAGGACAGCGTTCTTGGCGCCGGAAATGTTCACTTCACCGTGCAGCGGCTTGCCGCCGGTCACTACGATCTTGGCCATGGAATCTACTTGGAATGAGGTAGAGCCGACCGTTGGTCGGCTGATGAAATGGGGGGTAGAGCCGACCGTTGGTCGGCTGATTGAATCGGTGAGGTAGAGCCAACCATCATTCGGCTGACTGACCCGCTTCGGCCGGGGTGACGGTCTTCAGCGCCAGCGCGTGGATCGCCCCGCCCATCAGATCGCCCAGGGTCGCGTAGACCATGCGGTGGCGCGCCAGCGGCATTTTGCCGGCAAAGGCGTCGCAGACCACGGTGGCCTCGAAGTGCACGCCGTCGTCACCCTGCACGTCCGCGCGGGCGCCAGGCAGGCCGGTTTCGATCAGATTGCGGATGGTCTCGGCGTCCAACGGGCTTTCCTAATAAAATGAGCGCTCATTCTACTCTTCCACGTGGCGCTCGCATGGCTGTCTCGCCCCAACTCCCCCATCCGGCCGACGCTGCGGCACTGGTCGCCAGCGGCCGCCGCGTGTTCGAGATCGAGCGCGATGCGCTGGGCGCGGTCGCCGAGCGGCTCGGCGAAGCGTTCAGCCAGGCCTGCCAGCTGGTCCTGCAGAGCAAGGGCCGCGTGGTCGCCACCGGCATGGGCAAGTCAGGCCATGTCGCCCGCAAGATCGCCGCCACGCTGGCCTCGACCGGCACCCCGGCCTTCTACGTGCACCCCGGTGAAGCCGGCCACGGCGATCTGGGCATGATCACCGAGGCCGACGTGGTGTTGGCGCTGTCCTATTCGGGCGAGTCCGATGAGCTGCTGATGCTGCTGCCGGTGCTCAAGCGCCAGGGCAACCGCCTGATCGCCATGACCGGCCGCCCGCAGTCCAGCCTGGCCACCGCGGCCGACGTTCACCTGGATGTCAGCGTGCCGGCCGAGGCCTGCCCGCTGGCGCTGGCCCCGACGTCCAGCACCACCGCCTCGCTGGCGATGGGCGATGCGCTGGCCGTGGCCCTGCTCGATGCCCGCGGCTTCACCGCCGACGATTTCGCCCGCTCGCACCCGGCCGGCAGCCTGGGCCGCCGCCTGCTGCTGCACATCACCGATGTCATGCACAGCGGCGATGAGCTGCCGCGCGTGGACGTTGGCGCCAGCCTCAGCGAGGCCCTGGTGGAAATGAGCCGCAAGCGGCTGGGCATGACCGCGGTGGTGGATGCCGACAACCGCCTGATCGGCCTGTTCACCGACGGCGACCTGCGCCGCGCGCTGGATACCGACCTGGACGTGCGCAGCGCGCGGATCGCCGATGTGATGACCCGTGGCCCGCGCACCATCGGGGCCGATCAGCTCGCGGCCGAAGCGGCGCAGCTGATGGAAGCCCACAAGATCAATGGCTTGATGGTGGTCGATGCCGAAGGCCACCTGGTCGGCGCGCTCAACATTCATGACCTGTTGCGGGCCCGGGTGGTTTAAACCACAGTTGCCTTCCTCCATTCAGCTGAGCTGCCCCCAGACGATGCCCTACTCCCCGTTGCCCGGTTTCCCGTCCCACCTGCACGCCGCTGCCGGCCGTATCCGGCTGGCCTGCTTCGACGTGGACGGCACGCTCACCGACGGTCGGCTCTACTACGACAAGGACGGCAACGAGAGCAAGGCGTATTACGTGCAGGACGGACTCGGCCTGAAACTGCTGCAACACCACGGTATCCACCCGGTGCTGATCACCGCGCGCAACAGCCAATCCGCGCTCAAGCGTGGCGCGGATCTGGGCATCGATACCCAGATCGCGGTCGGCGACAAGCTGGCCAGCGTCAAGGCGCTGTGCGAGCAGCACGGCATCGGCCTGGACCAGGTGGCCTTCATGGGCGACGACCTGCCTGATCTCGGCCCGCTGTGCGCGGTCGGCCTGGCGGTTGCGCCGGCCAATGCCCACCCGTGGATCGCCGAGCGCGTGCACTGGCAGACCCGCAGCGATGGCGGCAAGGGCGCGGCGCGTGAGCTGTGCGACGTGCTGCTGGCCGCGCAGGGCCATGTGGATGCGGTGCTGGCGAGGTTCGGCGCATGAACGTACGTACCGCCATCGGCGGCCTGCTGCTGGTCGCCGCACTGCTGACCGGCTGGCTGGCCCTGCACCATCGCGACAAGGCCCCTGCGGCCGAGGGCGAGGATGCGACCAAGGATTACGTGCTGCATGATTTCCAGATCGTGGCGCTGGACGAACAGGGCAAGGAATCCACCACCCTGCGCGCCCCGTTGCTGGAGCGTGCGCGCAGCGATGAAACGATGACCCTGACCACGCCCGTGTTCCTGCTGCCCGACCAGGACGGCAACCACTGGGAAATGCGTGGCGACAGCGGCTGGGTCAGCGCCAAGGGCGACCAGCTCAAGCTGATCGGCAACGTCAGCGGCGACAGCCCCAAGGTTGCCGGCGCGCCGCCCACCACCTTCCGCACCGATCACCTGGACGTGTTCCCGAAAGAGAACCGTGCCAAGACCGATGCCCGGGTCACCATGACCCGCCCGGGCCTGTCGCAGACAGGTGTCGGCTTCGAAGCCGACATGAAAACCCGGCAGTACAAACTCCTTTCACAGGTCAAGACCCGCTATGAACCGAACGCTGCCCGCTAAGCTCGCGCTGCTCGCCCTGCTGCTGCCCGGCGTGGCGCTGGCCAAGTCGTCCGACCGCAACCAGCCGATGAACCTGGAATCCAACAGCAACGACTGCAACCTGACCGACGATGCGGGCAAGTGCACGTTCACCGGCAACGTGGTGATCACCCAGGGCAGCCTGGTGATCCACGCCGCCAACGCCGATCTGTTCCGCAAGAACGGCGATATCGAACGCGTCGTGCTGACCGGCAAGCAGGCCACGCTGGAACAGGAAATGGATGACGGCTCCAAGATGAATGCCTGGGCCGACAACATGGATTACAACGTCAACAGCGAAGTGATCATCCTCACCGGCAACTACAAGGTCGAGTCGCCGCGCGGCACCAACAGCGGCCAGAAGATGACGTACAACACCCGCACCGGCAACATGCAGAGCGGTGGCGACGGCACCCGCGTGCGCACGGTCATCCAGCCCAAGAACAAGGGCGCCGCACCGGCCACCCCGGCGGCCAAGCCAGCCACGCCCGCAGCCAAGCCGGCCACCCCGCCCGCCGCCGGGAGCAAGAAGTAATGCTCGTCGCCAAAGGCCTGCGCAAGCGCTACAAGCAGCGTGAAGTCGTCAAGGATTTCGGGCTGACCCTGGAGGCCGGTGAAGTGGTCGGCCTGCTCGGCCCCAACGGCGCCGGCAAGACCACCTGCTTCTACATGATCGTCGGCCTGGTCGAGACCGATGCCGGCAGCATCGTGCTGGACGGCAAGGACATCACCAGCGACCCGATGTACACCCGTGCCAAGCAGGGCGTGGGCTACCTGCCGCAGGAACCCTCGGTGTTCCGCAAGCTGACCGTGGCCGACAACCTGCGCCTGGTGCTGGAGCTGCGCGAGGACCTGGACAAGGCCGGCCGCGAGAAGGAACTGGCCAGCCTGCTGGACGAACTGCAGATCAACCACGTGGCCGAGCAGCTCGGCGCCAGCCTCTCCGGTGGTGAACGCCGCCGCTGTGAAATCGCCCGCGCGCTGGCCGCCAAACCGCGCCTGATCCTGCTTGATGAACCGTTCGCCGGTGTCGACCCGATCTCGGTCGGTGAAATCCAGCGCATCGTCACCCACCTCAAGCAGCGCGGGATCGGGGTGCTGATCACCGACCACAATGTCCGCGAAACCTTGGGAATCTGCGACCGCGCGTATATCCTCAACGAGGGCAGCGTGCTGGCACAGGGCGCGCCGGACGAGATCCTGGCCAACGCCGACGTCCGCCGCGTCTACCTTGGGGACACCTTCAAGCTCTGATCCAGCGGCCGCCGCAACGCCTTCCTTCCGTTCGGCACAGGCATGAAAGCACGGCTGCAGACATCGATGGGGCAACACCTGGTCATGACGCCGCAGCTGCGTCAGGCGATCAAGCTGTTGCAGATGTCCAGCGCCGAGCTGGAGCTGGAAATCAACGAGGCGGTGGAGACCAACCCGCTGCTGGACTGGGCCGAGAACGCTGAACCGGCGCTCGAGGCCAGCCCCGGCGAGGACACGCCCCCGCCCGCCCCCACCGATACCCATGCCGATGGCGAGCATCAGGTCTCGGCCAGCGACGACTGGTCACCCGGCGAAGGCGACTGGACCAGCGGCAGCAGCGGCGGCTCCTTCGACGATGACGACAACGGCAGCGCCGCCGAACGCGTGGCCGAAACCGAATCGCTGGCCGACCATCTGCTCTGGCAGCTGCACCTGTCGCACCTGTCGGCCCGCGACCGCAGCATCGGCGCGGCCCTGATCGATGCCTTCGAAGAAGACGGTTACCTGCGCGAGCCACTGGCGACCATCGCCGAAACCCTGCGCCCGGCCATCCAGGCCGACGAGGCTGAAATCCTGACCGTGCTGCACCAGATCCAGCGCTTCGACCCGGTGGGGGTCGGTGCGCGCTCCCTGGGCGAATGCCTGGACCTGCAGCTGCTGGTGCTGCCCGCCGACACCCCTGGCCTGGCCCTGGCCCGGCGCATCGCCGATGGCCCGCTGGAGCGCCTGCCCCGCAGCGGCGTGGCCGGCATCGCCCACGAGCTGCGCGAGCCACTGGCCGAGGTCGAGGTCGCGGTGCAGCTGCTGCGCTCGCTGGATCCGCGCCCGGGTACCCAGATCGGCGAGCTCTCCCACGACAGCTACGTGGTGCCCGACTGCGTGGTCTGGCGCCAGAACGGCGTCTGGCGCGCGGCCCTGGCCGGGCATGCCGGGCCCAGAGTGGTCATCCACCGCGGCTACGAGCAGCTGATCCGCCGCTGCGGCGAGGCCGACGCCGGCTACATGCGCGCCCACCTGCAGGAGGCACGCTGGCTGCTCAAGGGCCTGGAGGCCCGCGGCGAGACCCTGCTGCGGGTGATGCGCTGCCTGCTCGACCAGCAGGCCGCGTTCCTGGAGTTCGGCGAACAGGCGCTGCGCCCGCTGACCCTGCGTGAAGTGGCCGGCGAGCTCGGCCTGCACGAATCCACCATTTCACGCGCGATCGCCCGCAAGTACGTGCGTACCCCGCGCGGTACCTTGCCACTGCGCGCCTTCTTCGCCTCCGGCATCGATACCGACAGCGGCGGCGAAGCCTCCAGCACCGCCATCCAGGCCATGCTGCGCCGCCTGATCGATGACGAGAACCCGCGCAAGCCGCTTTCTGACGCCAAGCTGGCTGACCTGCTCAAAACGTCGGGAATACCGGTAGCGCGACGCACCGTGGCGAAGTATCGTGAAGCCATGAACATTTCCGCCTCGCACGAAAGAGTACGAATCGTCTGACGCTCCACCGCGCCCGGCGGGAAGGTTCATTGGCACATCCGAACAAAGGAGAAACCCGATGCACATCGAGACGTTTGGCAAGGACCACCTTGAGATCACCCCGGCTCTGAACGAGTACGTGGAGACCAAGCTGGAACGGCTGGGGAAGCATTTCGACCAGCACTGCGAGGTTCGCGTGCAACTGTCGATCCGCAAGCCGGAGCACCATGCCGATGCGAGTGTGAATGTTCCCGGGCAGACTCTGCACGCGGACGCCAGCGGCCCCACCATGTATGCGGCAATCGACATCCTGGCCGACAAGCTCGACCGCCTGGTCATCAAGCACAAAGAGAAAAAGCAGCAGCACGCACCGCAACCACTGCCGGTGGGCGACAATGAGGGCTGATGCCCTCGTTTCCACCCCGACATGCCTCTGACTGATCTTCTGGCGGCCGTCCGCACGCAAGTGCTGCCGGCCGCCGATCGCGACAGCGTTCTGAAGGCCGCAGCCCGCCTGCTGGCCTGCCGCGAAGCCAATGCCGAGCTGCTGTACCAGAACCTGTGCCAGCGCGAGACGCTGGGCAGCACCGCGATCGGCCACGGCATCGCCATTCCACACGGCCGTGCCCCCCTGCTGGAACGCCCCCGCGGCGCCCTGCTGCGGCTGGAATCGCCGGTGGAATTCGGCGGCGATGAACCGGTCGACCTGGTCTTCGCGATTGCCGTGCCCGCGCACTACACCCATCAACACCTGATGCTGCTCTCCGAGCTGGCCGAGCTGTTCTCCGAGCCGGCCATCCGCCAGGCGCTGCGCGAAGCGCGCGACGGCGAGGAGCTGCGTCGGGTCATCGAATTCCCCCCGCCGGCGAGTGCCGCATGAATACCAGCATCACCGCGCGCGAACTGTTCGAACAGCAGCGCGACCGCCTGAGCCTGCGCTGGGTCGCCGGCCAGCAGGGCGAACGCCGTGAGCTGGAGGCCGGCAACAAGGTCTCTCGCCGTCCTTCACTGGCCGGTTACCTCAACGCGATCTACCCGAACAAGGTGCAGATCCTCGGCACCGAGGAACTGTCCTGGCTGGACTCGCTGGACTCGCGCCAGCGCTGGGAGACCATCGAGCGGATCATGCAGTCCCATCCGCTGGCGCTGGTGATCACCCGTAACCAGTCCTGCCCGGAAGACCTGCGCGCCGCCGCGGACGAATCGCAGACCCCGCTGTGGATTTCACCCAAACGCGGCCACGAACTGCTCAACCACCTGTCCTACCACCTGGCGCGCACGCTGGCGCCGCGGGTGATCCTGCATGGCGTATTCATGGAGATCTATTCCATCGGCGTGCTGATCACCGGTGAAGCCGGCTCGGGCAAGAGCGAGCTGGCGCTGGAGCTGCTCAGCCGTGGCCACCGCCTGGTCGCAGACGATGCCCCCGAATTCACCCAGATCGCCCCGGACGTGCTCGACGGCACCTGCCCGGAGCTGCTGCAGGATCTGCTGGAAGTCCGCGGCCTGGGTGTGCTCAACGTGCGCGAGATGTTCGGTGATACAGCGGTAAAGAAGAACAAGTACCTTCGGCTGATCGTCCACCTGACCAAGCCGATGACCGAACCCACCCCCTACGGCTATGAACGCCTGACCGGCGACTCGGGTACCCGCCACGTGCTGGACCTGGATGTGCCGCTGATCACCCTGCCGGTGATGCCCGGCCGCAACCTGGCTGTGCTGACCGAAGCCGCCACGCGCCTGCACATCCTGCGGACCAAGGGCATCGACCCGGCCGCGATGTTCATCGCCCGCCACAGCAACATGTTGGAACGCCGCACGCCATGACCACACCCGCCCCCGCCTCCGCCCCGACCGCCGCCACCCTGATCATCGTCAGCGGGCTGTCCGGGTCCGGCAAGACGGTCGCGCTGAAGACCTTCGAAGACCTCGATTACTACTGCTCGGACAACCTGCCGATCGACCTGCTGCCGGATTTCGTGCGCAGCCTGCTCGGCGATCCGGGTCGCGAGGCCCCGCGCCGGCTGGCGGTCGGCATCGACGTGCGTGCGCAGAGTGACCTGACCCAGCTCTCGCACTGGCGCGAAGATGCCAAGGCGGCGGGCCTGGATGCGCAGCTGCTGTTCTTCGATGCCACCGATGAAACCCTGCTCAAGCGCTACGCCGACACCCGTCGCCGCCACCCTCTGAGCCAGCTCGGGCTGTCGCTGCCCGAAGCGATCGCCCGCGAGCGCGAACTCACCGCGCCGCTGCGCGCCGCCGCCGATGCAGTGATCGATACCAGCAATCTCAACGTGCACCAGCTGCGCCGCAAGGTGGTGACCGAATTCGCGCTGGCCCATGGCAACAAGCTCTCGCTGCTGTTCGAATCGTTCGCCTACAAGCGCGGCGTGCCGGCCGAAGCGGACTTCGTGTTCGACGTGCGCGTGCTGCCCAATCCGCATTGGGATCCGGAGCTGCGCCCGCTGTCCGGTCGTGATGCCGGGGTGCGCGAGCATCTGGACGAACAACCCGATGTGCAGCGCTATGCCGGCCAGCTGGTCGATTTCCTGGATACCTGGCTGCCGCGGCTGGGCAATGACACCCGCAGCTATGTGACCGTCGCGTTCGGCTGCACCGGCGGCAAGCACCGCTCGGTGTACATGGCCGAGCGTATGGCCCGCCATGCCCGCGATCAGGGCTGGCCGGAAGTGGCGACCTTCCACCGCGAACTGGACTGAATGCGGCAGTGCCGGCGGCGGTCGGCATCGACACGCTGAACCGCGGAACACAGCAGTCTTTCACGCGTGCTATCGCCAATTCATGTTGACCTGTTAACGTTCGGGAATGACCTGTGGCATTCTCCTCGTAACTCATCCCGGTGTCGGCACGGCCCTGCTGGACGTGGCGACCCGTCTGCTGCGGCACCTGCCGCTGAAGACCGAAGCTTTCGAAGTACCGTTCGACGCAGATATGGACGTCCTGCTCCCGCTCGCCTCGGCCGCTTTGCGCCGGGTGGACAGTGGCCAGGGCGTGCTGATCCTGACCGACCTGTACGGCGCCAGCCCCAGCAATCTGGCCGGGCAACTGGCTCGTCTGGGCACCCCGGCTCGCCGGGTTTCGGCGCTGAGCCTGCCGATGTTGATGCGGGTGATGAATTATCCGGAACAGGGACTGGATCAACTGCCTGCCACAGCCGCGGCAGGCACTCGCAATGGAGCGATTGTCGACGATGCTTGAACGTGAACTCACTGTTTCCAACCGCCTGGGCCTGCATGCCCGCGCCACTGCCAAGCTGGTGCAGGAGCTGGCGCCCTTCCGCTGCAACGTGACCATGGCCGCCAAAGGCCGTGAGATCAATGCCAAGAGCATCATGGGCGTCATGCTGCTGGCCGCCGGCCAGGGTACCCCGGTCACCGTGCGCATCGAGGGCGAAGACGAAGTCGCCGCGATGGACGCGGTGGTGGCCCTGTTCGAACGGCGTTTCGACGAGGACAACTGAGCATGGGGGGGCAGCCGCGATCGGGATCCTCCGCACCGGCCCGGACCGCGTCCGGGGCGATGCTGTTGTCCGGCCACGGTGCCTCGCGCGGTAACGCTCTGGGCCGTGCCCGGGTGCGCCTGCCGCATGCCCTGGAAGTGGCCGAGCAGCGCATTGCGCCGGCCAAGATCGAGGCCGAGCTGGAGCGCCTGCACGTGGCCGTGGAAGCGGCCCGCGGCGAAATGCACGAGCTGCGCCAGCGCCTGCATGGCGCGCTCAACCAGGAGGTCGGCGAATTCCTCGACCTGCACGCCCTGCTGCTGGATGACCCCGAACTGCTGTTCGGTCTGGACGAACTGATCCGCAGTGGCCCCTACAGCGCCGGCTACGCCTTGCGCGTGCAGCGCGACCGCCTGGCCAAGGTCTTCGATGGCATGGACGATGCCTACCTGAAGAGCCGCATGGACGATCTGGACCATGTGATCGGCCGCATCCATGCCTTCCTGCAGAAGCGCCCGCCGGACGTCAAAGGCATGGCCGGCGAGATCCTGATCTGCGACAACATCGCCCCCTCCGAGCTGGCCCAGCTGCAGGCCCACGGCGTGGTCGGCATCGTCACCGCCGGGGGCAGCGCGCTCTCGCACAGCGCGATCCTGGCGCGCAGCCTGCACCTGCCGTTGATCGTCAATGTCCCGAACGTGCTGCAGAAGGTCGCCGATGGCGACGTGCTGATCATGGACGGCAGCGATGGCACGGTCACCATCAACCCCCAGGCACAGGACCTGCGCGACTACCGCGTGCGGCTCCGTGAGCACGCGCGCGAGCAGCGCGAACTCGGGCGCCTGCGCACCAAACCCAGCCGCACCCGCGACAACGTCGATATCGCCCTGCTCGCCAATGCCGAGTCCAGCGAAGACGTCACCCAGGCGCATGCGCTGGGCGCGCACGGGCTGGGCCTGTACCGCACCGAATTCCTGTTCCTGCAGCGCAACGAGCTGCCGGACGAGCAGGAGCAGTTCGAGACCTACCGCGATGCCGCCCTCGGCATGAGCGGGCGGCCGGTCACGATCCGCACCCTGGATCTGGGCGCGGACAAGGCCGACCGCACCGGGCTGACCCTGAGCAACGAAGAAAACCCGGCGCTGGGCCTGCGTGGCGTGCGCCTGTCGCTGGCGCGGCCGAAGGTGGCCGACACCCAGATGCGCGCGATCCTGCGCGCCTCGGCCTACGGCAAGCTGCGCATCCTGATTCCGATGGTGAGCACCCGCGAGGAAATCCTTGCGGTCCGCCGGCGCCTGGCCAAGCAGGCCGAGCTGCTGCGCGCGGAAGGCCACGAAGTGGCCGAGCACATCCCGTTCGGCGCGATGATCGAAGTACCGGCCGCGGCGATCGCGCTGGAAAGCTTCATCGATCTGGTCGACTTCCTCTCGATCGGCACCAACGATCTGGTCCAGTACCTGCTCGCCGCCGACCGCAACAACGAGGCGGTCGGCGAGCTGTACTCGCCGCTGCACCCGGCGGTGGTGCGCCTGCTCGCGCACATCCTGCGCACCGGCCAGGCGTACAACATTCCGGTGGCGGTCTGCGGCGAGATCGCCGGCGATCCGCTGATGACGCGTCTGCTGCTGGCGCTGGGGCTGACGGAATTCAGCCTGCACCCTGGCACGCTGCTGGAAGTGCGCCGCGCGGTGCGCGACAGCGATCTGTCGGTGCTGCAGGCGATGGCGCCCAAGCTGCTGCAGGCACGCGACCGCCGCGGCATCGAACGCTGGATCGAGAAGGCGAGCCTGGCGACGGCATGACGGTTGCCATCGCCTACGGTGATGGCCTACCGGATTGACATGTAAGCGCGCGATAATGACGCGGTGACCACCGCCCATGCCGCATCCTCTACCGGATAGCGGCCTTTTTCTTTTCCCGCAGGAGCTGCGCATGGCCGAAGCCGTACGCCACGACAAGACGGCGCGCCAGCTGCGGCTGTTGTCCGATGCACTGGACAGCGGGCGGTTGGGTCCGGTCCGTCGATTGGTCAACACCCTGGCGCCGGCGGAAATCGGCAACCTGCTCGAATCGCTGCCGCCGGGCAAGCGCGAGATTGTCTGGGGCCTGGTCGATCCGGAAGACGACGGCGAGGTGCTGGTCCACGTCGGCGAGGAAGTGCGCGAAAGCCTGTTGGCCGACATGGACCCGGACGAGATCATCGCCGCGGTCGAAGACCTGGACATCGATGACCTTGCCGATCTGGTCGAAGATCTGCCGGACACGGTCATCGATGAAGTGCTCAAGTCGATGGACCGCGAGAACCGCGAGCGGCTTGAGCAGGTGCTGTCGTATCCCGAGGACAGCGCCGGCCGCCTGATGAACCCGGACGTGGTGACCGTGCGCGCCGACGTCAATGTCGATGTGGTGCTGCGCTACCTGCGCCTGCGCGGCGAACTGCCCGACCACACCGATCACCTGTTCGTGGTCAGCCGCCGCCATCAGTACCTGGGCCGCCTCTCGCTGGCCGCGCTGGTCACGCACGAGGACAACACCCCGATCAACCGCCTGATCGATGACGAGCAGCCGGCGATCGATGTCGGCGAGAGCGCCGATGAGGTCGCGCGCCAGTTCTCCGATCATGACTGGGTGTCCGCCCCGGTGGTGGACGACAACAACATCCTGCTCGGGCGAATCACCATCGATGACGTGGTCGACATCATCCGGTCGCAGGCCGAGCACCAGGCGCTGGGCGCCGCCGGTCTGGACGAAGAAGAAGATCTGTTCTCGCCGATCAAGCGCGCCGTGCGCGGCCGCGTGGTCTGGCTGGGCATCAACCTGTGCACCGCGTTCCTGGCGGCCAGCGTGATCGGCCAGTTCGAGCTGACCCTGCAGAAAGTGGTGGCGCTGGCAGTGCTGATGCCGATCGTGGCCGGCGTGGGCGGCAATGCCGCCGTGCAGGTGCTGACCCTGATGGTGCGCGGCATCGCGCTGGGCCAGGTCGGCCAGAGCAACGCGCGCATCCTGCTGTGGAAGGAATCGCGCGTCGCCTTGATCAACGGCACCCTGATCGGCACCGTGGTCGGCATCATCGCCTACCTCTGGTTCCACAGCTTCCTGCTGTCACTGGTGATCACCCTGGCGCTGATCATCAACTTCTGCGCCGCTGCCCTGGCCGGCGTCCTGCTGCCGCTGCTGCTCAAGCGCATGAACGTGGACCCGGCCGTGGCCGGCACCGTGGTGGTGACCGCCGTCACCGACGTCATGGGCTTCTTCAGCTTCCTCGGCCTGGCCAGCCTGATCCTGCTGCACTGACCCTGGACCCCGCATGGCCCTGACCCTCGACAACTATTTCCAGCCCGGCTGGCGCGACGCGACGTATACCTGCGCCGCCTGCGAATGGCAGGGCAGCGCGCGGCAGATGCCGATGGAACTGCACGAAGACGAAGCCCAATTCGACTGCCCGCAGTGCGAGAACCCTATCCTGCTGGTGGTCCACCCCAGCCTGGCCCAGGTGCAGGCGGCGGCCGCCGACGGGCATCCCGAGGCGATCGAGCAGATGGAGATCCTGGCCGCCGCGCCGCGCCCGGACTGATGCACTGCACGATGCCCCAGCGCGCCAGGGCGCCTAGACTGAAATCGATTTCAGACAAGGCACGACAATGGCGCGACGCTGGGGTGGATGGCTGCTGTGGGCGGTGGCGATGATGACAGTGGCCGGCTGTGCGAGCACCCCTGATGCCGCCGGTGGCCAGTTCGTCGGCCGTGCGGTCAAGGTGGATGGGCAGACTGCGTATTACCAGGTGTTCGTTCCCCGCAACGCAGCGGCCTCACACGGCGAACTGCCGGTGGTGCTGTTCCTGCATGGTTCCGGTGAGCGTGGCCGCGACGGCCGCCGCCAGACCCAGGCCGGGCTCGGGCCCTACCTTCGCCAGCACGCCTCCACCTTCCCCGCGCTGGTCGTGTTGCCGCAGACGCCCGATGACCAGGAGTGGTCCGGCGAGAACAACCGCATCGCGCTGGCCGCGCTGGATGCCGCCATCGCCGAGTTTGGTGCCGACCCGCAGCGGCAGTACCTGACCGGGATGTCGATGGGCGGCTACGGCAGCTGGAACATCGCGCTGGCCGAACCGACCCGCTTCGCCGCCATCGTGCCGGTCTGCGGCGCGGTGCTGTCCCCGCACCAGAGCCGCCCGGACCTGCAGGTGGAGGCCGTGGCCGGCCAGAGCGACCCCTACGCCGCCATTGCCCAGCGCCTGCGCAACGTCCCGATCTGGATGTTCCATGGCGCGCTGGACGACCTGGTGCCGCCGGAGGACGACCGCAAGCTGCACGCCGCGTTCCAGCAGGCCGGCGCGAAGGACGTGCGCTACACCGAGTACCCCGAAGGCAACCACAACGCCTGGGACGCCACCTATGCCGATGCGGCGATGTGGGCGTGGGTGTTCGCGCAGAAGCGATGATTGGCTGATGGGACAGCGAATCTGGTAGTGGGGGGGGGGGGGGGGGGGGGGGGGGGGGGGGGGGG
>NZ_JBHFHW010000005.1:53903-54573 GCF_057333975.1 Stenotrophomonas sp. AGC87
GCCGGTAGTGCCGGCCGCTGGCCGGCTCTGTAGCAAACCCTCATCAATCGCATGCGCTTCGTGAAGCCGGCCAGCGGCCGGCACTACCGCATTACCGAGCCCCCCCCCCCCCCCCCCCCCCCCCCCCCCCACTACCTTGTTTGGGTCTTCGGCGATAACGGTCTGCGCCGTTGGCCGATATCATGGCGCTGCGGCATCACTCACGATGCAGCATGAGTTCTTCTCGACTACGCGTGGGGCGCTGTTCCATTCCAGGACAGACCTATGTCCTGACCATGGTCTGCGATCACCGCAAGCGCTGGTTTGTGGATCCCGAGGTTTCCGCAATTGCCATGTCGCACCTGAAGGAAATGGACGAACGTGGATACGTACGATCCCTTGCCTGGGTGGTCATGCCCGACCATCTGCACTGGTTGGTGGAACTGGAAGCTAAGCCACTTGCCGATATCGCTCGACGCTTGAAATCATCGACTGCGTTGGCGATCAATCGATCGCTGGGTCGTGGTGGTTCGTTCTGGCAAGCCGGTTACCACGATCACGCCGTGCGTTGCGACGAGTCGCTGCATCGGCATGCCCTTTACATCCTCGGCAATCCGATCCGTGCAGGGCTTTCAGAGCAGATCGGAGACTACCCGTACGCGTGGACCCTGTGGTCACATGACCGGTAGTG
>NZ_JBHFHW010000006.1:0-17678 GCF_057333975.1 Stenotrophomonas sp. AGC87
AACCAGAAGTCGTAACGCCCGGCCTGGGCGCGTGCCGGCGCGGGCAATGCCGCAAAGGCGGCACTGCCCAGCATCAGGCGCAGGAACTGTGCGCGGTTCATCGCCACGCACGTTCCCGGGTGTCACCGGCCAGACCAAGAGACGGCCGGTGGCCGTCGCGACCGTTCATCAGACCGCGTCGGACAACGAGGTGAAGGTGAAATCGCGCAGCTTCATCGGCGGGATCATCATCACCAGGCTGGACTCGTCACCGGCCACACGCACCGGCTTGCCGAGTTCTTCGATGTTGTTGAGCATGATCACCGGCGACTCGTTGAAGCGGAAGTTCTTCACCGGGTGCTTGATCTGGCCGTTCTCGATGTAGAAGGTGCCATCGCGGGTCAGGCCGGTCAGCAGCACGGTCTGCGGATCGACCATGCGGATGTACCAGGTGCGCGTGACCAGGATGCCCTTCTGGGTGCCCCGGACCAGCTCGGCGGTGCTCTTGTCGCCACCGGCCATCAGCAGGTTGCCCGGCCGCGCGTTGGCGGTCTTGCCCTGCTTCTGCGCCCAGAAACGCGAGTAGTTGAGGTTGGCGATCTTGCCGTCCTTGATGATGTCCAGCTTCTCGCGCGGCTGCCCTTCGTTGTCCCACGGCAGCACCGCCGCCTCCGGGTGCCACGGGTCGGCCACCATGGTCACGCGTGGGTCGTAGACCTGTTCGCCGAGCTTGTTGCCGCCGCCCTTCCTGGAGAGGAAGCTGCGGCCTTCATCGGCCGAGCGCGCATCGAAGAAGTTCATCATGAAGCTGATCAGGCCAGCCGCGGCCGCCGGCTCCAGGATCACCGTGTACTTGCCCGGCTCCAACGCCTTGGCTTCGGCCGATTCGGTGGCCTTGCGCATGGCGATGCGGATGTCCTGGTCGGCCTTGAAATCGGCGGCATCCTTGAGGTTGCGGCCGACCCAGCCCGAGCCGCGGCCGTCTTCGGTGCGCACGGTGCAGGTGTAATCGAAGTTCGTGCCGCGCTGGTAACCGAAGTTGCCGTTGCTGTTGGCGGTGGCCTGGAAGCTCTGGCCATCTTCCAGGAAGCCGGCGGCGATCAGGCCGTTGCCACGGCACGGCGCGATAGAGTCGGCGGCGACCTTGGCGCGGAACGCCGGGTCGATCGCTGCGGTGGATTCGCTGAAGGGCGGGCTGGACCGGTACGTCTGCTTGCCGATCGCCGGCAGGAACTCCGGGTTCTCCGGGGCCAGGCGGGCCAGATCTTCGGCACGGCGCACCACGCGTTCCAGCGCGGCGTCGTCGAACTCGTTGATCGAGGCGGTGCCGACGCGCTTGCCGAAGGCGACCGTGACGGCCAGTTCGGTGTTGTCGACAATACCGCTGGTGGAGACGTTGTTGAGCGCGAAACGGATGTTGCCGTCGATCGAGCCGGCCAGCACGGCGGTGCACTCATCGGCCTTGGAGAGCGCGATGACCTTGTCGAGGATGGCCTTGGCCTGGGCTTCGGTGAAGATACTCATGGATTGGGGCTCCTGACCGGTCAGCCGAGGCTGCGCGCGGTGTTGATGACGTTGATGCCGTTGAAGCGCGCGGTGGACGAACCGTGCGAGACCGCCGAGACCTGGCCGGGCTGGCCCTTCCCATCGAAGAACGAACCGCCCAGGCGGTAGTCGCTTTCATCGGCCACGGCGGTGCAGGCATTCCAGAACTCCGGCGTGCGGATCTGGTAGGCCACGTCCTCGAGCATGCGGGTGATCTGGCCGTTCTTGATTTCATAGAACAGCTGGCCACCGAACTGCGCGTTGTAGCGCTGCTGATCGATGGAGAACGAACCGTCGCCGATGATGTAGATGCCGTTCTCGACGTCCTTGATCATGTCGGCCACGCTCAGTTTGGTCTTGCCCGGCGCCATCGAGACGTTGGCCATGCGCTGGAACTGCACGCTGGACCAGGAATCGGCATAGCAGCAGCCGTCGGACTCGGTCTTGCCCAGGATATGGGCCTGGTCGCGGATGGTCTGGTAATCCACCAGCTTGCCTTCGCTGATCAGGTCCCAGCGCTTGGTCTTGACGCCTTCATCGTCGTAGCCGACCGCACCGAGGCTGCCCGGCTGGGTCTTGTCGGCGAAGATGTTGACCTTGTCGCTGCCGTACTGGAAATGCTGCTCGCGCTTGTCCAGCGTGGCGAAGCTGGTGCCGGCGTAGTTGGCTTCGTAGCCGAGCACGCGGTCCAGTTCCAGCGGGTGGCCGACCGACTCGTGGATGGTCAGCCAGGTGTGCGACGGATCCAGGATCAGATCGTACTTGCCCGGCTTCACCGACGGTGCCTTGAGCTTCTCCTGCGCCTGCTTGGCCGCGGCGATCGCATCGGCCTTCATGTCATAGGAGTTGCGGTAGTTGACCACGCCGTTGGGCGAGACCGCCTTGCCGGTGCCGACGCCATCAAGGTACTCGTAGCCCAGGCCCATCGGCGAGGACAGCCCCGAGCGGGTGCGGAACTTGCCGGTGCTCTTGTCGATGGCGGTGACCGTCATCGGTGCCCAGATGCGGTGCACGTCCTGGTCGATGTAGGAGCCATCGGTGGAGGCGAAGTACTTCTGCTCGTTGACCAGGAACAGCATCGAGTTGATGAAGCTGGCGCCGGCGCCCATCGCGCCTGCATTGACGTCCAGCAGCAGCTCGACCTTCTCCTTGATCGGCACGTCCATCGCGTTCTTGCGGATCGGGGTGCGCCATGACACCTCACCCACGCCGGGTGCGGCGGCCAGCTGCACCGGGGCGGTCTGCACGCCGGCGTTGGCCTTGGCGATCGCCGCGGCCTGCTGCGCGGCACGCGCCACATCGGTGGTGCCCAGCTGGTTGGTGGCGGCAAAGCCCCAGGCGCCGTTGACGATCACGCGGATGCCCACACCGGTCGATTCGGTGTTCACCACGTTCTGGACCTTGTCCTCGCGGGTGATCACGTACTGGCGCAGGTAGCGGCCGATACGCACATCGCAGTAGGTCGCACCGGCCTGGCGCGCGGCGGCCAGGGCGGCATCGGCCAGGCGCTTTTTCAGCGCCGGATCGAGTGCGCTCTGCAGTTGTTCGGCGGCAATGACCTTGCCGAAGAACGACGGCACGATCAATCCGCCAGCGGTAAGCCCGGTCAGGGCGAGAAAGTCACGTCTTTGCAAGGCAGCTCTCCACGTCGGTGTGGGGGTGGCAGGGAAACAGCGACATCAGGGCGACCGCCGCGGCGGCACAGCCGATTCTTGCGGCCGTACCGGCGCCGCGGTAGTGACATTCGGCACGGAGCGGGAACAGGCTCATCCCAAGCTGCGTGCGGTGTTGATGATGTTGATGCCATCAAAGCGCGTGGTCGATGAGCCATGCGAGACCGCCGAGACCTGGCCCGGCTGGCCCTTGCCATCGAAGAACGAACCACCGAAGCGGAAATCGCGCTCGTCGCAGATCGCGCTGCAGGCATTCCAGAACTCCGGTGTGCGGATCTGGTAGGCGGCGTCCTCGACCATGCCGGTGATCTCACCGTTCTTGATCTGGTAGTACAGCTGGCCGCCGAACTGCGCATTGAAACGCTGCTGGTCGATCGAGTAGGAGCCGCGGCCGTGGATGTAGATGCCGTTCTCCACGTTCTTGATCATGTCGGTCACGCTCAGCGGCGCCTTGCCCGGCGCCAGCGACACGTTGGCCATGCGCTGGAACTGCACGCTGGACCACGAATCGGCATAGCTGCAGCCGTGGCTCTCCTTCTCGCCAAGAATATGCACCTCGTCGCGGGTGGCCTGGTAGTTGACCAGGATGCCGTCCTTGACCAGGTCCCAGCGCTTGGTTTTCACGCCTTCATCGTCGTAGCCCACCGCGCCCAGGCTGCCCGGAGCGGTCTTGTCGGCGAAGAAGTTGACGATGTCGCTGCCCCAGCGGAAGCCCGCATCGCGCTTGTCCAGCGTGGCGAAACTGGTGCCGGCGTAGTTGGCCTCGTAACCGAGCACGCGGTCCAGCTCCAGCGGGTGGCCGACGTTTTCGTGGATGGTGAGGAACAGGTTGGACGGGTCCAGCACCAGGTCGTACTTGCCCGGCTTGACCGACGGCGCCTTGAGCTTCTCCCGCGCATGGCGGGCCGCAGCGATCGCGTCCTCCACCGGATCGTAGGAATCACGGTAGGCGACCACGCCGCCCGGCAGCGCGATCTTGCCGCGCGCCTCGCCATCCAGGAATTCGTAGCCCATGCCCATCGGCGAGGACAGCCCGGCGCGGGTGCGGAACTTGCCGCTGGCCTTGTCGATCGCGGTCGCGGTGAAGGGCAGCCAGATGCGGTGCACATCCTGGTCGATGAAGGAGCCATCGCTGGAGGCGAAGAACTTCTGCTCGTTGACCAGGAACAGCGTGGAGTTGATGAAGTCGGCCCCGGCATTGAGCGCAGCTGCGTTCAGCGACAGCAGCATCTCGACCTTGTCCTTGATCGGCACCGCCATCGCGTTCTTGCGGATCGGGGTCTTCCAGCTCACATCGCCCACGCCGGTGACCGGCGCCAGTTGCACCGGACGGGTCTGGATGCCGGCGTTGGCGCGGGCGATCGCCGCGGCCTGCTCGACGGTGGCCAGCACCGCGGACGGGGTCTGCAGATGGGTCGCGGCAAAGCCCCAGGCGCCGTTGACGATCACTCGGATGCCGATGCCCGAGGACTCGCTGTTGGTGACGTTCTGGACGTTGGCCTCGCGGGTGATGACCGCCTGGTTGAGGTAGCGGCCGATGCGCACGTCGCAGTAGCTGGCACCGGCGCGCTTGGCGGCGGCGAGCGCAGCCTCGGCCAGCGCCTTGCGGCGGCCCACATCACCCGGCTCGAGCAGCTGCTCGGCGGCGATCAGCCGGCCATGCGGCAGTACCAGGCCCGCCAGGCCCATTCCAGACAGCGCTAGAAACTCACGACGTTGCACAGCTCACATCCCCCAAGGACGGCCGACGGCACGCAGGCCCCCGACATTGGACAAGTCTTCGACTTTCGGTGGCATCGCGTAGTGGCACAAGTGACTGCGGTCATGGTTGGATGGACATCGATTCCCTGCCGATGTGACATTCCGATGAGCCAGATACGCTGGTCCGAGGCCTGCGACCGCAACCGCGCACCGATCCTGGCGGTGCTGCAGCGCCACCTCGCCGCCCGCCATCGGGTGCTGGAGATCGGCAGCGGCACCGGCCAACATGCCGAACACTTCGCTGCGGCATTGCCCCACCTGCAATGGCAGGCCAGCGATCATCCCGATCACCTGCCCGGCATCGCCGCCCGGCTCCAGGCCGCCGGCCTGCCCAATACGCCGGCGCCGTGGCCGCTGCAGGCAGAGCTGTCGCCCGTGGCCGGGCTGGGGCCGCTGCCGGACGCACGGCTGGCGTTCGATGCGGTGTTCACTGCCAATACCCTGCACATCATGAGCTGGGCGCACGTGCAGGCGTTGTTCGCCGGGTTGCCTGCCGTGATGGCCGCGGACGCCGTGCTGTGCGTCTACGGTCCGTTCAACGCCCACGGTGCCTACAGCAGCGACAGCAATCGCCAGTTCGATGGGTGGTTGAAGGCGCGGGACCCGGCCTCGGGCATCCGCGATGCCGAAGCGGTGGATGCACTGGCGGCCGGGGTGGGCCTGCAGCTGGCCGAGGACGTGGCGATGCCGGCCAACAACCGCCTGCGGGTCTGGCGGCGCGCCGGGTAGAACCGACCGTTGGTCGGCCGCGCTTGGTGCCGGGCGTGCGCTGCGGTTAGGATCAGGAGGGGAGGTTGTTGTGACAACCTGGGGGAGTTTGCATGGCAGTTGCAAGACAGATGCTGGCCGGCGTGATGCTGGCCATGGGGGCTTGTGTGTTCAATGTGTCGGCGCAATCGCTGCCGGCGGTGCAGGAGTTCTACTTCGACAACGACGTGGCCGCTACGCCGATGGTGGTGGTGGCGGGCAGCAGTGGGGACCTGGTCGACCAGTTGATGAAACAGCGCGAACGCGGCCGCAAGGCGCTCGAGGCGACCGTACAACTGGCCGGCGTGGCGATCGCGCAGGGGCGGCCGGAACTCGGGCGCAGCCTGTACGAGCAGGCGGCGGCCAACGCGGCCGCCAGTTCGGTGCAGGCCCGTTCGGTGCGCTGGAACTACGGCTGGGATCTGTTCCGCCTGGGCGAAGCCGAGGCGGCATTGGCGCAGTGGACCACGGCCCAGAGCGGGATGCGGGGCAACCCGTCGTGGGTACCGCCGACCTACGCGCTGGCCCTGTGGACGCTGGGCCGCAAGAACGACGCGGTGCAGTGGTATGCCGCAGCGGTGCGCACCGAGCCGCAGCAATGGAGCGGGACCGACGGTTATGCGGCGTTGCTGCCGGGCTGGCGTGACAGCGAACGCAGCACGCTGGCCGAGATCCAACAGGCGTGGGCGGAAAAGCCGCCGGCCTGGCCGTGAACCCTTCGATCCCGTGATTCCGCGGGCCTGGCCGTGCCGGCGGACAGGCCCTGATCGCAGTACAGGCGCCGGCTTCGACCATGGTCGGGGCCGGTTGCGCGGGCGATTCGGCTAGGCTGTCGCGATGGCGTTCGATGCATTCGCTCTCATCCTGACCATGCTCGGCCTGGGCATGGCGTTCTCGCGTCTGCGCGCATTGCCGGACAACACTGCCGATGTACTCAACCGCATCGTGCTGTACGTCTGCCTGCCGGCGGCGGTGCTGATCTACGTCCCCCGGCTGCATCTGGATATCAGCCTGATCGGGCTGGTCGCCACGCCGTGGCTGTTGATGCTGTGCACGCTCGCGGCGGTGAGCCTGGCCACGCGCGTCTTCGGCTTCGCCCGCGACGTGCATGCGGTGCTGTTGATCTGCGTGGCGCTGGCCAATTCCAGTTTCATCGGCTACCCGATGGTGCGCGCGCTGCTCGGTGATCACGCGCTGCCCTATGCGGTGGTCTACGACCAGTTCGGCACCTTCGTGCTGCTGTCCACGTTCGGCCTGTATGTGATCGCGCGCTACAGCGGCGACACCCCGCCGACCGCCGCGCAGATCCTGCTGCGGATCGCGAAGTTCCCACCATTGTGGGCGCTGCTGTTCGCCTTGACCCTGATGCCGGAGCAGCCGCCCACCTGGATCGGCACCGGGCTGAAGCAGCTGGCCGATGCGATGCTGCCGCTGGTGATGCTGGCGGTCGGTTTCTCCATCCAGCTGCGGCTGCCACTGGATGAACTCAAGCCGCTGGGCATCGGGTTGCTGCTGAAGCTGCTGGTGATGCCGGCGCTGGCGCTGCCGATCTCCTGGGCGTTCGGCCTGCACGGCACGATGCTGCAGGCCAATGTGCTGGAGTCGGCGATGCCGACCATGATCACCGCCGCCGCGCTGGCAATGTCACATCGCCTGGCCCCGCGCCTGGCCGCTGCACTGGTTGGCTACGGGATCCTGCTGTCGCTGGTGACGCTGCCGGCGTGGGTGTGGGTGTTGCACCGCCTGGCGGCATGATGCGCGCGGATCATTCGTCCGCACTGACGGTGCGCCCGCGTGCCCACTCGCGCAGCGCGGTGACCTGTTCGGCCATCAGCACCGACAACGGCCGGCTGCCGCGGATCTCCTGCATCAGCAGGTCGGTATCCAGCACGCGTGATTCGGCATGCGCGGCGTACAGCCCCGAGACCACCGCCTGTTCGATCTCCGCACCGGAGAAGCCATCCGCCGCGGCCGCCAGCGCGGGCAGCGCGAAGTCGTCGGCATTGAGCTGGCGCTTGCCCAGGTGCAGGCGCAGCAGCTCGACCCGGGTGTTGGCATCGGGCAGATCGACGAAGAAGATCTCGTCGAAACGGCCCTTGCGCAGCAGCTCGGCCGGCAGTTCATGCACCTGGTTGGCGGTGGCAACGATGAACACCGTGCTCTTGCGCTCGGCCAGCCAGGTCAGCAGGTGGCCGAGCACGCGGCGCGACACGCCGCCGTCTTCGCCGCCACTGGCCAGGCCTTTCTCGATCTCGTCGATCCACAGCACGCACGGGGCCAGCTGCTCGGCCGAGGCGAGTGCGTCGCGCAGGTTCTTCTCGGTCTCGCCGTGGTACTTGTCGTACAGGCTGCCGAAGTCCAACCGCAGCAGTGGCACGCCGAAACCGGCCGCGGTCGCCTTGGCCAGCATCGATTTGCCGCAGCCCTGCACACCGAGCAGCAGCATGCCCTTGGGCGGGTCCAGGCCGGCCGGGCCCGCGCCGCCGAGGAATACCGGCCGGCGCTGGTTGACCCAGCGCTTGAGCCGGTTGGCACCGGCCACGTCGGCAAAGCGGGTGGTGTCGTATTCGTAGTGCAGGTGGCCGGCGCGGTTGAGCAGCTCGAACTTGAGCCGGGCCAACTGCGGCAGGTCGTCCTGGCTGAGCGCGCCATCGGCGAAGATCAGCTGGCGGGCGATCCGCCGCGCGTCGACCAGGCTCAGCCCGCGCAGGTTGTGCAGGATCTTCTGGACCGCCTCGTTGTCCACCTCCACGCGCCGCCCGCCGTTCTCGCGGGCATAGGCTTCGGCTTCCTCGCGCAGCATCTTCAGCAGCGCGTTGAGGTCGGGCAGGCGCGGATTGAAGCGGGTGGCCAGCGCTTCCAGCTCGGCCGGCAGCTCGACCTTGGCCCCGATCAGCACCAGCACATGGGCCTGGCAATGCCGCCGCTGGATCAGGTCGCGCAGGGCGCGCTGGTGGCTGGCATAGCCCAGGTAGGGGTGGAAATCGAGCAGCAGGTAGATGCCGCGCTGCTCGGCCTGGCGGATCATCTGCAGGGCCGAACTGGCATCGGGCGGGCCGACCGGGTCGTCCTCGCGGTCCATGTCGATCCGGCGCAGGCCCTCGGTGATCGACCAGCGGTGCAGGGCACGCCAGACATGCATCAGGGTCTGGCGGAACAGCTCCACCACCCGGCCCTCATCCTGGGTCTCGATGATGATCAGCGGGGTGTTGGCGCGGATCAGCGCGCTCAGGTCCTGTAGTTCGCTCATGCTGGCGGTCAGTCCATTGGAACCACCCACGATAGCAAAGCCGTGGCCGTCGGTTCTGGTTCAGCGCTGCGACTATCTCCGTCACAGGCGCCGGTGTAGGCTGCGGGAACGTTCCCCGGAAGCGAGGCTTGCATGAAGACGATCCTGGTGGCCGGTTCCAAGGGCGGGGTGGGCAAGACCACCGTCGCCACCCACCTGGCGGCGCATTCGGCATTGGAAGGCAAACGGACCGTCCTGGCCGATGCCGATCCACAGGGCTCCAGCACCCGCTGGGCGCAACGCCGCTCGGTTCTGGAAAGCGCCGTGCTGCCGATCGATGTGTACCGCAAAAAGAGCTGGGAACGACTGGTTCCCGAGGGCACCGACGAGGTCATCATCGATGCCCCGGCCGGTGCGATGGCCGACGATATTCCGCATTTCCTTGATGCGGCCGACGCCGTCGTGGTGCCGGTGCTGCCCTCCGCGCTGGATATCGAAGCCATCGTCGGCTTCCTCAACAGCCTGTCGCGCGTGCCCCGCGTCCACAACCGCAGCCTGCCGGTCGGGTTGGTGCTAAACCGCACCAAACCCTGGACGCAGACCTCGCAACAGGCGATACAGATGTTGGCCGATTGGCCGTATGAGGTCGTCGCGCAGTTGCGCGACAGCCAAAGCTATGTGGTGATGGTCGGGCTTGGACGGAGTCTGTTCGACTACCGCTCGGCCCAGGTGCGCGAGCACCAGAATGACTGGGAGCCGCTGTTGAAGTGGCTGAAGAACGCCTGACACGAGAGATCCCATGCGAGAACTGATACTGCTGCGTCACGCCCATGCTGAAACCGCCAGCACCGGCCAGGCCGATCTGGACCGCCCGCTGTCGCCGGTCGGTCTGGCCGAAGCCGAGGCCGCCGGCCGCTGGCTCAAGGAAAACAATCTGCTGCCGGACTGCGTGCTCTGCTCGCCGTCGCGGCGGACCCGCGAAACCCTGGAAGCCGTCCTGGGCATCACCGGCTTCGTCGAGAAGCGGCTGGAGGACGCCGTCTACGAGGCCACCCCCGGCACCCTGATGGGGTTGATCGATGCGCGCCGCGATGTGGACCGCCTGCTGGTGGTCGGCCATAACCCCGGCCTGGAACAACTGGTGGCCCTGATGAGCGAGGGCACCAGCAGCGATTACCGCGGCATGCCGCCGGGCGGGATCGCAGTCTTGGCCTTCGACCGTGAGGCCGCCATCGAGCCTGGCGTGGCCAGCCTGACCGCCTTCTGGTGGCCGTAAGCAGTGTGGGCAGTCCGCGCGGCGTGGTTCGGGCTGCTGTTGATGGCAGGGGCGGTGTATGCCGCCCCGCCGTCGTCGGTACCGGCTCCGACCAGCCATGCCCTGGCCTTCGATACGGCCAGCTCGCGCTTCGGGTTTGAGATCCGGACGCGGCTGGGGCAGCGCATCGAGGGCGTGTTCCCGCGCTTTGAAGGCAACATCGAGGTGCTCTCCGACGGCCGCCACCAGGTGCACCTGCGGATGTTCACCCGTTATGTGGAAATCCCCGGCAAGCCCCGCTACACCGGCTGGATGCGCGGCGAAGAGTTCTTCGACTCGGCCCGCTACCCGGTGGTCGAGTTCGACTCGCTGCCCTACTGGCCCGAGGTGGTGGACAAGGGCGGTGCCATTGAAGGCCGCTTGATCCTGCGCGGGGTCAGCCACCCGGAGACCCTGCGGGTCGAGCCGCCGGCCTGTGCCCGGGCCGGGTATGATTGCGATGTGGTCAGCCGCGGTACCGTCCAACGTGGCCGGTATGGAATGGACAGCTGGCAGCTTGCCCTGAGTGATCGAGTGACCTTTGTATTGCGTGCGCGTCTGAGCGAGGCGCCGAAACCGTGAACCCATTGCTGCGTCTGTTGGTGCTGGCAACGCTGTTGCTGGGCAGCGGCTGTGCCTCGCTGTCCAACGCCGAGCGCGAGCGCGCGGCCGGCATCGCCGTGCAGGCGCGTTCGACCGTGGTCGACTGCGACCAGCCGGACCGCTGCGCGCTGGATTCACCGCTGCGTGCGCTCGGTGGCCGTGCGTTCGCCGAATCCCACGCCGGCCAGCCGCGCCACTACGCCACCATCCTCGACGAAGGGGAAGTCTCCCTCGTCGCGCGCTTGAACCTGATCCGCAGCGCCACGCGCAGCATCGACCTGCAGACCTACATCTTCGACAAGGACGACAGCGCCCGGCTGGTGCTGGACGAACTGCAGGCGGCCGCCCGCCGCGGGGTCAAGGTGCGCGTGCTGATCGACCAGCTCTCGGCGATCTCCGATCTGGAGATTCTCGGCGCCCTGTCCGGCAGCCATGCCAACTTCGAACTGCGGGTCTACAACCCGACCTTCGGCAAGGCACGCCTGAACTACTTCGACTACGCCGCCAGCGTGGTCTGCTGCTTCCGCCGCTTCAACCAGCGCATGCACAACAAGCTGCTGGTGGTCGATGATGCGTTGGGCGTGGTCGGTGGGCGCAATTACCAGGACGACTATTACGACTGGGACAGTGAGTACAACTTCCGCGACCGCGACGTGATCGTGGCCGGCCCGGAAGTGCGCGAGATGGCCGCCAACTTCGATGCCTTCTGGCGCGCGCCGCGCAGCGTGCCGGCCGAACGCCTCAACGATGTGGGGCGAACACTGCTCCGCCAGGGCGTACCGGCCATGCCGCCGGCCGACTTCCGGCGCCCGGAGCGGGTCGAGCGGGTCAGCGAAGAAGCCGACGATCCGGACTTCGTGCGGCGTACCTTCGTCGATACCGCTCTGCCGGTGGCCTCGGTGCAGTACGTCGCGGACCTGCCACGCAAACATCGCCGCGAACGCGCCAGCCAGCCGGTCAACGGCCAGCACGTGACCGAACCGCAACTGGATGCGTTGATCGCCAGCGCGCAGTCCGAAGTGCTGCTGCAGACCCCTTACCTGGTGCTGTCCAAGCCGGCGCAGCGGCTGTTCCGCGACCTGCGCAAGCGCGAGCACGCACCGCGCGTGGTGGTCTCGAGCAACAGCCTGGCCGCCACCGACAACCCGATCGTCTACGCGCTGTCCTACAAGTACAAGCGCCGCAACCTGCGTGAGCTCGGCTTCAACATCTACGAGTTCAAGCCGTTCCCGCTTGATGCACCGGTCGACTACCGCAACCTGCTGCCGGCCCCGCTGGGTACCGAGGCGCCGCCGTCACAGGGCAAGCGCAGCAGTCTGCTTGGCGGCAGTGCGGCCGGCAGCAATGCGCGCGGCAGCGGCAGTGCCGACGCCCGCCGCGGCCGTGATGCCGGCAGCGATGTGGACAGTGGCCGCGATGCCCAGGCCACGCGCCAGCCCACGCCGGGGCCAGCCGCGCGCCGGCGGACCGATGGCAGCGTGGTCGAGCGGCGCGTGCTGCGCGCCGAAACCCGGCCCTCGTTCCTGGGCACCAAGGCGGTCAACAAGCCGCTGCCGGTCACCCGCAAGGGTGCGCGCATGGGCCTGCATGCCAAGTCGATGGTGGTGGACCGCCGCATCGGCGTGATCGGCACGCACAACTTCGACCCGCGCAGCGAGAACTACAACACCGAAGGCGCAGTGATCATCGATGACCCGGTGTTCGCCGAGGCGCTGGCGCAGAGCATCCTGCGCGACATCCACCCGCAGAACTCCTGGGTGGTCGCGCCGCGTGCCAAGCCGCCGGTGCTGTCCGGCCTGAACTACAGCGTCGGCAAGGCCTCCGAGGCGCTGCCGGTGCTCGATTTCTGGCCATGGCGCTACGCCACCGATTACGAATTCCAGCCAGGGCCCGCGTGCCCGGAGCCGCTCAAGCGGCAGGACCCGGCCTTCCACACCTGCTATGTCGCCGTCGGGGATTTCCCCGAGGTGAACGTCGGGCCGAAGTGGCTGCTGGTGCGCATGCTCACCGCCTTCGGCGCCGGGCTGGTTCCGATTCTGTAAGTCTGCAACCCCACGGAGAAGCTGCATGTCCCAGGTATTCCGCGACGCGGTGTCCATCGAAGCGCTCAACGCGCTCAGCCGCAACACGCTCATCGAGCACCTGGGCATCGCGTTCACCGCCGCGGGCGAGGACTGGATCAGCGCGACCATGCCGGTCGACGAACGCACCCGCCAGCCGTACGGCATCCTCCACGGCGGGGCGTCGGTGGTGCTGGCCGAAACCCTGGGCAGCAGTGCCGGCAACCTGTGCGTGGATACCACCGCGCAGGTCTGCGTGGGGCTGGAGATCAATGCCAACCACATCCGCGCCGTGCGCGCCGGCACGGTGACCGGCACCGCGCGCGCGGTGCATGTCGGGCGCAGCACCCAGGTGTGGGACATCCGCATTGAGGACGAGGCCGGCAAGCTGGTCTGTACCTCGCGGTTGACGCTGGCGGTGGTGCCCGCCGTGCGCCCGGGCTGATCGCGCGCATGGCACGGATGCTGTGTTGCGTGGCCCACGACAGTGCGCCGGCGCATGTGGGGATGGCCGTTGTGCCGCCGGTGGCCGTTGGCTTGACGGCTTGCGGCGGCTGGCTTGCGCACGCCATCGATTTGTCCGGATTCCGCTGGCAGAGCCTGCGGCGCTCGGGTATCGTTCGCGGATGAATTCCCCCACTCCGGCCTCACGTGGCGGCGTGGCGCGTGTGTGCCGTTACCTGTACCGCGTACCGCTGCTGCTGGTCCACCTGTTGCTGTTCCTGCCGATGCTGCTGATCGCCATGCTGCCGCCGTGGGGGCGTGTGCGTGTGGGCGAGCGCACGTTCGAACATGCGGCGGTGAACGCCTGGTCGGCCGGCCTGATGTGGATCTTCGGCTTCCGCCTGCACCGGATCGGCACGCCGCTGCCGGGCGCGGTGCTGTTCGTGGCCAACCATGTCAGCTGGGTCGATATCTCGATGCTGCACAGCCAGCGGATGATGGGCTTCGTGGCCAAGCAGGAGATCGCCGGCTGGCCGGTGGTCGGTTGGCTGGCCGCGCGTGGGCAGACCATTTTCCACCAGCGTGGCAGCACCGAATCGTTGGGCGGCGTGATGCAGGAAATGGTCGTGCGCCTGCGCGAAGGCAAGGCGGTCGGCGTGTTCCCCGAAGGGCGCACCCGCGGTGGCCATGAAGTCGGGCCGTTCCATGCGCGCATCTTCCAGGCCGCGGTCGAGACCCAGGTCCCGATCCAGCCGGTCGCGTTGCGGTATGGCTGGCGCGGAGACGCGCAGACCATTGTCGCGTTCGGCCCGAAAGAGAGCTTCTTCGCCAACTTCCTGCGTCTGCTGGGAGAGCCGGCACGGCGGGCCGAGGTGCACTTCCTCGCGCCCATTGATACCCACGATCTGGAAGGCCGTCGCCGCATCGCAGAAACCTCGCGTGCGCGCATCCTGGCGGCCATGTCCGCCGAGTAAGCGGTGGTGTTCCTTCACACGCCAGCGTCGCGGCCGGGAGCAGGCTCGCGCCCATGTTGACCGCTGCCGACTATCACCCCCCGCGTTGGCTGCGCAATCCGCACCTGCAGTCGATGCTCAGCTCCAGCCGGATGCGCATGCAGCGCGGCCTGGTGCTGCTTGCGGCCACCGGCGCACATACCGACGAACTCATTCTCGATGGCGGCGAAGGCGTCCGCCTGCAGGGCTGGCACAGCTATATCCAGGGGCGCCAGCCGATCGGCATGGCGTTGCTGCTGCATGGCTGGGAAGGCAGTGCCGAATCCAGCTACATGCGCATGACCGCCGCGCGGCTGCTGGAGGAGGGCTACGACGTGGTGCGGCTGAACTTCCGCGACCACGGCAACACCCACCACCTCAACCCCGGCATCTTCCACTCCAACCGCATCGATGAAGTGGTGCGGGCCGCCGGCGACATCGCCCGGCGCTGGCCCGAGCTGCCGCTGGTCGCGGCCGGTTACTCGCTGGGTGGCAACTTCGTGCTCCGCCTGGCCCTGCGTGCGCCCGCGGCCGGCGTGCCGCTGCGCCGCGTGGCCTCGGTCTGCCCGGTGCTGGACCCGGCGATCACGATGGAGAGCATCGAGAACGGCCCGGCAATGTATGACTGGTACTTCCGGCGTAAATGGGCTGGTTCGCTGCGCCGCAAGCGCGATCTGTTCCCCGAGCTGAGCGACTGGGACGACCGCGTGCTCAAGCTGGACATCCGCGCGCTGACCGCCTGGCTGGTCGAGCACCACACCGAGTTCGGCTCGCTGCAGGCCTACTTCGATGGCTACTCCATCGCGGGTGATCGCCTGGCCGGGCTGCAGGTGCCGGCCGACATCCTGATGGCCCAGGACGATCCGGTGATCCCGTTCGCCACCTTCAACGGCTGGCGTCTGCCGGCCCATGCCCACCTGGAGATCGCCCCGTGGGGCGGCCACTGCGGCTTCCTGGAAAACTGGCGCGGCGATGGCTTCTCCGAGCGCTGGGTGGCCCAGCGGCTGCGGATCGAGGCGAATACCCCCGCCTGACAGGCCGTTCTGGCCGGCCGGCCCCGCTACAATCGGGGTTTGCCCTCGAGTTCGGACCGTCATGCAAGACCAGATTCTCCAAGCCCTGCGCCGCAATGCGGTGGACGATGCCGTGCAGCTGGCGCGCGAATGGACCACGGCCGAGCCGGAGCAGCCGCAGGCGCACCGCTGGCTGTCGCTGTCGCTGCAGCAGCAAGGCCAGTTCGATGACGCGCTGGCGAGCCTGCAGCAGGCGCTGACGCTTGCCCCGGACAACGCCGACCTGCACCTCCAGCAGGCTGGCCTGCTGCTGGCCCTGCGCCAGTTCGATGCGGCCGGCTCGGCACTGGACCGCACCGCCGAGCTCAATCCCAACGAACTGTCCGCCTACGTGATGCAGGCGCATCTGGCACTGGCCCGCAACGACGTGGATGAAGCGGATCGGCTGACCCGGCTGGCCACCCGCGTAGACGAGGATCATCCGGAGCTGGCCGCGCTGACGGGTATGGTCGCGCTGCGCCGTGGCGAGGTGGATCGCGCGCTGGCCCTGTTGTCAGCCGCCGGCGAAGCGCTGCCGGGCGATTCGCGGGTGCTGTATGCGCTCGGCTTCGCTTACATGGGCAAGGACATGCTGGCGTTCGCCGAGCAGTGCTTCCGCCGCGTACTGGAATTGAACCCGAGCGTCACCTCGCTGCAGGGCCTGATCGTGCAGCTGGCGCTGCGCCAGGGCCACGTGGACGTGGCCGCCGAGATGATGCGTCAGGTGCTGGCGACGCCGGCCGGCGACAGCCCGGCCATGCGCCGCCTGGCCGGCGAGCTGGAGTTGCAGGCCGGGCAACCGCTGCAGGCGCTCGAGCACCTGCTGCCGGTGCTGGCGCAGTGGCCATCCGATCGCCACACGCTGCAGCTGCTGCTGATGGCCTGGCAGCGCCTGGGGCGCGAGCAGCAGGCCCGGGAGACGCTGGATGCGACGCTGGCCGACCATCCTGAGATCCACGATCTGTGGATGGCGCGCCTCACCGTCGAGCCCGTGGGGAGCCCGGAAGCGGTCGCCGTCGGCGAGCGCTGGCTGCAGGCCATGCCCGAGCATCTGCCGGCCCTGGAGACGCGCCTGCGCCTGCACGACATGAACAACGAAGAAGACGCGGCTGAAGCCGTGGCCGAGCGCATCGTCGCGCTGGAGCCGGGCCGGGTCTCGGGCGAAGTGCGACTGGTCGACGGCCTGCTCAAGCGCGACCCGGCCGCCGCGATCGCCCGCGTGCAGGCCCTGCACGATGGTGCGCCCGAGGGCGCCAGGTCCTCCCTGCGTGCCTGGCTGGGGTCGGTCCAGGACCGTGCCGGCCAGTACCACGATGCTCTGCGCACCTGGGTGGACCTGCATGCCGCCGAGGCACCGCAGCGCCTGCCGCTGCCGCCGCAGGCCAAGGCCCCGCTGAGCTGGCCGGAGCTGGCGCCGGTCGCCGAAGACAACGCGATCGCGCCGATCTTCGTCTGGGGTGCCCCGGGCTCGGGCGTGGAACGCGTGGTCGCCGCGATGGCCGCGGCCAGCCCGGTGATCCGCGGTGACCGCTTCGGACCGAACCCGCCCAACGATGCCTTCCAGAGCTATCACACCCTGCAGGATCTCTCGACCGGCAAGCTGACGCCGGAGGCACTGGTCGCCCAGTGGCAGGAGCAGCTGCCGGCACGGGGGCTCAAGGACGGCGCGGTGATCGACTGGCTGCTGTGGTGGGACAACGCGCTGCTCTGGGCATTGCGCCCGCAGCTGCCGGAGGGCCGCCTGATCATCGCCCTGCGCGATCCGCGCGACATGCTGCTGGAGTGGATCGCCTTCGGTGCCCCGGCCCCGTTCGCGGTGAACTCGGTGCATGAAGCGGCCGAGTGGCTGGCGCGCTCGCTCGCCCAGATCGCGACCCTGCACGAGCAGGATCTGTACCCCAACGCGCTGGTGCGCATCGACGATATCGGGCACGACGCGCAGGCCATGGCCCAGCATCTGGGCAACCTGTTCGGCATGCGTTTCCCGCCGGCGCCCACGCTTGGCCCGGCCCGCATGGCCCCCGGCCACTGGCGCGATTATCGCGAGGTGATGGGCCCGGCCTTCGCGCTGCTGACCTCGGTCGCAGTGCGCCTGGGCTACCCGGAAGCGTGAGGAGACCGGTATGCATCTGAGCAGTGACAGCATCACCAACGGCCAGCCGATCGCCGCCACGTTCGCGGCCGGCAACGCCGAGGGCTTCGCGCCCAACCGCAACCCGCAGCTGGCCTGGCACGACGTGCCGGCCGGTACCCGTTCGTTCGCGCTGCTGTGCATCGACCCGGATGTGGCGCCCCGGCC
>NZ_JBHFHW010000006.1:17715-18333 GCF_057333975.1 Stenotrophomonas sp. AGC87
GCCCCCCCCCCCCCCCCCGCCAGGATTGCACGGTGCCGCGCGATCAGCCGCGTGCGCACTTCGCGCACTGGGCGATGGCCGATATCCCGGCCGATGTGCGCGCGCTGGCCGCGGGCAGCTGCAGCGATGGCTTCACCGTGGGCGGCAAGACCCAGCCGGCGGGCCCGCCAGGCAGCCGTCAGGGCCTGAACGATTTCACCGGCTGGTTCGCCGGCAATCCGGACATGGCCGGCCAGTACCTGGGCTATGACGGCCCGTACCCGCCGTTCAACGACGAGCGCGTGCACCGCTATTTCTTCCGTGTGTTCGCGCTGGACGTGGCGCAGCTGGCGCTGCCCACGCCGTTCACCGCCGCCGATGTGCTGCATGCGATGCACGGGCACGTGCTGGCCGAAGCCTCGCTGCATGGCACCTACACGTTGAATCCGGCGCTGGCGTGAGGGGATACGTGCCGACCGAAGGTCGGCATGCGCCCCGGTAGGTACCGACCGTTGGTCGGTACTGCGCTATCGGGAGCCGGCCAGCGGCCGGCACTACAGATCGGGAGCCGGCCAGCGGGCGGCACTACATCGGGAGCCGGCCAGCGGCCGGCACTACAGAATGAAGAAGGGCGGCCCG
>NZ_JBHFHW010000006.1:18353-25903 GCF_057333975.1 Stenotrophomonas sp. AGC87
GGGCCCCCCCTTCTGCTTTCTTATTTCTTCTCGTTCGCGGACTCGACCACCATGTCCAGCACGTAGGCGTTGGACGAGGCATCGGCCGGCGGGTTGGCGATCTTGTAGCGCTTCACGCGCACCACGTTGCGCACGCCGTCTTCGTGGGTGTAGCCCTCGATGACGTCGTAGAAGTTCTGCCACTCGCCCGGCTCACTCTGCTTGATGCCGTTGGCGTCGTAGCGGATCTCACGGGTCTGCAGGCACTGCTTGTCGCGGATCATCGGGTGCGGGCACGGCTTGGTCTGCGCGGCCACTTCCAGGAACACCGTTTCGCCTTCGCCGCCGTAGCGGGTTTCAGCGGTCGGTTCCGGGGTGAACACCAGCACATCGCCCTTGGCGGTGCGCAGGGTCAGCTGACCCGCATCGCCCAGTTCGGTCTTCAGTGCGCCTTCCAGGCGGCTGCCCACGGCCTGGTCCAGCGCCATCAGGTTCTTGTCCGTGCAGGCCATCATGGTCGAGGCCATCGGCGAAATGGTCAGCGAACCATCGGCCAGCGTGTAGCCGCCGCCCATGCGGTTGCAGGTGTTGCTGATCGCGATGCGGTCATCCTTGAAGTCCAGCGTGACCGGCTTGTCGGCGCGGGCGAACAGCGCATCGATGCGCTTGCCGCCGGCATCGGTGGCCGAATCCAGGCGCCAATGGCTGCCCTGCAGGCGCTGCACGTCCAGACGGGCCACGGCGGCCTGGTCGGCGGCGGCGGTCGGTGCCGGGGCGAGGTCATCGCGGCCGGCCGGGGCGGTGGAGGGGTTGCTGCAGGCGGCCATGAGGGCCAGCGGCAGGATCAGCATCAGGGTGCGTTTCATGTACATCTCCTTGGGAACCTGGGGAAAAACGCCGGTGCAGCCACAACGGGGTGACGCCGGCGCCGGGCCGTTCAGTTGCCAGCCGGCAACCAGAGCAGCAAGGCCGCGCCCAGCGCGATGCGGTAAACCGCGAACGCCGTGAACTTGTGCGACTTGATGTAGCCCAGCAACCACTTCACTACGATGAAGCCGGTGACGACTGCGGCAAGGAAGGCCACGCCCACATCGGTCCAGTTCTCGCTGGCGAGCTTGCCGTCCTTGGCCAGTTCCAGGAAGGCATAGCCGCTGGCGGCGAACATGGTCGGGATGCCGACCAGGAACACGAACTCGGTGGCCTTCGCGCGGCGGCTCAGGCCGAACAGCATCGCGATGAAGATCGCCGCCGCCGAACGCGAGGTCCCCGGGAACACACCGGCCACCACCTGCGCCACGCCGACCAGGATGGCGACCTTCCAGGTCACCTCATCGCGCTCGGGCAGGCGCGCGGTGTAGGCCTCCACCAAGAGCATCCAGAGGCCGCCGATGATCAGCGCCCAGGCCACCGGGGTGACCGTCTCGGGCAGCTCCCAGCCGGCCAGGCGGACCGGCAGGCCCACCACGGCGGTGACCAGGAAGGCGGTGCCGAGCTTGAGCACGTAATCGCGGTTGGCGCGCTCATGCAGGCCGGTCGCCAGGGACCACAGCCGCTGCCGGAACACCAGCGTGATCGCCAGGATCGCGCCGGCCTGGATGATGATGTTGAAGAAGTCCGAGCGTGCGCCCAGCCAGTGCTGGGCGATCAGCAGGTGGCCGGTGCTGGAGATCGGCAGGAATTCGGTGAGGCCTTCAAGAATGCCCAGAAGGAGGGCGGAGAGCAGGTCGGACATCGGCGGTACTGGAGCTCGCGGAGGGGTTGAATCGGGCAGCGGCGACAGCGGGACGCTGTGGCCAACGTCGCCTGTCGACGGCCCGTGGGCGTAAAGCATAGAGCATCCCGCATTGCACCAAAGGTGTGCGTGGTGCAGCCTTTGCACTGCTTTGGTGCATCCGCCCGCGCGTCGCGCGGCGCGCCAGGCCAGTGAAATCAAGGATTTGTGAACGCTGAAAAGTTGGCACGGGGTTTGCTGTGTCTACTTACGCAATCACCCATCTGAGGTTTCACCGATGTCCGTGGAAAATGTTGAGAAGCTGATCAAGGACAACCAGATCGAGTTCATCGACCTGCGTTTCGTCGATATGCGTGGTATCGAGCAGCACGTCACCTTCCCGGTCAGCATCGTGGAGCCGTCGCTGTTTGAAGAAGGCAAGATGTTCGATGGCAGCTCGATCGCCGGCTGGAAGGGCATCAACGAGTCGGACATGGTGCTGCTGCCGGATCCGTCCAGCGCCTACATCGACCCGTTCTACGCCGACCCGACCCTGGTCATCAGCTGCGACATCCTCGATCCGGCCACCATGCAGCCGTACGGCCGTTGCCCGCGTGGCATCGCCAAGCGCGCCGAGGCTTACCTGAAGTCCTCCGGCATCGCCGAGCAGGCCTTCTTCGGCCCGGAGCCGGAGTTCTTCATCTTCGACTCGGTCCGCTTCGCCAACGACATGGGCCACACCTTCTTCAAGATCGATTCCGAAGAAGCGGCCTGGAGCACCGGTGACAAGTACGACGGCGCCAACAGCGGCTACCGTCCCGCCGTGAAGGGCGGCTACTTCCCGGTCCCGCCGACCGATTCGCTGCACGACCTGCGTGCGGAAATGTGCAAGACGCTCGAACAGGTCGGCATCGAAGTGGAAGTGCAGCATCACGAAGTGGCCACCGCCGGCCAGTGCGAAATCGGCACCAAGTTCAGCACCCTGGTGCAGAAGGCCGACGAACTGCTGCGCATGAAGCACGTCATCAAGAACGTCGCCCACCGCAACGGCAAGACCGCCACCTTCATGCCCAAGCCGCTGGTCGGCGACAACGGCAGCGGCATGCACGTGCACCAGTCGCTTTCCAAGGGCGGCACCAACCTGTTCTCCGGTGACGGCTACGGCGGCCTGAGCCAGCTGGCGCTGTGGTACATCGGCGGCATCTTCAAGCACGCCAAGGCCATCAACGCTTTCGCCAACTCGGGCACCAACAGCTACAAGCGCCTGGTGCCGGGCTTTGAAGCCCCGGTGATGCTGGCCTATTCGGCCCGCAACCGTTCCGCCTCGTGCCGCATTCCGTGGGTGTCCAACCCGAAGGCGCGCCGCATCGAAATGCGCTTCCCCGATCCGATCCAGTCCGGCTACCTGACCTTCACCGTGCTGATGATGGCCGGCCTGGACGGCATCAAGAACCAGATCGACCCGGGCGCACCGAGCGACAAGGATCTGTACGACCTGCCGCCGGAAGAAGAGAAGCTGATCCCGCAGGTCTGCTCCTCGCTGGACCAGGCCCTGGAAGCGCTGGACAAGGACCGCGAGTTCCTCAAGGCCGGTGGCGTGATGAGCGACGACTTCATCGATGGCTACATCGCGCTGAAGATGCAGGAAGTCACCAAGTTCCGCGCGGCGACCCACCCGCTCGAATACCAGATGTACTACGCGAACTGAGCAACAGGTGACGATGACGAAGGATATCCCTCCCACCCTTCGTCATCGTCGCCGCCTTTCCAGCTGGGGAGCCGGCAAGGCACGTCGTACAGCGGACCGTTGGTCCGCTATGAAACGGTAGAGCGGACCGTTGGTCCGCTGCACCACCAGGGGCAAGAGAGACCGGACGCGTCATGGGCCCTTCCTCCCTCCCGCGTCACCGCTGGCGTCGCCCTTCGGGCGTCGGCATCGGCGTGGCCCATGCAACGTTCGGCGCAACGACCGGCGGCCATGTGCAAGTGGCCGTCGGTTGACCTGACATCGGCCCCACGCGGGCCGGTTCCATCCACCATCGGGATATGCGCATGAAACTGATCTCCGCCATCATCCGGCCGTTCAAGCTCGACGAGGTCCGCGAGGCCCTCTCCGACGCTGGCGTGTCGGGCATCACCGTGACCGAAGTCAAAGGCTTCGGGCGCCAGAAGGGCCACACCGAGTTGTATCGCGGCGCGGAGTACGTCGTGGATTTCCTGCCGAAGATCAAGATCGAGACCGTCGTGACCGACGATCGCCTGGAGGCCGTGGTCGAGGCCATCCAGACCGCGGCCGGCACCGGCAAGATCGGCGACGGCAAGATCTTTGTCACCGCGGTCGAACAGGTCGTCCGCATCCGCACCGGCGAAATCGGCGCTGACGCGCTCTAACCCCACTCGGAGCCCACAATGAAGACCTCTTTGTTCACCGGGTGGCAAGCCCGGTTCCATGCCGTGTGCCTGATGATGTTGATCAGCGCGTTGGCCGTTGGTGCCTTCTCCAGCAGCGCGCACGCCCAGGCGCAGGTCACCCCGGCACCGTCGGAGACGGTCGCGGTCGAGCCGTTGCCGACCACGCCGGAGGCCACCGCTGCTCCGGTCGCCGAAGCCGCCGCTGCGGCCACGTTCGATCACGGCGATGTCGCCTGGATGCTCACCTCCACCCTGCTGGTGCTGCTGATGGTGGTGCCGGGCCTGGCCCTGTTCTACGGCGGCCTGGTGCGCTCCAAGAACGTGCTGTCCATCCTCAGCCAGATCCTGGTGGTGTTCTCGCTGGTGCTGATGCTGTGGGTGGCCTACGGCTACAGCGCGGTGTTCAGTGAAGGCAACGCCTTCTTCGGCTCGTTCACGCAGTTCGCCTTCCTCAAGGGCTTCGGCCCGGACACCGTCGGCAACACGCCGATCGCCGGCCTGCCGGATTATCTGTTCGTTGCCTTCCAGTCGACCTTCGCCGGCATCACCACCGCCCTGATCGTCGGTGCGTTCGCCGAGCGCATCAAGTTCAAGGCCGTGCTGCTGTTCTCGGCCCTGTGGTTCACCCTGAGCTACATCCCGATGGCGCACATCGTGTGGGGCGGCGGCTATCTGGGTGAGATGGGCGCGATCGACTTCGCCGGTGGCACCGTGGTCCACATCAATGCCGGCGTGGCCGGCCTGGTGGGCGCGTACTTCGTCGGCAAGCGCATCGGCTACGGCCAGACCGCACTGAAGCCGCACAACGTGCCGTTCACCTATATCGGCGCGATGCTGCTGTGGGTGGGTTGGTTCGGCTTCAACGCCGGCTCGGCCGCCGCCGCCGACACCGTCGCCTCGCTGGCCTTCATCAATACCATCCTCGCCACCGCCGCCGCGGTGCTGGGCTGGACCCTGGTCGAAGCGGTCAGCAAGGGCAAGCCGTCCGCGCTGGGCGCTGCCTCCGGCGCCGTCGCCGGCCTGGTCGGCATTACCCCGGCCTGCGGCACCGTGGGCCCGCTGGGCGCGATCGTGATCGGCCTGGTCGCCGGCGTGGTCTGCGTCTGGGGTGTCACCGGTCTCAAGCGCCTGCTCAAGGTCGATGACACCGCCGATGTGTTCGGTGTGCACGGCATCGGCGGCATCGTCGGTGCGCTGCTGACCGGTGTGTTCAGTGCTCAATCGCTGGGCGGCACCAAGGCCGACCTGGACATCGGCCACCAGGTCTGGGTGCAGCTGGTCAGCGTCGGTTTCACCATCGTCTGGTGTGCCGTGGCCACTGTGCTGATCCTGCTGGTGGTGCGCATGGTGTTTGGCCTGCGCGTCACCGAAGAAGCCGAGCGCACCGGCCTGGATGTCACCTCGCACGGCGAGTCGGCCTACGAGGCCTGAGTCGCGCGATACCGCATTAGAAACGAGAGAGAGATGCTTTACCTTTGCCGGCGGCCTTCGGGTCGCCGGCTTTTTTGTGGGCGGCCGATAAGCCCACGCGCCTGACCGGCGTCACTCTTTCACGCGTGCGTCTTCACACACGATCCGACCAGCGGTCGTTTCCAGCCCTATTTCCGGCGGCCTGATTGGCTTACAGTGCGCCCCGCCAGCGGCGATCGCATCGGCTGGCCCGGATTCTTTCCAAGGAAGAGCGTAATCGTGCAACAGGGACGTAATGAACGCAGCCGCGCGCTGCGCTGGCGGTTGAGCGTGGGTGTCGCACTGGCCGTGGCCTGTCTGCCGCCCACTGTGTGCGCGCAGGTGGCCCCACCGGATCAGGAACTGCTGCGCCAGCAGGAGCGCGAGCGCGCCTTGCGCGAGCAACAGGAAGCCACCCCTGACGTGCGCCTGCAAGCCGCGCCGGAAGAGGCGGTGGGTCGCCTGCCGGCAGACGAATCGCCCTGTTTCCCGATCCAGCGCATCGCGCTGGAGGGCGAACTGGCCGATCATTTCCGCTGGTCACTGCGCGCAGCCGATCCGAGCGACGATCCGGCCACCGGCCGTTGCCTGGGCACCGGCGGCGTGGACATCGTGATCAAGCGCATGCAGAACGCGATCATTGCGCGCGGCTATGTGACCACCCGCATCCTGGCCGCCCCGCAGGACCTGAAGGCCGGCACGCTGACCCTCACCGTGGTGCCCGGCCGCATCAATGCCGTCCGCTTCGCCAGCGAGGAAGGGCGTACGCCCGCCTTGTGGAATGCGCTGGCGGTGGGCCCGGGCGATCTGCTCAACCTGCGCGACATCGAACAGGCGCTGGAGAACCTGCAGCGTGTGCCGACCGCCGCGGTCGACATCCAGATCGCCCCGCCGCAGGAGGGCGCACAGGACAAGCCAGGTGAAAGCGATCTGGTCATCAGCTGGGCGCAGCGCGCACCAGTGCGCGTGAGCCTGACCCTGGATGACGCCGGCAGCCAGTCCACCGGCAAGCTGCAGGCCGGCGCCACGCTGTCGCTGGACAACCTGGCCGGGCTGAGCGACCTGTTCTATTTCAATGCGGGCAAGTCCGTGTTCAACGGCAGCGACCGCGGCACCGACAGCTGGTCCACCCACTACAGCGTGCCGCTGGGCTGGTGGCTGCTGGGGGCCAACGCCAGCGAATACGATTACCGGCAGACCGTGGCCGGTGCCTACGAAACGTATGAGTACAGCGGCTCGAGCCGCAATGCCGAGCTGCGCCTGACCCGCATGCTGTTCCGCAATGCGCACGCCAAGACCAGCATGCACGCGCGCGGTTGGTACCGTGAATCGGACAACTTCATCGACGACACCGAGATCCTCGTGCAGCGCCGGCGCATGGCCGGGTGGGAGCTGGGGATCGCGCACCGCCACTTCATCGGCAAGGCCACGCTGGATGCGAACCTGGCCTACCGCCGCGGTACCGGGGCGTTCAACGCGCTGCAGGCACCGGAAGAGGGCTTTGGCGAAGGCACCGCGCGCGGCAAGGTGGTGACCGCCGATGCGCAGCTCACCGTGCCGATGCAATGGGGCCGGCAGGGGCTGCGTTACACCGGCAGCTGGCGCGCGCAGTGGAACCGCTCGCGACTGGTGCCGCAGGACCGCTTCTCCATCGGCGGCCGCTACACCGTGCGCGGCTTCGACGGGGAACTCTCGCTCACCGGCGAGCGCGGCTGGTTGCTGCGCAATGAACTGGCCTTTGCCATGGGCGGCGGTGTCGAGAGCTTCGTGGCCGTGGACCATGGCCAGGTGGGCGGACCCTCGACCGAGTGGCTGCTCGGCGACCGCCTCACCGGCATGGCGCTGGGCCTGCGTGGCGGCTCGCGTCACGTGCAATGGGAAGGCTGCGTCGGCAGCCCGCTGCACAAGCCCGATGGCTTCCAGACCGCTTACACCACCTTTGGCATGAATCTCGGCGTCTCGTTCTGACGCCAGCTGTACGGCCCTGGGGCCGCTGCGG
>NZ_JBHFHW010000006.1:25956-46898 GCF_057333975.1 Stenotrophomonas sp. AGC87
CCCCCCCGACCCCACACCGCATTGAAAGGAAGCAACGCCGTGAATCGAGTCTATCGCCTGGTTTTCAACCGTACCCTGGGTGTCATGCAGGTCGCCTCCGAACTGGTGACCGCACCCCGCGGGGGCTGCGATGCGCGCGGCGGCAACACGATGGCCACGCTGCGGCCGATGAGCTTTGCGCTGTGGCTGGTGCTCGGTTGGGTGGGGCTGGTGCAGCCGCTGTCCGCGCAGCAGGTGCCCGATGCCGGCCGCATCATCGCCGACCCTGGCGCACCGGCCCAGCAGCGGCCCACCGTGATCACCTCCGCCAACGGCACGCCGCAGGTCAACATCACCACGCCCAGCGCGGCCGGTGTCTCGCGCAACCAGTACCAACAGCTCGATGTCGGCCGCCAGGGCGTCATCCTCAACAATTCGCGCACGGACGTGCAGACGCAGATCGGTGGCTGGGTGCAGGGCAATCCCTGGCTGGCCACCGGCACCGCGCGGGTCATCCTCAATGAGGTCAACGGCAGCAACCCCAGCCACCTCAACGGCTATGTCGAAGTGGCCGGTGCCCGTGCCCAGGTGGTCATCGCCAACCCGGCCGGCATCCAGATCGACGGTGCCGGCTTCCTCAATGCCAGCCGGGTCACCCTGACCACCGGTACGCCCATCCTCAACAATGGTGCGTTGGAAGGCTACCGGGTCCAGGGCGGTGCGATCCGCGTGGCGGGTGCGGGCCTGGATGCCAGCCTGACCGACTACACCGACATCATCACCCGCTCGCTGCAGGTCAACGCCGGTATCTGGGCCAACCAACTGCAGGCCAGCCTGGGCACCAACGTGGTCAGTGCCGACCACAGCAGCGTGACCGCGCAGGCCCCCACCGGCGGCGCGCCGGCCTTCGCGCTGGACGTCGGTGCGCTCGGTGGCATGTATGCCAACCGCATCTGGCTGGTCGGCAACGAGCATGGCGTCGGCATGAGCAACGCCGGCAAGATCGGTGCGCAGGCCGGCGAACTGGTGGTCACCGCCGATGGCCGGCTGGAGAACACCGGTGCGCTGCACGCGCAGCAGGACACCCGGATCACCGCCGCCGGCGGCGTGGCCAATGCGGGCACGCTCAGCGCCGAGCGCGAGCTGCGCGTGGACACGCCCGCAGATCTGGACAACAGCGGCGGCACGCTCAATGCCCGCCGCATCGAAGTGAATGCCGATGCGCTGCGCAACCGCGGCGGCAGCATCGAACAGGTGGGCGGCCAGACGCTGCAACTGAGCGGCGCGGACATCAGCAACGAGCAGGGCCGGATCGGCACGGTGGCCAGCACCTCGCCGGGGCAGGAAACCGGCGGCGGCAACACCGGTGGCAACACCGGACAGCCGGGCAGCGGCGGCACCCCCGGCACCGGCACGCCCACGCCGGGCCAGGGCGGTACCGGCGGTAGCACGCCGCCCACGCCCAGCGCGCCGCTGGCGACAGGCGTGCTCAACATCGCCACCTCGCTGGACAACGACGGGGGCGCCATCGATGCCACCGGCATCCTGCAGCTGAGCGCCGGCAACAGCCTGGACAACAGCCGCGGCACGCTGGGCGTGCAGACCCTGCAGGTGCAGGGCGACGCGCTGCGCAACGTGGGCGGCCGGCTGGAGGTGCAGGGAGCGGCCTCGGCCCAGGTGCAGACGCTGGACAACAGCGGCGGTCACATGGCGCTGGCGCAGACCTTCCAGCTGCAGGCGCAGTCGTTGTTCAACCGCGGCGGTACCCTCGCGCACGGTGGCAGCGCGGCCACCGCCTGGTCCATCGGCACGCTGGACAACAGCGACGGCAGCCTGGCCAGCAACGCCACCACCTTCGGCCTGGACCTGGGCCATCTGATCAACACCCGCGGCAGCCTCAGCCATGCGGGCAGCAACGGGCTGCAACTGCGCGCTGATCGCCTGGACGGTGTGCAGGGCACCATCGCCACCGCAGGCGACATCGCCCTGCAGCTGGGCAGTGCCGACCACCGCAAGGCGCAGTTGATCGCCAACCAGGTGAGCCTTGCCGTCGGCGACTTCGACAACCGCGGCGGGCGGGTGCTGTCCACCGGGCAGCAGGTCAGCGCGCTCAGTGTGCAGGGCACGCTGGACAACGGCGACGGCGGCACCCTGGCCAGCAACGGCGACCTGCAGATCACCGCAGCGCAGCTGGGCAATGCCGGTGGCACCGTGCAGCAGGCCGGCACCGGCAGTCTGCATATCGATGCGGTCAACCTGCAGGGCCAGGGCGGCACCGTGCTCAGCAATGGCAGCCTGGTGGTACAGGGCGACACCACCAACCTGCGCGATGGCACCACCTCCGCGCAGCGCATCGCGATCACCACCGGCGATCTGATCACTGCCGGTGGCACGCTCACCTCGGCCGGCACCGGGGTGCTGGACCTGCAGGTGGCCCGCACCCTGGATAACACCGGGGGCACGCTGGGCAGCAACGGCGCGCTGGCCATCGACAGCACCACCTTGATCAACAACGGCGGCAAGCTGATCGCCGCCGGCACCGGGCAGACCACGCTGCACGCCAGCGAGGCGCTGCACAACCAGGGCGGCACGCTTTCCAGCAATGGCGACCTGCGCATCGATGCCGAGCGTCTGCTCAATGGCGGCGGCAGCATCGATCATGCCGGCAACGGCACGCTGCAGATCACCACCGCCAGCCTGAGCGGCGGCGAAGGCACCATCGCCAGCAATGGCCTGCTGCAGCTGCAGGCGCAGACACTGGACCTGCACAAGGCCACGACCCGCGGCCGCGAGGTCGACATCCGTGCCGGCGCGCTGGACAACACCGGCGGCACCCTGCTCTCGCTGGGCGAGCAGGCCATGCAGCTGCGCATCAGCGGCAGCCTGGTCAATGACGGGGGCACGCTCACCGCCAACGGCGCGCAGCAGATCGAGGCAGGCGCGCTGACCAACCGGGGCGGCGCGTTGAACTCGGCCGGCACCGCCGATACCCGCCTGGTCGTGGCCGGCACGCTGGACAACACCGGTGGCACCGTGGCCAGCAATGCAGGCGCATTGCAGCTGCAGGCAGGTGCACTGGTCAATGCCGATGGCACGATCAGCCATGCCGGTCAGAACGGACTGTCCATCACCACCGGCCGACTGGACGGTCAGCGTGGTCGCATCGGCACGGCTGGCGCGCTCGAGCTCAGCGCCGGAGCTGTCGACCATCGCGGCGCGTCCGTGGCCGCCGAGCAGCTGGACATCACCGCGCAGTCGCTGGACAACCGCGGTGGCAGCATCATCGCCACCGGCACTGCCGCCAACACGCTGCAGGTCACCGACACGCTGGACAACGGCGATGGCGGCACCCTGGCCAGCAATGGCGATCTATCCATCAGCGCCAGCACCCTCGGCAACGCGGGCGGCACCATCCAGCAGGCCGGCACCGGCACGCTGGCCATCAAGGTGGACACGCTCAACGGCCACGCCGGCACGCTGCTCAGCAACGGCGCGCTCGAGCTGCAGGGCGACACGCTGGATCTGCGCAATGGCACCACCTCGGCACAGCAGATCCGCATCGACAGCGAGCGCCTGATCACCGCCGGTGGTCAGCTCAGCGCGCTGGGCACCCAGGCACTGCAGGTGCAGGCACGCACCCTGCTGGACAACAGTGGCGGCACCCTTGGCAGCAACGGCGCCGTGGACATCAACGCCGGCCGCTTCGTCAATGACCACGGCAAGCTCATCGCCGCTGGCGAGGCCGCCTCGCAGGTGCGCGTGACGCAGCTGCTGGACAACACCGGCGGCGCGATCTCCGGCAATGGCGATCTGCGGATCGAGGCCGAGGTGCTGCGCAATGCCGATGGCACCCTGGTCGCGGCCGATGCGCTGCACCTGCAGGGCCAGACGCTGGACTTGCGTGATGGTGCGGTGGGTGCCACGCAGATCACCGTGCAGGCCGGCAGCCTGGACAACAGCGGTGGCACGCTGAGCGCCACCGGCACAGCGGACATGCGCCTGCAGGTGCGCGAGCAGCTGACCAACGATACCGGCACGATCGCTGCCAACGGTGCCCAGCACATCGAGGCCGGCGCGCTGTCCAACCGGGGTGGCACGCTGAGTTCGGCCGGCACCGGCAACAGCCAGATCCACGTAGCGGGTCAGCTGGACAACAGCAAGGGCGTGATCGCCAGCAACGCCGCTGCACTGGAGGTGGCAACGGGCAGCCTGCACAACATCGACGGCACCCTCAGCCATGCCGGCACCCAGGGCCTGACCCTGAGCACCGGGCAGTTGCTGGGCCAGGACGGCCACATCGTCACCGCCGGCGCCCTCACGCTCACCGCGGGCGAGGTGGACCACCGCGGCGCGACCCTGCAGGCCACGCAGATCGCGCTGGCGGCACAGGCCTTCGACAATCGCGGCGGGCAACTCGTGGCCACGGGTCCCCAGGCCAACCACATCGACGTGGCCGGCGCCCTGGACAACGGTGACGATGGCCTGATCGCCAGCAATGGCGATCTGACCCTCAACGCGGCGCTGCTCGGCAATGCCGGCGGTACCGTGCAGCAGGCCGGCAATGGTCTGTTGGCGATCAACGTCGCCACCCTCAACGGTGCCGACGGCACCCTGCTCAGCAACGGCACGCTGCACGTGCAGGGCGATACCACCGACCTGCGCGCTGGCACCACCTCGGGCCAGCGCATCCGCATCGAGACCGGCGATCTCACCACCGCCGGCGGCACGCTCACGGCCACCAGCACCGACGCACTGGCGCTGCAGGTCCGCGGCCGCCTGGACAACACCGGCGGCACCGTGGCGACCAATGGTGCGCTGGATCTGCGCGCCGCCACGCTGCTCAACAACGGTGGCAACCTGCAGGCCGCAGGGACCGCCACGAGCCAGCTGAGCATCGACCAGGCGCTGCAGAACCGCGGCGGCAAGATCCTCACCAGCGGTGATCTCAACGTCACCGCGGCCAGCCTGGACAACCAGGGCGGCACGGTCCACAGCGCCACCGACCTGAGCGTGGGCGTGGATGGCCTGTTGGACAACAGCAACACCGGTCTGATCGCCAGTGGCGGCGATGCACAGTTGCGCGCGGCCACGCTGGACAACCGCAGCGGCAGCATCGAACAGGCCGGCGAGGGCCAGCTGCAGATCGATACCGGCACGCTGCAGGGCGCTGGCGGCCGCATCATCAGCAACGGCGCGTTGACCCTGCAGGGCGACGCACTGGATATCCGCGGGGGCACCACCGCCGCGCGCCAGGTCACGGTGACCGCCGGCAGCCTGGACAACGCCGGTGGCACGCTCAGCAGCACCGGTGAGCAGACCATGGTGCTGCAGGTGCGCGATGCGCTGGGCAACGATGGCGGCACCATTGCTGCCAATGGCGCGCAGCAGATCAGCGCCGGTACGCTGTCCAACCTTGCCGGTACGCTGAGTTCGGCAGGGACCGCGGACACCCGCATTGAAGTCGCTGGCCAGTTCGACAACACCCGCGGCACCCTGGCCAGCAACGGCGGCGCCCTGACGGTGCAGACCGGCAGCCTGGTCAATGACACCGGCCGGATCCACCACGCCGGCCAGAACGGCCTCACCCTGCAGACCGGCAGCCTGCAGGGCCAGAAAGGCAGCATCGCCACCGCCGGCACGCTGACCCTGCGTGCGGACGCGATCGATCACCGCGACGCCACCCTCAGCGCCGGCCAGCTGGACATCGTCGCGACCGCACTCGACAACCGTGGTGGCACCGTGCTCTCCACCGGCACCCAGGCCAACACGGTGCGGGTGGATGGCACCCTGGGCAACGGCGACGACGGTACCCTGGCCAGCAACGGCGACCTGCAGATCACCGCGGCCACCCTCGGCAACGCCGGCGGCACCGTGCAGCAGGCCGGCACCGGCACGCTGAGCATCACCGCCGCGACCCTCAATGGTCAGGGCGGTACGCTGGTCAGCAATGGCGCGCTGGCGCTCAGCGGCGACACCACCGACCTGCGCAACGGCACCACCTCGGCGCAGCAGATCCGCATCGACACCGGTGAGCTGACCACCGCCGGCGGCAACCTTGTCGCCACCGGCACGGGGCCGCTGGCGCTGAACGTGCGCAACCGCCTGGACAACACCGGCGGCACCCTGGCCAGCAATGGCACGGTGGACCTGCACGCGGCCACCCTCATCAACAACCAGGGCACGCTGCAGGCGGCTGGCGCGGGCAGCAACCAGCTGCAGGTGGGCCAGGCGCTGGAGAACCGCGGCGGGCGCATTCTCGCCACCGGTGCGACCGTCATCGGTGCGGCCAGCGTGGACAACCGCACCGGCACCCTGCAGACCGGCGGGGCATTGACCATCGGCGTGGACGGGCGGCTGGACAACAGCGGCCAGGGTGTCATCGCCAGCGGCGGCGATGCGTACCTCACCGCCGCCACCCTGGAAAACCAGACCGGCAGCATCGAGCACGCCGGTGAAGGCACGCTCGCCATCGAGGTGACCGACCTGCACGGTGAGGGTGGCCGCATCGTCGGCAACGGGGCGCTGCAACTGAAGGGCGATACGCTCGATCTCAGTGGCGCCACCACCGGCGCGCGCCAGGTCACGGTGACCGCTGGCAGCCTGGATACCAGCAAGGGCACGCTCACCTCCACCGGCACGCAGGCCATGACCCTGCAGGTGGACAGGGCGCTGACCAACAACGGCGGCACCATCGCCGCCAATGGCGCCCAGCAGATCACGGCGGGCTCGCTCTCCAACATCGACGGCACGCTGAGCGCAGCCGGCGCCGGCGATACCCGCATCAACGTGCTCGGCACGTTCGACAACACCCGCGGCGATGTGGCCAGCAATGGCCGCCAGCTGCAGATCGATGCGGCTCGCCTGATCAATGAGGAAGGTACCCTCAGCCATGGCGGCACCCAGTCGCTGAGCCTGACGGTCGGCCAGCTCGACGGCGCGAAGGGCACCATCGTCAGCGCAGGCGCACTGGCGCTGCAGGCCGGTGCGGTGGACCACCGCGGTGCCACCCTCAACGCAACCCAGCTGACCGTCCAGGCCGAGGCCTTCAACAACCAGGGCGGCACCGTGCTGGCCACGGGCGGGCAGGCCAGCAGCCTGGACGTCAGCGGCGTGCTGGACAATGGCAACGGCGGCACGCTGGCCAGCAATGGCGACCTGCAGATCACCGCGGCCACCCTCGGCAATGTCGGCGGCACCGTGCAGCAGGCGGGCACCGGCACGCTGGCGATCAACGCTCACACCCTAAACGGCCAGGGCGGCAAGCTGCTCAGCAATGGCAGCCTGGCGCTGATCGGCGAGAATACCGACCTGCGCGATGGCACTACCGCCGCGCAGCGCATCCGCATCGAGACCGGTGAACTGGTTACCGCAGGCGGCACGCTCACCGCCACCGGCACCGACGTGCTGGCGCTGAACGTGCGCGGCCGGCTGGACAACACCGCCGGCACCCTGGCCAGCAATGGCACGCTGGATCTGCGCGCCGCGCAGCTGCTCAACAACCAGGGCACCGTGCAGGCAGCCGGGGCGGGGAGCAATCAGCTGGCCATCGGCGGTGCACTGGAGAACCGGGGCGGTCGTATCCTGACCACCGGCAACGCCACGGTCACCGCCGCCAGCGTGGACAACCGCGGTGGCACCCTGCACAGCGATGGCAGCTCCACCCTGACGGTCACCGTCGATGGCCTGCTCGACAACAGCGCGCAGGGTACGGTGTCGTCGGGTGGCAACGCGCACATCACCACGCAGTCCCTGAACAATGAAGCGGGCACCCTGGCCGCCGGCACCGCATTGCAGCTCGACACGGCCACGCAGGTACGCAACACCGCGGGTCTGATCCAGGCCGGTACCGATCTGCGCGCGACCAGCAACGGCATCGACAACCACAGTGGCCGGATCATCGCCGGCACGGTGGATCTGGATACCCGCGGCTACACCCTGGACAACCGTGCGGGCACCGTGGCCAGCCTGACCGGGGGCGCTGCGCTACGCACCGGCCAGCTGGACAACAGCGGTGGGCTGCTGCAGTCCGCCGGCAACCTGCGCATCGACACGGCCGGCCAGGCGCTGATCAACACGAATGCCAACGGCAACGGCATCAACAGCAGCGGTACGCTGGAGATCCGCAGCGGCACATTCGACAACCGCGGCGGCTCGGTATTCGGCCAGGGCGCGATCACCGTCACTGCCAGCAACGTCGACAACACCGCCGGCGGTGCGCTGGTGGGGGCAGGCGACCTGACCCTGCGTGCGCAATCGGTGGCCAACGCCGGCGGCAAGATCACGGTGGGCCGCAATGCGGACATCGTCCTGCCCGGCGCGCTGGACAACCGCGGGGGCCTGGTGGCCGCCGGTGGCACGCTCGCCCTGCAGGCGGGCGGCATCGATAACCGATACACCCTGAGTGCGCCCACTGGCCCGGCACTGGGCCTGCAGGGCAAGCACCTGCAGCTGGGCACCGGCAGCCTGGACAACCAGCAGGGCCAGATCCTGGCCGACACCATGGTGGTGCAGGTGGGCGGGCTGCTGAACAACAGCGGCGGCCAGATATCCGCCGCCGAGACTTCTGACATCCGCGCCGACAGCATTGCCAACGCCGGCGGTTCACTGGTGGCCGGCAGCAACCAGATCGTGCGCACGCGTGAGATCACCGGTGACGGCAAGCTGCTCTCGCAGGGCGACATGACCCTGGAGCTGGGCCAGAGCCACACCAACACCGGCGAGCTCGCCGCCAACGGCACGCTCACCCTGGCCATCCAGGGCAACCTGGACAACCTGGGCAAGCTGCAGGGCGCCGGGGTGAACATCAGCGCCGGCAACATCCACAACGCCGCTTCCGGCGAGATCAGCAGCGTCGGCCTGACCCGGCTGGTGGCCAGCGGTGAGCTGCTCAACCGCGGCCTGTTGGACGGCCGCATTACCCACATCGACGCCGGCACGCTGAACAACATCGGCACCGGCCGCATCTACGGCGACCACATCGCCATCCAGGCCGGCACCCTCAACAACCTGGCCGAAAACGTGGGCGGCGCCCAGCGCTCGGCCACCATCGCCGCACGCCAGCGTCTGGACCTCGGCGTGGGCGTGCTGAACAACCGCGGCCAAAGCCTCATCTTCAGCGATGGCGATGCGGCCATCGGCGGGGCGCTCAACGGGCTGACGGCCGTGGGCAGCGCACAGCGCATCGACAACCTCAGCTCCACCATCGAGATCGCCGGCAACCTGGACATGTCCGCGCTGGCGGTGAACAACATCCGCGAAAACGTGGTGGTGCAGCAGCAGACCATCCAGCATGGGCCGGTCACGCTCAACCAGCCGGGCTGGTTCAAGAACGGGCGCAACACCGGCAATCTGCGTGAGACCTCCAACTTCCAGCCCTACGAGGTCTACTACCTCAATCCGGCCGACATTCTGGAAGACACCGCGTACATCACGCCCGACGGCCAGCAGATCCGCCGGGCGGTGGTCCGGCTGACCGCCAACACCAGTGCCTACTACTTCGCACGCGGTGGCTTGAATGGCTCACGCGGCGAGCGCTCGCGCCTGCCCGCGCAGGATGGCACGGTGGTCATCTACTACGTGGGCCGTGCGGACAGCCGCAACAATCCGGACCAGTTGGGCGCCGGGGCCGAAGATCCATTCCGCGATCTCTCGGCGATGCCGCCGGGAAGCCGGGACGGTTTCAACTACGAATCGGACACCCTGGCCTACAACAACGCCTACGGCACCTGCACCACCACCTGCGTGCAGTTGATCACCTATCCGGACTACGACAATCCGGAGGCGATGCTGATCAACATGCAGCGCCACACCACCAGCACCAATGGTAACGAGAAGACCCGCGTCGCCACCCGTACCACCACCGAAGACGTGCTGGTCTCCGCCGGTGCCGATGCCGTGATCAATGCCGGTGGCCACATGCGCATCGCCACCGATGCATTGCGCAACGAGTACGCCAGCATCGCCGCCGGTGGCAACCTGGCCGTGGTCGGGTTGAACGTGGGTGAATCCTCGATCATCAACACCGCCAAGACGCTGTTCCGTACACATAGCTTCAGCAATGTCTCCATCACCTATGGCGGCTCGCGCAGCCAGTGGAATGCCGCGCCGATCTCCGAGCAGATCGGCGTGCTCGGTGCGGGCATCACCGCCGGCGGCAAGCTGAGCATCGATGTCGGCAACCTGCGCAACGAGAACACCGGCCGCGACGCGCCGAACGTGCGCGATGGCGACAGCATGGCCAACCTCAACACCGGTGGGCCGGGCGCAGGCTCGGGCGGCCCCGGCGCGGGTGCGGTGCAGGGGCCGGGGCAGAGCAGCGGCCAAGGCGCCGGCCCGGTGAACGCACAGGGGCCGACGGCGGCCGGCGCAGCACACGGTCAAACCGGCAGTGCGGTACAGGGGCCGGGGCACGCCGGTGGCCACATCGCCGATGGCGCGCACGCCCAAGGACCATCTGCGGCCGGTGCCGCACAGGGCGCGGCAGGCCAGGGCCTGCAGGGTGCCGACCGTACCAGCGGCCAGCTGGCCTATGCCGCCAACGCCCAGGGGCCAAGCCAGGTTGGCTCGGCGGGCCCGGGCACGGGCGGCGTGCAGGACATCGTGGCCGGGCAGGCAGCACAGGCCACGGCCACCGGCCCGGGGGCCGTGCAGGCCGGTGGCCACGCCGGCAGCGGTGGCAATGCCGCACTGGCCAACAAGCAGGCCGTCGCCGCCGCCGGCAATGACCCGCACGTGGTGGTGACCACCACGCCCAATGCCAGTGCACCCAGCGCCAGCCTGTTCAACGTGGATGCCAACCGCGGCGGCTATCTGGTGGAAACCGACCCGCGCTTTGCCAGCTACCGCAGCTGGCTCAGCTCGGACTACCTGCTGCAGCGCGCCGGCTATGAGCCCTCGCAGACCCAGAAGCGCCTGGGCGACGGCTTCTACGAACAGAAGCTGGTGCGCGAACAGATCGGCGAGCTCACCGGCCGCCGCTTCCTCGATGGCCATGCCAGCGACGAAGACCAGTACCGCGCGCTGCTGGAGGCCGGTGCCACCGTCGCCAGTGCGTGGGGCCTGCGCCCCGGCGTGGCGCTGACCGCCGAGCAGATGGCCCGCCTCACCAGCGACATCGTCTGGCTGGTGGAGCAGGACGTCACCCTGGCCGACGGCACCACCGTGCGCGCGCTGGTGCCGCAGGTGTACCTGCGGGTGATGCCGGGCGATCTGGATACCAACGGTGCGCTGCTGGCCGGTGCCGACATCGACATCAAGCTGCGTGGCGACCTGGTCAACAACGGCGCCATCGCCGGGCGCCAGCTGGTGAGCATCGATGCCGGCAACATCCGCAACGTCAGCGGCGGGCAGATCAGCGGCCAGCAGGTCGGCCTGCAGGCGACCCACGACATCGACGTCATCGGCAGCACCGTCACCGCCACCGATGCACTGGGGCTCAAGGCCGGTGGCAACATCACCGTGGCCTCGACCACGCGCGAGTGGCGCGACAACGGCGACCTGCTGGTGCAGCAGACCACCACGCTGGATCGCGTGGCTGGCCTGTACGTGACCAACAAGGACGGCGCTGGCGTGCTCAGCGTCAATGCGGGTGGCAACGTGGAGCTGCGGGCCGCGCAGCTGGCCAACGCTGGTACCGACGGCCTGACCGCCATCGTGGCCGGTGGCGACCTCAGCCTTACCTCGGTGGCCGAGCAGAGCAGCGTTTCGCTCACCCATGACGCCCGCAACTTCAACAGCCAGAGCCAGTCGATCAACATCGGCACCACCATCAGCGGTGCCGGCGATGTGGTGCTCAAGGCCGGCAACGACCTGAACCTGAGCGCCGCCAACGTCTCGGCCGCCAACGCACTCGTGGCCCAGGCAGGGCGCGACATCAACAGCGTTGCCGTGGTGGACACGCGCACGTTCGACAGCGGCGCCAAGAGCAAGAACGGCTCGCGCGAAGTCAGTGCCGCCGATGGCTGGGTGCTGGGCAACCAGCTCAGCGGTGGCGAAGGCGTTGCCCTGCAGGCCGGCCGCGACCTCACCCTGCAGGCCACCACGGTGGACAGCAGCGACGGCGGCGTGCTGCTCTCGGCCGGGCGCAACCTGGCGCTGACCACCGCGCAGGAAACCCACGATCTGGTGGTGGACGAAACCACCCGCAAGAAGAAGACGCTGTCCAGCACCACCACCACCACCCACGACCAGAGCTCGGCCAGCTATGCGGTGGGCAGCACCATCGGTGGCAAGACGGTGGACATGATCGCCGGCAACGATGTGACCATCACCGGCTCCACCGTGCTTGCGGACAACGACCTGCGCATCGCCGCGGCCAACAACATCACCATCGAATCGGCACAGGACACCTACAGCGAGGCGAGCAGCTTCAGCCAGAAGAAATCCGGCATCACCGGCGGCTTCGGCAATGGCGTGGCGTCGGTGGGGTACAGCAGCGCCAAGTCGAACAACCAGAGCGCCAGCCAGTCCACCACCCAGGTGGGATCGGCGGTGGGCTCGATGAACGGCAATGTGCAGCTCAACGCCGGTAACCAGCTCACGATCGCCGCCTCCGACGTGGCGGCTGGGCAGGACCTGACACTGATCGGCAAGGACATCAACCTGCTGGCGCGCCAGGACACGGTGGACAGCCAGATCAGCCAGTCCAGCAAGTCCAGCGGCTTCTCTATGGGCGTCACCTACGATCCCACCAAGGCTTACCGCAGCGCCCGCGATTCCACCACCGACGGGATGGCCGACAGTGGCTCGATCATGGGCGACATCACCCGCAGCGCCGAAGGCACCGCCTCCGGCGTGCGTGCGGCCACCACGTCGGTGGTGGTCACCGGCGGCAGCCAGCGCTCCAGCGGCAACCAGGCCCACTCCACCAGCGACGCCCGCGTGGCCCAGCTGAGCGCGGGCGGCGACCTCACCGTGATCGCCAACGGCGGCTCGATCTACAGCCAGGGCGCGCAGATGGCGGCCGAGGGCGATGCCCTGCTGCTGGCTACCAAGGACATCGTGTTCGATGTAGCCCACAACACCGAATCCAGCACCAACCAGAGCAGCGGCAAGGGCTGGGGCTTCGCCAACAACACCAGCGGCTTGCCGTTCGGCACCAACAACTCCCGCAGTGACGGCAGCGGCCAGAGCGACACCATCACCGGCACCCAGCTGTCCGTGGGCGGTGGCGTGCGCATGGCCACCACCGAAGGCGACATCACCCTCACCGCTGCGAACATCGCCGCCGAAAAGGACGTGACCATCCGCGCCGCCGGCAACCTCACCGTGCAGAGCGGCCAGGACACGGTGATCAACGCCAACACCACCGACAGCAAAGCCATCGGCACGGTGCAGATCTCCGACACCGAGAAGTTCGCCGGCTGGCACCGCCAACAGCACGACGACGACAGCGGCATGGTCTCGCAGGTGGCCAGCACCATCGGCAGCCTGGGCGGCAACGTCAACCTTGGCGCGGGCGGCAAGTACACCCAGATCGCCAGCAACGTGGTAGCCGCGCAGGATGTCAACATCACAGCGGCGGAGATCGAGCTGCTCACTGCCAACGAGACCGGCTATAACTCGCAGAGCGACAAGGACCTCAAGATCGGCGTGTTTGCGCGGATCAAGTCGCCGTTCATCGACCTGATCAACAACGTGGATTCAGCGCGCCAGTCGGACGGGCGCCTGCAGGCGATGCAGGGCATGGCGGCCGGTGCCAATGCGTATCAAGCGGGCAGTGCGATCGCCAGTGCGGCCAAGGGAGGCGGCGCGTCGCTGTTCAGTGCTGAAGCCGGCATCGGTTTCAAGTCCGCGAGCAGCAGCGCGGACGGCAGCAGCACTGTCTCGCGCGGCTCCACCATCCAAGGCGGCGGCAACGTCAACCTGACGAGCACCAGTGGCGATATCCATGTGGTGCAGGGCAACCTCAGTGCTGGCAACACGCTGTCGCTGGACTCGGCGCGCGACATTCTGCTGGAAGCCGGCCAGGCCAACCTGCAGAACAAGAGCAAAAGCAACAATGCCGGCGCTGAAGTCGGCGTAGGCGTGTCGGTGGGCGCGCAGACCGGCGTGTACGTGTATGCAGAGGCCAGCGTAGGCAGCAGCAAGTCCAGCGCCGAAAACAGCACCTGGCAGAACACCACCCTGATCGGCAGCAACATCTCGCTGAAGGCGGACGGTGACACCACCCTGCGTGGCGCCACGGCCACTGCTGACCGGATCGACGTCAAGACCGGTGGCACGCTGACCATCGAATCCCTGCAGGACATCGCCGAAAGCATGTCGAAGGAGAACCAAGTGGGCGGCCGGGTGCAGGTCTCGTTCGGCACCGCGTGGGACGCCAGTGCGTATGCCAGCGTGGGCAAGGCCAATGGAAGCTACAAGGGTGTGGGTGAGCAATCAGGCTTGTTCGCAGGCAATGGTGGTTATCACGTGGACGCCGGCCACGTGAACCTGGTGGGCGGTGCGATTGCCAGTACCAACGCGGCCAATAGCGAACTGAGCGCTGAGACGTTTACCTTTACCGACCTCAAGAACGAGATGGACTACCGGGCCAGCTCGGCGGGCATCAGCGGTGGCTTTGGGTCGACTGGCAATGCAGCCACCGACGCCAATGGCGACCCCGTGCCTGCACCGGGCGCGGCCGGACAGTTCAAGGACATCGGTAGTACGATCCGTAACGGCGAGTACGGCGCGGCGAACAGTACGTCCTTCAGCCCGGGGATTCCGATGTCCGACAGCGGGCACGACAGCTCCACCACCTACGCAACCTTGACCGGTGGCAACATCACCATCGGCGGCAGGAAGGTCGACGCCGCCGACCTTGGGGTGAACACAGACGCCAGTGCTGCGCACCAAGCGCTTGAAGGGTTGCCAGACCTGCAGAAAATGCTGCAGGAGCAGCGCGCCATGGCGCAGGCTACGGGCACCGTTGTGGATGCGGGTATGCGTATTCGTGCGGGCATCAATGCATCGATTGACCAGGCAACGGCGCGGAAAGAAGAAGCGAAACGCCTCCTCGCCGATCCGGAAATGGTACGAGTGATGACTCCGGATCAGAAGGCGCAATTGGTGGCAGTTGCTTTGGACGCAGACCGCGAAATTGAGAAGCTCCAAAAGGTCGGGGTACTGGTTGGCGCAATAACAGGCGGCATTGCGGCGTCATCAGGCAGCACAGGACAGTTTGTCGCAGGTACTCTTGCGCCTGCCATCTCCCATCAGATCGGCCAGTACTTCAAAGAGAACGCCGCGCGTAATCTAATGGACGGTGGAAGCCGGGGTGAGGAGGGCAGTGCGACGCACTTGCTGGCACATGCTTTGCTCGGAGCAGCCGTCGCTTCGGCGGGCGGCGACAGTGCTCTTATAGGAGCTCTTGCAGCAGGTGGGGCAGAAGCGGCAGCGCCTTCCATTGCCAAGTTCATGTTTGGCAAGGAGAGCAAAGACCTTACCGCCAGCGAAAAGGACGCAGTGAGCTCCATTGCGAGCATAGGCGGCGCGATGCTTGGCTCCTTCCAGGACGGCCTACTGAGCGCGGCTGCCGGCAGCAACGCAGCAAAGAATGCGGTCGATAACAACTGGGGCGAGGTCGGCCACTACTCGACCATGGCCACGGTCCTGTATCTCGCAGGATTTGACGAAAAGGATGCAAAGGCCGTTGCCCTCGCGGCATGGGCGCCTGATACCGACGTCCGCAACGCGATCTCCGTCCGAAATGTCTTCAACGGATTGTCGGCCGAAGGAAACCAACAGCTGATCCATCTCTTGGACGGCCTTCGCGATCCTGAAAAGGTTGTCGCGATGCAGATGGACCTTCGGGATGGCGTAGCGGTCATACTCGAGGCAATGAGGAAGTATGAGAACAATCCGGCTGCAAAGGTCGCCTTGCTCTCTGACCCATTGGTTCAGAAGATTCTTCATTCTTTCGGAGATTCCTTCGCTCATGTAACGGATGAAGGCAAGCACTATCCGGGAGCGGTGGGGCATCTAAATGATGGAACTGACCCTGATCAGCCAAATCTGCATCCTGATGCTTACCGTGCATATACCTTAAATCTGTACGAAGTGGCCGCCCATGCGGCAAGTGGGACAACCAAGGAAGGTCGTGACATGATTGGAACAATGGTTGATTCATTGACCAGCAAGGACAATGCGATAAAGCAGAGAGTAGTTCTCGCCGAAGCCATAAAGAGCATGTACGGTACCGACAAGTCCGTGGTTGGGCTTGTTGTATCCCCCGTAAAGGATTGCGGGGAGCTCGAAAACTGCGAGAAGCGTCCCGTCGGCAGCCTTGTGAATCCTATAATCTCTGAGATCTATTCGGTTAAGAAGCCCGCCGCCCCAAATGATGACGCGACCAAAGGCAAGCAATAGCCGCACAATTTCTACTAAGAAGCGCGAGAGATTATCGAGACCATGAGTAACCGTAAATTCGTATTTCTATGGTTGGCTGTGATCGTTCTGGCAATCGCCGTTCCCGTACGCGTACTTTTCGATCATAAGTTGATGTTTCAGTGGCTCGCCGCTGCGATGATCGTTGCGTACTTCGCCACGTGGTCGTTAGCGGTCAGGGCGCGGAGAAATGCGATCCCTGGTCGTATCGAAGTGAGCGTTGCGGCGATTGCTTGGATCTCACTGCTGTTGAGTGCGGTTCTATTGGTACTGAAGATGCCGACTTCGTGAGATCGTCATCTGATGGGGTGGGACTGGGAGCCGACCCCTTACGCAGTCGGTAATGAAACGATACGTCTTGTGATCACGGCAGGATCGGTTGATATGGTAGAGGGTCTGCTATGAATATGATGAGTAGTGAGAAGATGGGCGACGTGTTGAAGAAGATATATCTAGCTCTCTGGGTGGAGTGCTTACTGTTTTGCGTGATTCAGTTGCTCCTTGTGCCTGCTATTTTGCTGCCTGAATCCTGGTTGGCCGATGGGAGCGGGTCTCGGGCACCATTCGGCGAAGCACTGCAGTGGGGTGTCCAGCACTACCCGGCTTCCTTCTCGCTGTTCAACCTTGTCCTCATTCCTCTCATGGTCGTGGCGTTCATTGGCCAAGTTGGTTGTGGGCTCCGCCCGTCCCGTTCCGAGGTGGGGCTGATGATGGCAGTGCTGAGCCTGCTCTTGCCGTTCCAGATTGGAATATTCGTTGTATTTGTCATTTCATAGCAGCAAGAGCAGCAAGAGCAGCAAGAGCAGCAAGAGCAGCAAGAGCAGCAATGCGGGTGCGGAAGTGGGCGTCGGTGTCGCGGTAGGCGCAAAGACCGGCGCATACGTATACGCCGAAGCCAGCGTGGGCAGCAGCAAGTCCAACGCGAACAGCACCACCTGGCAGAACACCACGCTCACCGGCCAGAACATCTCGCTCAAGGCCGAGGGTGACACCACCCTGCGCGGCGCCACCGCGACGGCCGACCGCATCGATGTAAAGACCGGCGGCACGCTGACCATCGAGTCGCTGCAGGACGTGGCCCGGGCGCAGGTGTCGTTCGGCACCGCCTGGAGCGCCGACGGCTACGCCAGCGGAGGCAAGTCCAACGGCAGCTATCAGGGCGTCGGCCAGCAGTCCGGCCTGTTCGCCGGTGATGGCGGCTACCATGTCGGTGCCGGCCAAGTGGACCTGGTGGGCGGTGCGATTGCCAGCACCAACGCCACCAACAGAGACGCAAAAACCGCGTCGCTGCGTTGTAAGTATGAGCATTCAGGGGAAACCGGTTGAGGTGTGTCAATGAGTCAGGAATCTCTGGTGCACAAGGTTGTTGCCGCCCCGCTATGTAGCGGTGTGGCGACTTCAATTGTTTTTGCCCTATCGTCCATCTTGGCCGGAAGGGAGTTGTCTAGCGTTCTCTCTATTGCCCCTCTATTCTTTGTGATCGGCGCCGTTATGGGCGGAATATGTGGAGTTCCATTGGTTCTGCTCCTTGAGTGGAAGGCTTCATCATGGCGATTGAGGTATTTCTTCATGGGCCCTGTTTGTGCCCTATGCGGCTGGCTACTGTTTGAGGGTGCGTTCGCAGGAGGCGCTTGGCAAAAAGTTTGGTCAAGTTCGAGCTTCTGGCTTGCATGGGCACCCAGGCGAGTGCTGGTTTTTTAACTAATTGGGCTTCTTGCAGCTTTGCTATTTACTGCGAGCATTTCGCTAGTGACGCATTTCAGGACACGCGGTTCACGGTAGCTGTCCGCAGTCCTCCTCGGAGAAGTGGGCACAGCAGTACGACCTCGCCGCATTCAGGACCTAATGCGCTGGGCTTTTCTGGTGGCCCGCCGAACGTCGTGCCGAATACCAAGGCAATCCAAGATCTGGCAGTGGGTGTTTTTCCCGGAAAGCCAATTGGCGGTCCTGGAATGCCTACTACGTCTGATCCAACCCGGACTGCAGAAGACTTCGCAACGCAGCTCTTCGGTGGAGGATCAATCGACAAAATCTCACTTGGACCGAAGTGCATAGGGTGCTGGCGTGCGCAGACCTCGGATGGTGCTTGGGTAACATATAGGCCAGCTGGTCAAGCTAGTAGTCATACGTCTCCGACAACTGCTACGGTCGAGGTCAACGGGCCGAGGATCAATGCAATCAATGTCAAGACGACTGGCGAGGCAGAAATACTGAAGCTCAAATTTCCTGTGGTAAGTGAGGTCCCATGACAAGCTTAGACACCAAATTCGATTGTTCGTCGCTTCCTTGGCACCTCTACCTACTGACGCTGGACGATTATTCTCCACACGCATTAGTAGGAGGGATGGCGAGTAACGGTGGACGTTGCAAGTGGCAATACTCAGTAGAGGTCATCTATAGATGTCTGGAGTCTGGCCTTTGGGCTCTTTGGGATGAAGATGTCCTCGATTATATTGGTGCCACTGGATACAAAGGATTGTGCGAAGGTCTCGCCCGCCTCAATCCCGCTGAACTCAATGAGGAGGGCGAAAGCTATTGGTTAGTTCCACTCATGACTGCGACGGAGTCTGCGAAGGAAATCGTGGAGAAGTTTGCTATTCCAGATCAGCCGGGCGAGTTTAGAGATGGAATTATTGATGAAATAGAGCGCCATTTCGCGGCTGCTGGAGTGTCTCTGAAGCGTGGAGTGATCTTCCCAATTGATATGCAATGACGCTCCAGTAAGTAGCTGTTCCAAGCTCTATGCGTGGACTCTACTCAGGTCGATTATTCATATCTGACCTCCTCTCAGTAATTTGGGTTCTTCTCCCATCTGAGGGGAGAAGGCGCACGGCCGGCCAGCTAGATCGTGGTTGTCGAGACTACAAACCGAGGCCGGCCGTGGCCAAGTTGGATTGTATGCCGTTGCTGGGGGGCTGGGACGGGTATCGCCTGGGTGGATGGCGCCGCGACGTACGTGGCGGAGCCGCGTGGCTGGTGCTTTCGCTGCTTAGACTCAATCTCCAAGTGCAACACCCACTAACCAGTAGGGTGTCAGCATGTCCAGGCATTACAACCATTTGAGCGCGGAAGAACGCGCCGTTGTCCAGATCGAGATCCAGGATGGCAAGAGCATGCGATCCATCGCCAGGCGCTTGGGGCGCAGTCCCTCGACCCTGAGCCGCGAGGTGGCCCGGCAAGGTGTGGCGGCGTACAGCGCCACCGAGGCGGGCAAAGACTATCGTGCCCGCCGACTACGCTCTGTCCAACACCGCCGACTTATCGAGGGCAGCGAGCTGTCTCAGTTCGTTCGTGATCACTTGGTGCTGTATCGCTGGTCGCCCCAGCAGATTGCTGCCAAGCTTCGCCACATGCATCCGGACGATTCCAGCCAGCGCATCAGCCACGAGGCTATTTACGCCAGCATCTATGCCCACCCGCGTGGAGGGCTGAAGAAAGAGCTGGTGGAAGCACTTCGGCAGAGCAAGCCGATGCGGGGTCTGCGCCGTACGACGGCAGCCAAGCGGACTTGGGCTCCTGAGCAGCTGCGTATCGTGCATCGCCCGGAAGAAGTGCAGCAACGACTGGTTCCTGGCCACTGGGAAGGCGACTTGATCAAGGGGGCTTTCAACCGCTCCTGCGTAGGGACACTGGTCGAACGAAAGACCCGTTTTGTGATCCTCTGCAAGATGGACGGATGCACAGCTGAAGCGGCACAGGAGGGCTTCAGTCGCCAACTAAAGAAGCTGCCCGAATCCATGCGCACCAGTTTGACTTACGACCGAGGCACGGAGCTGACGTGCTACCCAGAGTTGATGGACCGTCTGGATATCGACGTGTGGTTTGCTGATCCACACGCGCCATGGCAGCGCGGCCGACGTCCCCCCGAGATTGAGTAGCGAAGCGGTTTGGAGTCCAATCCTCAATGACAAGGAGATTGGACGTGAAGAAGCGCTTTTCCGAAGAGCAGATCATCGGCTTCCTACGCGAAGCCGAGGCCGGCATGCCCATTAAGGACCTCTGCCGCCAGCACGGCTTCAGCGAGGCCTCGTACTACCTGTGGCGCAGCAAGTTCGGCGGCATGAGCGTGCCCGACGCCAAGCGGCTCAAGGACCTGGAGGCGGAGAACGCACGCCTGAAGAAGCTACTGGCAGAACAGGTCTTCGAGAACGACGTCATCAAGGATGCGTTGCGAAAAAAGTGGTGACCGCACCGGCGCGCAGGCTGCTGGTGCGGAGCATGGTCGAGAAGGGGTTGAGCGAGCGGCGGGCGCTGAAGGTCGTGCGGATGAGCGCTAGCGCGCTGCGCTATGAGCCTCGGGCCGACCACAACGTTGAGCTGCGCGAGCAGATCGCCGCGCTGGCGCATCGGCACAGACGCTACGGGGTGAGCATGATCCATTTGAAACTGCGACAGAAAGGGCTGGTCGTGAACTACAAGCGAGTGGAGCGCTTGTATCAGGAAGCGGGCCTGCAGGTGCGTCGCAGAAAGCGTAAGAAGGTGCCGGTAGGCGAGCGCCAGCCCCTCCTGCGGCCGTCCGCTGCCAATGAGGTGTGGTCGATGGACTTCGTGTTCGACCGCACCGCGGAAGGCCGGGTGATCAAGTGCCTGACCAT
>NZ_JBHFHW010000007.1:0-2822 GCF_057333975.1 Stenotrophomonas sp. AGC87
TCGCCTTCCAGCGCCAGGCGGGCCGAACCCGAGATGATCGGGGTGTCATCGCCCGGGAAGTCGTACTTGCTCAGCAGCTCGCGGACTTCCATCTCGACCAGTTCCAGCAGCTCGGCGTCATCGACCATGTCCGCCTTGTTCAGGAAGACGACGATGTACGGCACGCCGACCTGACGCGAGAGCAGGATGTGCTCACGGGTCTGCGGCATCGGGCCGTCAGCAGCCGAACAGACCAGGATCGCGCCGTCCATCTGGGCAGCACCGGTGATCATGTTCTTGACGTAGTCAGCATGGCCCGGGCAATCGACGTGGGCGTAATGACGTTCGGTGGATTCGTATTCGACGTGTGCGGTCGAGATCGTGATGCCACGTGCCTTTTCTTCCGGCGCGGCGTCGATCGAGGAGTAATCCTTGAACTCGCCACCGAAGCGCTCGGCACCGATCTTGGTCAGTGCAGCGGTCAGCGTGGTCTTGCCGTGATCGACGTGACCGATGGTGCCGACGTTGACGTGCGGCTTGGTGCGCTCGAACTTACCCTTTGCCATTGTTGTATACCTTGGATATCAGAAAAGAATGAGGTGGAGTCCTGAGCTTACGCTCAGGACTTCTTGATCACGGTTTCGGCGATGTTGTTCGGCGCCGGCTCGTAGTGGTCGAACTCCATCGTGAACGTTGCGCGACCCTGGGTCTGCGAACGCAGCGAGGTGGCGTAACCGAACATTTCACCCAGCGGGATCATCGCGTTGATGATGCTGGCCGAACCGTCACCGGTGGTGCTCGAACCCTGCAGCACGCCACGACGACGGCTGACGTCGCCCATCACGTCACCCTGGTAATCCTCCGGGGTCACGATCTCGACCTTCATGATCGGCTCCAGCAGGACCGGCTTGGCCTTCTGGAAGCCCTGCTTGAAGGCCATCGAGGAAGCCAGCTTGAACGCCATTTCCGAGGAGTCGACGTCATGGTACGAGCCGAACACCAGCTTCACCTTGACGTCAACGACCGGGAAGCCAGCCAGCGGACCGCTGGTGATGGTTTCGCGCAGGCCCTTTTCGATCGACGGAATGAATTCCTTCGGAATCACGCCACCGGTGATGTCGTTGATGAACAGGAAGTCGTCCTTGATCATCGGACCGATCTTCGGGTCGGCACGGTCTTCAGCGGTGATCGGCGACAGCTCGATCACGACGTGACCGTACTGACCCTTACCACCGGACTGCTTGGCGTGCTTGTAGTCCGACTTCACGTCCGCCATCTGGATGGTTTCGCGGTACGCAACCTGCGGCTTGCCAACGTTGGCTTCAACGTTGAACTCGCGCTTCATGCGATCCACGATGATGTCCAGGTGCAGCTCGCCCATGCCCGAGATGATGGTCTGGCCGGATTCTTCGTCGGTCTTGACGCGGAACGACGGATCTTCCTGGGCCAGACGGCCGAGGGCCAGACCCATCTTTTCCTGGTCGGACTTGGTCTTCGGTTCGACGGCCATCGAGATGACCGGCTCCGGGAACACCATGCGCTCCAGGATGATCGGGTGGTCCTGCGAGCACAGGGTGTCACCGGTGGTGGTGTCCTTCAGACCCACCGCAGCGGCGATGTCACCGGCCAGCACTTCCTTGATCTCTTCGCGATCGTTGGAATGCATCTGCAGGATGCGGCCGATGCGCTCCTTCTTGCCCTTGACCGAGTTCAGCAGCTGGTCGCCGGCATTCAGGGTGCCCGAGTAGACACGGAAGAAGGTCAGCGCGCCGACGAACGGATCGGTGATGATCTTGAAGGCCAGCGCCGAGAACGGCGCCTTGTCATCGGACTTGCGGCTCAGCGCAATGGTTTCGTCGTCCACGTCGGTACCGGTCACGTCCGGCACGTCGATCGGCGACGGCAGCAGCTGCACCACGCCGTCCAGCATGGCCTGCACGCCCTTGTTCTTGAACGCCGAGCCGCAGTACATCGGCACGATGTCGGTGGCCAGGGTGCGCACGCGCAGGGCTTCGACGATTTCGGCCTCGGTCAGCTCTTCGCCGCCCAGGTACTTTTCCATCAGCTCTTCGCTGGCTTCAGCCGCGGCTTCGATCATGTAGGTACGGGCCTCTTCGGCCTCCGCCTGCATGTCAGCCGGGATCTCCAGGTACTCGAACTTCATGCCCTGCGAGGCTTCATCCCAATGGATGGCCTTCATCTTGATCAGATCGACCACGCCCTTGAAGCCGTCTTCAGCGCCGATCGGCAGCTGCATCGGCACGGCAGTGGCGCCGAGCTTGGCCTTCAGCTGGCCGACGACCTTGGTGAAGTTGGCACCGGTGCGGTCCATCTTGTTGACGAAGGCAATGCGCGGCACCTTGTACCGGTTGGCCTGGCGCCACACGGTTTCCGACTGCGGCTGCACGCCACCGACGGCGCACAGCACGAAGACCGCGCCGTCGAGCACGCGCAGCGAGCGCTCCACTTCGATGGTGAAGTCGACGTGCCCGGGGGTATCGATGATGTTGAAGCGGTGCTCCGGCAGGGACTTGTCCATGCCCTTCCAGAACGCGGTGGTGGCAGCGGACTGGATCGTGATGCCACGCTCCTGCTCCTGCTCCATCCAGTCCATGGTGGCAGCGCCGTCGTGCACTTCACCGATCTTGTGGCTCTTGCCGGTGTAGAACAGGATGCGCTCGGACGTGGTGGTCTTGCCGGCATCGATGTGGGCCATGATGCCGAAATTGCGGTAACGCTCGATGGGAGTGGTGCGGGCCACGGGAGCCTCTCAATTTCTTGGAATTCGGATGGCCGAACGCCGCCTTTCGGCGGCCTTCGGATTGGCGGGGCACCCCAGGTGC
>NZ_JBHFHW010000007.1:2853-8471 GCF_057333975.1 Stenotrophomonas sp. AGC87
CCCCCCCCCCCCCCCCCCCCCGGGGCAGCACCTAAATGGTGCTGCCGTGCCTGTTTTGCAAGGCCGTCAAACTCACCAGCGGTAGTGCGCGAAGGCCTTGTTGGCTTCGGCCATGCGGTGGGTTTCTTCGCGCTTCTTGATGGCGCCACCACGATTTTCCGAGGCGTCCAGCAGTTCGGCAGCCAGCTTCTTCGGCATGGTGTTTTCACCACGCTTACGCGCCGAGTCGATCAGCCAACGCATGGCCAGAGCCATCTTGCGCGACGACCGCACTTCGACCGGCACCTGGTACGTAGCACCACCGACACGGCGGGACTTGACTTCGACCGACGGAGCCACGTTTTCCAGAGCCTTCTGAACCAGCTCGACGGAATTCGGGTTCTTTTCGCCGATCACGTCCATGGCACCGTAGACGATCTTTTCAGCGACCGACTTCTTGCCGCTCAGCATCACCATATTGATGAAACGAGCGATGGTTTCACTTCCGTGCTTCGGATCCGGCAGGACAGAGCGCTGCGGCGTATTACCTTTACGAGACATGTGTACTTTCCCTTAGCTCTTCGGACGCTTGGCGCCGTACTTGGAACGGCCCTGGCGACGCTTGGCAACGCCGGAGGCGTCCAGCGAGCCACGCACGGTGTGGTAACGCACACCCGGCAGATCCTTGACGCGACCGCCACGGATGAGGACCACGGAGTGCTCCTGCAGGTTGTGGCCTTCGCCGCCGATGTAGCTAATCACTTCTTCCTGGTTGGTCAGGCGAACCTTGGCAACCTTGCGAAGCGCCGAGTTCGGCTTCTTCGGAGTGGTGGTGTACACGCGCGTGCAGACACCACGGCGCTGGGGGCACTTATCGAGAGCCGGGGAGGCACTCTTATAAGTGGTTGCCTGCCGCGGCTTGCGGACAAGCTGATTGATCGTCGCCATCAGTATGTTCTTCTGAGAGAGGCCAATGAAAAGACTGGCCATGAATGCGGAAATGTGCGAGCAGGCGAAAGACCGGCCTGCTGAGACAGACGATTGTAGCAACCCGGCGAAAACGCAGTCAAATGCGCACGCGCCAAGCCAGCCCTGATCCCGGGCCGTTACAGGGGAGCCTTTTCCGTGCCCCCCGTTCAGGTTGTCAAGCCGGTCCGTTGAAAGACCGGCGGGCATCCTACCTCATCGGCAGGCAGACGACCAGTGGCCGGTGCCTGCTGATTTGCCGGGAGGGCCATCGACCGGAGTCGACGCCCTGCCCTGCCGCGGGCCCGACCGAAGCCGGGCCTGCGTATTACTCGTCGCTGCCCGGAGCCTGTTCAGCTTCGGTCGATTCCACCGCCACGGCGGCCACCGGGGCCACCTCAGCCACGGCCGGCGTGCTGCCGGACAGGGTCTGCATTTCCGAGTCGGTCAGCCCGGAGGCGTTGCGACGACGGTTGGCGTGGTACGCAAGGCCCGTACCGGCCGGGATCAGACGGCCGACGATGACGTTTTCCTTCAGGCCGCGCAGGTTGTCCGAGGTGCCGCGAACGGCCGCTTCGGTCAGCACGCGGGTGGTTTCCTGGAACGACGCCGCCGAAATGAACGATTCGGTCGCCAGCGATGCCTTGGTGATACCCAGCAGGACCGGATCGAAACGGGCCGGCAGCTCGTTGCGGGTGGCCAGGCGGGCATTTTCCTCGATGACGCGCTGGCGCTCGGCCTGCTCGCCATTCAGGAACTTGCTGGTGCCCTGATCGGTGATCTCGACCTTGCGCAGCATCTGGCGGGTGATCACCTCGATGTGCTTGTCGTTGATCTTCACGCCCTGCAGGCGGTACACGTCCTGGATTTCCTTGACCAGGTAGGCCGCCAGCGGTTCGACACCCAGCAGACGCAGGATGTCCTGCGGGCTCGGCTCGCCGTCCACGATGGTTTCGCCCTTGGTCACGTGCTCGCCTTCGAACACGATCACCTGACGGTACTTCGGGATCAGCTCTTCGTGTTCCGAACCATCGGTGTCCTTGATGATCAGACGCTGCTTGCCCTTGGTGTCCTTGCCGAAGCTGATGATGCCCGAACGCTCGGCCAGGATCGCCGGATCCTTCGGCTTGCGTGCTTCGAACAGATCGGCCACGCGCGGCAGACCACCGGTGATGTCGCGGGTCTTGGACGCTTCCTGCGGGATCTTGGCGACCACGTCACCCACGCCGACGGCGGCGCCGTCCTGCAGGTTGACGATCGAGCGCGGCGGCAGCAGGTACTGCGCCGGCAGATCCGTGTTCGGGATGGTCAGATCGTTGCCGTTCTTGTCCACGATACGCACGATCGGGCGCAGGTCCTTCGCCTGCGAACCACGACGCTTCGGATCGGTGATTTCACGCGACGCCAGGCCGGTCAGTTCGTCGGTCTTCTCGATGACGGTGACGCCGTCGATGAAGTCGATGAAGCGGATGAAACCAGCCACTTCGGACACGATCGGGTGGTTATGCGGGTCCCAGTTGGCCACGGTCTGGCCAGCCTTGACCGCATCGCCGTCCTTGGACGTGATGGTCGCGCCGTACGGCAGCTTGTAACGCTCACGCTCACGGCCGTGGGCATCGAGCACCGACATTTCGCCCGAACGCGAGACCGCCACCAGCGAACCACTGGCGTGCTCGACCGACTTCAGGTTGTTGAACTTCACCGAACCGGTGGTCTTGACGGTGATGTTGTCGACCGCAGCAGCTCGCGACGCCGCACCACCGATGTGGAACGTACGCATGGTCAGCTGGGTACCCGGCTCACCGATCGACTGCGCGGCGATGACGCCGACCGCTTCGCCGATGTTGACGATGTGGCCACGGGCCAGATCGCGACCGTAGCAGTGCGCGCAGACGCCGAACGGCGAGGCGCAGCTGATGGTCGAACGGACCTTGACCGACTGCACCGACGCGTCTTCCAGCTTGGCCACCCACTGCTCGTCGAGCAGGGTGTTGCGGGTCACGATCGGATCTTCGTCGTTGCCCGGCAGGAACACGTCCTCGGCCACGACACGACCCAGCACGCGGTCCTTCAACGGCTCCACGACGTCGCCGCCTTCCACGATCGGGGTCATGGTCAGGCCTTCGGTGGTACCGCAATCCACTTCGGTGATGACCACGTCCTGCGCCACGTCGACCAGACGACGGGTCAGGTAACCCGAGTTCGCCGTCTTCAGCGCGGTATCGGCCAGACCCTTACGGGCACCGTGGGTGGAGTTGAAGTACTCCTGCACGTTCAGGCCTTCACGGAAGTTCGCCTTGATGGGCGTTTCGATGATCGAGCCATCCGGACGCGCCATCAGGCCGCGCATACCGGCCAGCTGACGGATCTGCGCCTGCGAACCACGAGCACCGGAGTCGGCCATGATGTACAGCGAGTTCATCGACTTCTGGTCGATGGTCTCGCCTTCGGCGTTGACCACCTTCTCGGTACCGATGGTGTCCATCATCGCCTTGGCGATGCGTTCGTTGGTGCGCGACCAGATGTCGACCACCTTGTTGTAGCGCTCGCCGGCGGTGACCAGGCCCGACTGGTACTGCTCCTGGATTTCCAGCACTTCAGCTTCGGCCTCGGTGAGGATGCCGCGCTTCTCGTCCGGGATCAGCATGTCGTCGATGCCGATCGACACGCCAGCGCGGGTTGCGTAGGCGAAGCCGGTGTACATCAGCTTATCGGCGAACACGACCGTGTCCTTCAAGCCCAGCTGACGGTAGCTGGAGTTGATCAGGCGGCTGATGTTCTTCTTGGTCAGCTCGGTGTTGGCCAGCGCGAACGGCAGGCCTTCCGGCAGGATTTCAGCCAGCAGGGCGCGACCGATCGTGGTGTCCACGATCGAGGTCTTGTTCTGCTTGTTGCCTTCCTCGTCGGTCACCACTTCGGTGATGCGGACCTTGACGCGTGCGTGCAGTTCCACCACGCGGTTGTCGTAGGCGCGCTTGACTTCGGCGATGTTGGCGAAGGCCATGCCCTCGCCCTTCTTGTTCACCAGCGAGCGGGTCATGTAGTACAGACCCAGCACGACGTCCTGCGACGGCACGATGATCGGCTCGCCGTTGGCCGGCGACAGGATGTTGTTGGTGGACATCATCAGCGCACGCGCTTCCAGCTGGGCTTCCAGCGAGAGCGGCACGTGGACGGCCATCTGGTCACCGTCGAAGTCGGCGTTGAACGCGGTGCAGACCAGCGGATGCAGCTGGATGGCCTTGCCTTCGATCAGGACCGGCTCGAACGCCTGGATGCCCAGACGGTGCAGGGTCGGCGCACGGTTCAGCATCACCGGATGTTCGCGGATGACCTCTTCCAGGATGTCCCAGACTTCGGCTTCTTCGCGCTCGACCAGCTTCTTGGCGGCCTTGATGGTGGTGGCCAGGCCACGACGCTGCAGCTTGGCGAAGACGAACGGCTTGAACAGCTCCAGCGCCATCTTCTTCGGCAGGCCGCACTGGTGCAGGCGCAGGTACGGACCGACCACGATGACCGAACGGCCCGAGTAGTCCACGCGCTTGCCCAGCAGGTTCTGACGGAAGCGACCCTGCTTGCCCTTGATCATGTCGGCCAGCGACTTCAGCGGGCGCTTGTTGGTGCCGGTGATGGCACGGCCGCGACGGCCGTTGTCCAGCAGCGCATCGACCGATTCCTGCAGCATGCGCTTTTCATTGCGCACGATGATGTCCGGCGCGTTCAGCTCGAGCAGGCGGCGCAGGCGGTTGTTGCGGTTGATGACGCGGCGGTACAGATCGTTCAGATCGGAGGTCGCGAAGCGGCCACCGTCCAGCGGCACCAGCGGACGCAGGTCCGGCGGCAGCACCGGCAGCACGGTCATGACCATCCACTCCGGACGGTTGCCCGACTCGAGGAAGGCCTCGACCAGCTTGATGCGCTTGGTCAGTCGCTTGAGCTTGGTTTCCGAACCGGTGCTGGCGATTTCTTCGCGCAGGCGGGTCATTTCCGACTGCAGGTCGATCGTGCGCAGCAGTTCGTACACGGCCTCGGCGCCCATGGCGGCATCGAAGTCGTCGCCGTGTTCCTGGCGGGCCTGCAGGTACTGTTCTTCGGTCAACAGCTGGCGGCGCTCCAGGGCGGTCAGGCCCGGCTCGGTCACCACGTAGGCTTCGAAGTACAGCACGCGCTCGATATCACGCAGGGTCATGTCCAGCATCAGGCCGATGCGCGAGGGCAGCGACTTGAGGAACCAGATGTGCGCGACCGGCGAGGCCAGGTCGATGTGACCCATGCGCTCGCGGCGCACCTTGGCCAGGGTGACTTCGGTGCCGCACTTTTCGCAGACCACGCCGCGGTGCTTCATGCGCTTGTACTTGCCGCACAGGCACTCGTAGTCCTTGACCGGTCCGAAGATGGCGGCGCAGAACAGGCCGTCACGTTCCGGCTTGAACGTACGGTAGTTGATGGTTTCCGGCTTCTTCACTTCGCCGAAGGACCACGAACGGATCAGGTCCGGCGAGGCCAGCGCGATCTTGATCGCGTCGAAGTCCAGCGTCTGACGCTGCTGGTTGAAGAGGTTGAGCAAGTCTTTCATGGTGTTTCTCCGAAAGGAGGAAATCTTGTCGATGGGGCTGTCGGTTCAGATGTGGCGGGGGGGGGGGGGGGGGGGGGGGGGGGGGGGGGGGGGGGGG
>NZ_JBHFHW010000007.1:8513-17228 GCF_057333975.1 Stenotrophomonas sp. AGC87
TGCCACCCCCCCCCCCCCTGCGCGATCAGTTGCCGTCCAGTTCCATGTTGATGGCCAGCGAGCGGATTTCCTTCACGAGCACGTTGAAGGATTCCGGCATGCCCGCGACCATCTCGTGCTCACCGTCGACGATGTTCTTGTACATCTGGTTGCGGCCCTGCACGTCATCGGACTTCACCGTCAGCATTTCCTGCAGGGTGTAGGCCGCGCCGTAGGCTTCCAGCGCCCAGACTTCCATTTCACCGAAGCGCTGGCCACCGAACTGCGCCTTGCCGCCCAGCGGCTGCTGGGTAACGAGCGAGTACGGGCCGGTCGAACGGGCGTGCATCTTGTCGTCGACCAGGTGGTTCAGCTTCAGGTAGTGCATGTAGCCCACGGTGGTGTGGCGATCGAATGCCTCACCGGTGCGGCCGTCATACAGCTGGGTCTGGCCGCTCAGCGGCAGGTCGGCCAGGGCAAGCATGTGCTTGATCTCGGCTTCGGTGGCACCGTCGAACACCGGCGTTGCCATCGGCACGCCGTCGGTCAGGTTGGCGGCCAGGCGCAGCAGCTCCTCGTCGCTGAACTGGGTCAGATCGACGTGGTTGGCGTGCTGGGTCTTGTCGTGGTTGTACACGTCGTCCAGGAACTTGCGCAGGTCGTTGATCGCGGCCTGGGCTTCCAGCATGCCCTGGATCTTGCGACCCAGGCCCTTGGCGGCCCAACCCAGATGCACTTCCAGAATCTGGCCGATGTTCATACGCGACGGCACGCCCAGCGGGTTCAGCACGATGTCCACGGTTTCGCCCGAGGCCATGTACGGCATGTCTTCGACCGGCACCACGTTGGAGACCACACCCTTGTTGCCGTGGCGGCCTGCCATCTTGTCACCCGGCTGGATGCGACGCTTCACGGCCAGGAAGACCTTGACCATCTTGAGCACGCCCGGGGCCAGATCGTCGCCCGCGGTGATCTTGCCGCGCTTGTCGGCGAAGCGACGCTCGAATTCCTTCTCGTGCGCCTGGATCTGCTTCTGGGCGCGTTCGATGGCTTCGGAGGCGTCCTCGTCCTTCATGCGCAGCACGAACCAGTCAGCCTTCTTCAGGCCGTCCAGGTAGGCGTCGGTAACGGTGTCGCCCTTCTTCAGGTTGGCACCGCCGTTGACCACCTTGCCCACGATCTGCGAACGCAGACGGGCGTAGATGGCGCCTTCCAGGATGCGGAACTGGTCGTCGAAGTCCTTCTTGACGCGCTTGATTTCAGACTCTTCGATCTGACGGGCGCGCTTGTCCTTCTCGATACCATCGCGGGTGAAGACCTGCACGTCGATGACGGTGCCGTCCATGCCCGGCGGCACGCGCAGCGAGCTGTCCTTCACGTCCGAAGCCTTCTCGCCGAAGATCGCGCGCAGCAGCTTCTCTTCCGGGGTCAGCTGGCTTTCGCCCTTCGGGGTGACCTTGCCGACCATGATGTCGCCGGCGCGGACTTCGGCACCGATGTACACCACGCCGCTCTCGTCCAGGCGGTTCAGGGCCTGCTCGGAGACGTTCGGGATGTCGGCGGAGATTTCCTCCGGCCCCAGCTTGGTGTCACGCGCAACGCAGGTCAGCTCTTCGATGTGGATCGTGGTGTAACGATCCTCTTCCACCACACGCTCGGAAAGCAGGATGGAGTCTTCGAAGTTGTAGCCGTTCCACGGCATGAAGGCGATCAGCATGTTCTGGCCCAGGGCCAGTTCACCGATGTCGGTGGACGGACCATCGGCCAGCACGTCGCCACGCGCCACCACGTTGCCCACTTCCACCAGCGGACGCTGGTTGATGCAGGTGTTCTGGTTGGAACGGGTGTACTTGATCAGGTTGTAGATATCCACGCCGGCGTCGGTCGCGTCGGTGATTTCCACTTCGTTGACCTTGACCACGATGCGGCCGGCGTCGATCTGCACGATCTCGCCGCCACGACGGGCGTTCACGGTCACACCGGAGTCACGGGCCACGGCGCGTTCGATACCGGTACCCACCAGCGGCTTCTGGGCACGCAGGGTCGGCACGGCCTGACGCTGCATGTTGGCGCCCATCAGTGCGCGGTTGGCGTCATCGTGCTCCAGGAACGGGACGAGCGCGGCAGCGATCGACACGGTCTGCATCGGGGAGACGTCCATGAAGTGGACTTCTGCCGGCGGCTTGAGCAGCGACTCACCCTGGAAGCGGCACGGCACGAACTGCTCGGTGAGCATGCTCTTGGCATCGGTCAGGGCGTTGGCCTGGGCGATGACGTACTCGTTTTCTTCGATGGCCGACAGGAATTCGATCTCGTCGGAGACCTTGCCGTCAGCAACCTTGCGGTACGGGGTTTCCAGGAAGCCGTACTGGTTGGTGCGGGCGTACACGGCCAGCGAGTTGATCAGGCCGATGTTCGGGCCTTCCGGCGTTTCGATGGTGCAGACGCGGCCGTAATGGGTCGGGTGCACGTCGCGCACTTCGAAGCCGGCGCGTTCGCGGGTCAGACCGCCCGGGCCCAGGGCCGAGACGCGACGCTTGTGCGTCACTTCCGACAGCGGGTTGTTCTGATCCATGAACTGGGACAGCTGCGAGGAGCCGAAGAACTCCTTGATGGCCGCGGCGACCGGCTTGGCGTTGATCAGCTCCTGCGGGGTCAGGCCTTCGGATTCGGCCATCGACAGGCGTTCCTTGACCGCGCGCTCGACGCGGACCAGGCCCACGCGGAACACGTTCTCGGCCATTTCACCGACCGAACGCACGCGACGGTTGCCCAGGTGATCGATGTCATCGACCACACCACGACCGTTGCGGATCTCGGTCAGGACCTTGATCACTTCCAGGATGTCGGAGGTGTCGGCGTGCTCGGCGACCAGGCGCTTGGACTCTTCGTCGTTGCGCTCACCGAAGTACTTGCGGTCATACAGCACGGCTTCGCCGGTGACAGCCTTGCGGCCGACACGGCGGTTGAACTTCATGCGGCCGACCGTGGACAGGTCGTAGCGCTCGAAGGTGAAGAACAGGTTGTGGAACAGGTTCTGCGCGGCATCCTTGGTCGGCGGCTCGCCCGGACGCATCATGCGGTAGATCTCGACCAGGGCTTCCAGCTGGGTCTTGGTCGGATCGATGCGCAGGGTGTTGGACAGGTACGGGCCACGATCCAGATCGTTCACCCACAGGGTGCCCACGGCATCCACACCGGCCTTGCGGAAGGCCTGCAGCTGCTCGTCGGTGATTTCGTCGTTGGCCTGGGCCAGCAGCTCACCGGTGTTGGCATCGACCACGTCGTGCGACAGGATGCGGCCGACGATGTAATCGTCCGGCACGGCCAGGGCGGCGATGCCCGAGGCTTCCAGCTGCTTGACGTGACGCGCGGTGATGCGCTTGCCGGCTTCCACGATGACCTTGTCACCGTCGGCCAGGTCGAAGTTCAGGGTCTCGCCGCGCAGACGCTCGGCCACCAGCTCCAGCTGCACGCCTTCATCGGGGTTGATGTGGAACGTGTTGATCTCGAAGAACTCGGCCAGCATCTCTTCGTTGCTGTAGCCCAGCGCACGCAGCAGGATCGAGACCGGCAGTTTGCGGCGACGATCGATACGGGTGAACAGGGCATCCTTCGGGTCGAACTCGAAGTCCAGCCAGGAGCCGCGGTACGGGATGATGCGGGCGCTGTACAGCAGCTTGCCCGAGCTGTGGGTCTTGCCACGGTCATGGTCGAAGAACACACCCGGCGAACGGTGCAGCTGCGAGACGATCACGCGCTCGGTACCGTTCACGATGAAGGTGCCGTTGTCGGTCATCAGCGGAATTTCGCCGAGGTAGACCTCCTGCTCCTTCACGTACTTGATGGCCTTGGTCGACGACTCACGGTCGTAGATCACCAGGCGCACGGTCACGCGCAGCGGCGCGCCGTAGCTCATGCCACGCTGGCGGCACTCGCGCTCGTCGAACACGGGATCGCCGAGCTTGTAGCCGACGTATTCCAGGGCAGCGTTGCCGCTGTAGCTGGAAATCGGGAACACCGACTTCAGGGCGGCATGCAGGCCGTGGTCCGTGCGCTTGGCCGGATCGACGTTTTCCTGCAGGAATTCACGGTAGGAATCGACCTGGATGGCAAGCAGGAACGGCACTTCGAGGATCGAGCGCTGCTTGCCGAAATCCTTGCGGATACGCTTCTTTTCGGTGAACGAATAAGACGTCATGAGGTATCACCTTGGCTGTGCGGATCGTGCGTCCACGACCCGAGGGGAAACTGAAATTGTCAGTTGGAAGTCGCTGGTATTGCCGGCACCAGCACGCCTTCTCCCGCTACTTCCAACTGCCAACTCGTCTGCATCCACTCCCCTGCCCGCGCGCCTGGGCGCCGCTGTGACGGGGGATGACCGCAGCCCGTGTTGGGCTCGTATTTCGGGTGTTGCGTGAAACGACCAAAGGCCGGGGGCTTACGCCCCCAGCCTTGGCTGCATCGCCGTGTTTCGATGGCGAGGCAAGGAACTGCTTACTTGACTTCGACAGTCGCGCCAGCAGCTTCCAGGTCCTTCTTGAACTTGGCAGCGTCGTCCTTCGAAGCGGCTTCCTTGATCATGCCGCCGGCTTCTGCCAGATCCTTCGCTTCCTTCAGGCCCAGGCCGGTGATGGCGCGGACAGCCTTGATGACTTCGACCTTCTTGTCGCCGGCCGACTTCAGGATGACGTCGAATTCGGTCTGCTCTTCAACAGCGGCAGCCGGGCCAGCAGCAGCAGCTGCGGCGACCGGAGCAGCGGCGGAGACGCCGAACTTCTCTTCGATGGCCTTGACCAGCTCCATCACTTCCATCAGGGACTTCTCGGCGATGGCGTCGACGATCTGTTCGTTGGTAAGGGACATTTTGATTACCTTTGGATAATTTTCTGGGTTGAGGTTCCGTTCGGAACCACGGAAACGTCGACTCAGGCGGTTTCGGCGACCGGCTCGGCAGCGTCAGCGGTTTCACCGCCACCCTGCTTGTCGGCCACGGCCTTGACGGCACGGGCGAACATCGTGGCCGGCTCGGCCAGGACGCGGGCCAGCATGGCCAGGGCCTGATCACGGGTCGGCAGCGAGGCCAGCACGTCGACATGGCCAGCCGGGAACAGTTCCCCGCCGATGGCCACGACCTTTGCCTGCAGCTTGTCGTTGGTCTTGGCAAAATCCTTGATCAGGCGACCGGCTGCGCCGGGCTCCTCGAGCGAGAACGCGTACAGCAGCGGACCGACGAGTGCGTCTTTGGCGCATTCGTATTCGGTACCTTCCACTGCACGTGCCGCCAGCGTGTTCTTGACAACTTTCAAGAAAACGCCGGTTTCGCGTGCCTGCTTGCGCATCGCGGTCATCTGGGAGACCGTGGTGCCAGCGTATTCGGCTGCGATCAAGGAGTGGGCCTTGGCGGCGACGTCTGCCAGCTCGGCGACTACTTCTTGCTTCTGGGACAGATTGAGAGCCATTGCACTCCTCCAATTGAACTCCGCTTACGGCTCCTGCCGTGTGCGGTCCTGGGCGGCATCCGTCCTGGACGCCGGGAACATCAGGTGATGTTCCAAGGGTGGGCCGTTCTAGACCTGGATGGCCAACCTGGGAGAACCCAGACGTGCGTAAACCAGAAAAACTCCAGAAGGGCACCATCTACGCAGGGTGATTCCCGGGGGAATCGATTAAGCGTTCGGTACTGCGCCGGCGGCGACTCCCTGCCAATGCGAGCATCCTTGCCCGTCGCCGGTATGTACTGACCGCGCCTGCGGTCTTTGACGGCTATCTCTGCAGGGCGAGCCCCACTCGGATTGCCTTCAAATATCGCGGGTACCGGGCCTGGGCCCGGCACCCGCTTGAAACGATTACTTCAGCGACAGCGAGGACTGGTCGATGGTCACGCCCGGGCCCATCGTCGAGCTGACCGATACCTTCTGCAGGTAGGTGCCCTTCGAGGTGGCCGGCTTGGCCTTGACCAGATCCATCAGCAGCGCCTGCAGGTTCAACTTCAGCGCGTCTTCGGCGAAGTCGGCCTTGCCGATGGTGCAATGGATGATGCCGGCCTTGTCAGTGCGGTAACGCACCTGACCCGACTTGGCATTCTTGACGGCTTCGCCCGGGTTGGCCGAAACGGTGCCGACCTTCGGGTTCGGCATCAGGCCGCGCGGGCCGAGCACGGTGCCCAGCTTACCCACGACGCGCATGGCGTCCGGGGTCGCGATGACGACGTCGTAGTTCAGATCGCCGGCCTGCATCTTCTCGGCCAGGTCGTCCATGCCCACGGCTTCGGCGCCAGCGGCCAGGGCTTCGTCAGCCTTGGCACCGGCCGGTGCGAAGACGGCAACGCGCACGCTCTTGCCGGTACCGGACGGCAGCACGGTGGAACCGCGCACCTGCTGGTCGGACTTCTTGGCGTCCACGCCCAGGCGCACAGCGACGTCGAAGGACTCGACGAACTTGGCCTTGGTAGCGGTCTTCAGGATCTTGATGGCGTCCTCGAAGGCGTATGCCTTGCCCGGGACGACGGCGGCCTTGATGGCCTTCTCACGCTTGGTCTGTGCCATCTTCTTAACCCTCTACCACGAGGCCCATGGAACGGGCAGAACCGGCGATGGTGCGCACCGCGGCATCCAGATCAGCAGCCGTCAGGTCTGCTTCCTTGGTCTTGGCGATCTCTTCGAGCTGCTTGCGGGTCACCTTGCCCACCTTCTCGGTGTTCGGGCGCTTGGAGCCCGAGGAGATGCCTGCAGCCTTCTTGAGCAGCACGGCAGCCGGGGTGCTCTTGGTGATGAAGGTGAAGGTACGGTCCGAGTAGGCCGTGATGATGACCGGCACCGGCAGACCCGGCTCCAGCTTCTGCGTGGCGGCATTGAAGGCCTTGCAGAATTCCATGATGTTCAGGCCACGCTGACCCAGCGCAGGACCGACCGGCGGCGAGGGGTTGGCCTGACCGGCCTTCACCTGCAGCTTGATATAACCGACAACTTTCTTTGCCATGAGTATGCTCTCCGGGTGCTAGCGCCTTACGACAACAGGCTCCCCATCGGACCGGGAATCACGCGTCCCGGCATCGCGTTTTGAATTCACGCAGAAGGCCACCTCGCGGCGGCCCTTGCTTTTGCCAGCTTCCTGGCAGGAAGCCGCGCACTATATCAGATTTTTTCCGCCCTTGCCTCAAGGCTGACGGGCGCTGGCTGTTCAGGTTCCGGGCGGCCGCCCGGAACCCTGCTGCCTCAGGCTCAGACGGCCTTTTCGACCTGGCCGAACTCGAGCTCGACCGGGGTGGCGCGACCGAAAATCAGCACCGAGACGCGCAGACGGCTCTTCTCGTAGTTGACTTCCTCGACCACACCGTTGAAGTCGTTGAACGGACCTTCGGTGACACGGACCATCTGGCCCGGCTCGAACAGCACCTTCGGACGGGGCTTTTCCACACCTTCCTGAACGCGGTCCAGGATGGCGGCAGCCTCTTCATCACGGATCGGCAACGGACGATCGGCGGTGCCGCCGATGAAGCCCATCACCTTGGAGGTATCCTTGACCAGGTGCCAGCTTTCGTTGTCGATGCGCGGGATACCGTTTTCTTCGTGGGTCTCGATCTGGACCAGCACGTAACCCGGGAAGAACTTGCGCTCGGAACGGCGCTTCTGGCCGGCGCGCATTTCAACCACTTCCTCGGTCGGGACCAGGACGTCACCGAAGCGCTCCTGCATCTCGTCACGCACGATGCGATCGCGCAGAGCCTGCGCAACCGACTTTTCGAAGCCCGAATAGGCGTGAACGACGTACCAACGCTTCACTGGTTTCTCCTTATCGACCCAGGAACCACTGGGTCAATTTCTGAATCACGAAGTCAAATCCGCCCAGCAGCAGGCTGAGGATGATCACCACAACGATCACCACCCAGGTCATGCGAATGGCTTCCTGGCGCGTCGGCCAGACCACCTTGCGCAGTTCGAAACGCGATTCGGAAAGGAATTCCCGCGTGTCGCGACCCTTGCCGGTCAGCAGGAACACGCCGAGGCCGGCCACCAGGCCAACGACAACGGCCAGACCGCGAAGCGGACCGGCCCATGCACTCTGGGAGGCATGCTCAGGAGCACCGAACCAATACCAAGCAAAAAGACCCGCCAGCACCAGGATCGCTGCGACGGCGTACTTGACGATGTCACCTCCAGTGGAGGCGTTGTCTTTGGAATGCTCGATCTTGCTGTTCATCCGGCTCTGGCTGCTGTGGCGGCATAGCCGCTGGAAGGGAGAAGTGGCACGCCAGGAGGGACTCGAACCCCCAACCTGCGGTTTTGGAGACCGCTGCTCTGCCAATTGAGCTACTGGCGTACTGAAAAAACTTGCCTTCCCTAAGACGGCGAAGGCGGACCGAGGTTCCCGGCCCGCCACTCGCGAGACCGGCAGCAGCGCTATGCGACCGCCGGTATTGCAGTATTACGCGATGATCTTGGAGACCACGCCGGCGCCGACGGTACGGCCGCCTTCGCGAATCGCGAAGCGCAGGCCTTCATCCATGGCGACCGGGTTGATCAGGGTGACAACCATCTTCACGTTGTCGCCCGGCATCACCATTTCCACACCTTCCGGCAGTTCGCAAGCGCCGGTGATGTCGGTGGTACGGAAGTAGAACTGCGGACGGTAGCCCTTGAAGAACGGGGTGTGACGGCCACCTTCGTCCTTGGACAGCACGTACACTTCGGCGTCGAAGGTGGTGTGCGGCTTGATCGAACCCGGCTTGGCCAG
>NZ_JBHFHW010000008.1:0-23020 GCF_057333975.1 Stenotrophomonas sp. AGC87
ACCATGCTCCGCACCAGCAGCCTGCGCGCCGGTGCGGTCACCACTTTTTTCGCAACGCATCCTTGATGACGTCGTTCTCGAAGACCTGTTCTGCCAGTAGCTTCTTCAGGCGTGTGTTCTCCGCCTCCAGGTCCTTGAGCCGCTTGGCGTCGGGCACGCTCATGCCGCCGAACTTGCTGCGCCACAGGTAGTACGAGGCCTCGCTGAAGCCGTGCTGGCGGCAGAGGTCCTTAATGGGCATGCCGGCCTCAGCTTCGCGTAGGAAGCCGATGATCTGCTCTTCGGAAAAGCGCTTCTTCACGTCCAATCTCCTTGTCATTGAGGATTGGACTCCAAACCGCTTCGCTACTCAATCTCGGGGGGACGTCGCCACCAGCCGCGCTACAGCGTCCTTCAGTGGCACGCCTTCCATTACCCGAGCGGCACACCACCGCTCGGCCTAGCGCTTACCCTGGGCGATGCTAGCTGCTCGGACCTCCTTGTCTTCCCACAGCTTCCTGCAGGACAGGCGGACCCGGACGCCTTTGGCATCTGGCTGCACTGCGGCGATCTCCCGGCCGTTCCGCCACAAGGCCCAGCGCTCGCCGTCCTGCACCCAGCCCGTGGGGCGAGGTGCGATCATGAAGCCGGTGAAGTTGCAGGGCGGGAGCATGGCCGCAGGATACGGGCCAGGATCTCGAATCCTGCGACTGGCCGCCAAGTACGTGAAGTCCCTCCCCAGAGGGTACTGGCGCCCGTCCCCAAACTGAACGACCTCCGCAAGGCTGTCGGCGCTATGCTGGCGTGCAAAGGAAATCGTCAAATACGCCTTTTATTTCAACAACTTAACGAACGCTATCGTCAGCTTTGCGACAAACTTTAGGCCCCATCAATGCAACACTAAAGTTAGCCAACATTGACGAACGCAACACATAGGTCGTATAGAATGCATGTACCCGAACAACCCACCGCTGGGAGCATGCGCATGAACACTGGCGTAGAAGACTAAGAGAGACACAAGGAATCGTCCAACCAAAAGGCCCCCTCAAGGGGCCTTTTGTTCTATTCAGGGGGAAATATGGAACGTATCTTCACGGATTTGAAATGTGTGCCGAAGTGGAGCTGGTTCTCCCTTCTACTTCTCGTTGTTCTGCTCACGCTAGCCTTCAGCGGTGCATTTGCGCTGAAGACGACAGTCATCCTAGTCATCGCCAGCTTCGCTTGTGGGACGCTTTTCCTCGCTCCAGCTGTTCTGCAGGCAGCCAGGCATGGGCACAAGTCAGTTCCCACCGTTTGCGTATGGACGGCGGTCTGGCTTTTAGCCGCTATCTCCACGTTTTTCTATTGGTATTTCCGATGGCTGCCTGACGATGCGGGCGAATCCTACGATCGCATCCTCAACGTTGTTCCGGTCCTGACCGCAATCGTTGCAGCCGGCCTCGGCTGGTATGTGCACTACCAGTTCTCCGCGAAGACCCAGCGCACGAACACGTCGTTTGCACTCGTTATGGAGATGCAGAAGAGCGCCGAGTATCTCAATCGAAGCCTAATTGTCTCGGAACACTTCCCATCGTCACTTGATGAAATCCCAGAGGATTACGTCACTTATTTTGCGCCGGGTACTGTGAAGCGACTTCGAGATGAGGCAGCGAAAGCTGGAACGACGCCTGACCCTGCTTCCATTGAGAAAGCCCAGGCCATCGTGGCGTTGAGGTACGTACTCAACTTCTACGAGTTCATGGCGGCCGGTGTCAGATCGAATGACCTGGACTGCGATCTTCTGATGGACACGATCAGCGAAGTGGTGATTGGAAGGTTCAACAGAGCCAAGAAGCTCGTCGACTACATCCGAGCTCCAGCAATCGGCCGAGGGCAAGAACTCGCCTTTGAGCACTTGGAGATCATCGCTCGCGACTGGGCACACCACATTGAAGAGCACAAGTCCGCAATAAGGAAGCGAAAGCTGGGCTCACGCGAATAATCAGAAAAGTCTGATGCAGGCGCAGCAATTAAATTACTGAACACGGGGTGGCGATTGCGTCCTTCGCCACCTCGCTTTCAACGGACTACACCGCCAGATCCATCAGCGGAAGATTGGGCGCAGGCTCCACAACATGACCACCGCGCACCACGCGTTGTAGGGAATGGTGCCACCCAAGATGCCGATCGCCCGCATCTGCGCCCCGTCATACGTCGTCAGGCTGCTGGTCCCGTGCGCGTTGTGTGCCGTGACCCTCGCCAGCAGCCGTGGGCTGGAGCTGACCAGTTCGTCGAATTAATCCCACAGTTCAGTCCGCATCGCTGTAGTGCCTCTCAAGGGTGATGGTCTGCTCGATCACGATGGCCTTCTCGCCGATGCGTGCCTCGGTCCGGACAACTGACTCTCCTCAACGAATCAAGAGTCCTGCTGCCCGAGCCACTCCGCCAAGCTCAACCCGACCCACTGTTTTGCATGTGAAGCAGCCTCTAAGTCGACTGCGCGCCTATGTTCCTCAGGAAGGGGTGAAGGCGAAGGCTTAATTCTTGGCGGCAGACGCCCAAGCCTGGAGGGATTAACGCGCAGGGGGTGATGACCCGGAGAAATCGCAACCACTCGGCCGTCTCGGTCATGCACTGCGAGATTGTCGTAGGTTCCTAGCCAGCGACACTCGGGGTAAGAGTACAGATCGTCACCTTCAGGGAAGGCGAGCGGCTGATATTCAGCATCAAATACGTACCCATCCAGCATCCATCCGAAGTGGCGACCATCAGACCCGTACAGCGTCACAACCATATCTACGTTCTCCATCTGACAAGCCCAGCTTGCAGCGTTACAAGTGGCGTAACGCGTTACGTAACGGTGACGTCACGAGGCCCCATGCCGCTACGAACGGTTTCCGAACCGTCTGCGAACGGTTCACACGCCCGAATGCGCATCTTACAAAAGCGTCTCTCCAGGGTTTACGAATCCAAAGTTGGTAGGGTTTAAAAGGACTGATCCTCTTGGTTTTACATGAAGGTCACCGGTGCAGCGGACCATCCGCTTGTTTTCATGAGCCGATATCCCGATGTGGTAGTCGCTGGGACCCAGTTCGATGCTTACGGATCTCTCGACACCATCAATCAGCGATTCCAACGTGACCTTTCCGTCTTCGTCTTGGGTTGGGCGTGAAAGGTGCTTTACAAACCCCTCAATGTCCCTATTTCTCAACACGTAGTCATCCTTAAAATACTCGATGGCGGCCTGAAGCCCAGCGATCCGATCCTTGTCGAAGGAGAAAGAGGAACTGCGTCTGGGGAAGAGACCGCCTTGCGGAACGGACAAGGACAATTCGAAGCTGCGCGATCTTGATTGCCCACTGAATCCTAATAGGGAATCACACATGTTGATGCTTGCCCCAGCCATCACAGCTTGCTCGAGAAGAACTGTATTACGCAAACTCTCTCCCTCTGAAGAACCTGTAGCAGCGTGAAGTGCTTCCACTCCTGCAGCTAGGTTTTGAAAGAGCACGCTCGCGATTCCTTCATCAGTACCCGCTTTTGAAAGTTCGAACTCCTTAGCTGGTGCGACAACGTTGATGACATAGCTACCGAACTCGGTCTGTCCTAACTGCACTGAGTCGATGTAGGCGCGCATCTCGTCAGCTAACTTGCCTTGGAAGTGCCTCTTCTTAGTAGGCAGCGACATGGCTGCTGCCACGAGTAGGTCTTTCGCCTTTTGCACGAGGACGATTCCGTCCCGCAAGGGAATGAGTCCTTCAGCGGTATCTTCCCCCTTAACCCGGACCGTCAACAGGCCCGCGCCCGCATTTACGATGTCCCTTCGAATGCTCTCGCGATCACGCTGTTCAAATTCCTGAAGATCAGCCAGTGCGTCTAGCATCCGCGCGCAGTAGTCACGCAAGTTAGGAACCGGAACGCTTATCTCCGAAAGCTCATCATTGATTCGGTGCCAAATGGAAGCTCGGCCCTCCAGAACAGCGTCTTTCGTCCACCCCTTTTGGACTAGGTAGACAACCAGCTCTTCCGCCCCAAAACCAAGTTTTTCGGTCTGCGAACTAGTCATAGGGATTCGCTCCTAGAGGCCGCCCTGATCATCTCCTCTAGCGTTGATGTTCGCAGACGATTTTTGATAGGCAAATGGACCATTACATTCTGCGTTGTTTTTTCGGGAAGACCCTTGAGGGACATCCAATAGCACTCGTGGTACAGCGTCAGGCAATCTTCGGAATGACCTAGCCACTTATCCGTTTCACGGGGAACCACCAGCAAAACCAGGTAGCGGGGGCACAGCAAGTCCTCTGCACGCAAGTCGTTGTAGTTCTTTATGCCAAGCGAGTAGGCAAGCTTATCGCCTTTGACCAGATCTCTGTACGTGCACTTCAGCTGGAACTCGATTTGCGGGTTGCGCAAGATTCCACCTTCGATCCCCTTCGCCTTCAACCGGAGATCGACACTGTCATCATCTACGGCGTCCTGCCCAGGATTAAGTCCTGCGTGGGCAGCTAGGGCACCTACGAAAGCTCGTTGGAACTGTTCCTTTTGAATTTCTGGATCCATGGCGCCCACCTGTCTTCCCCGACTCCGTCTTACGATCATAGCCGGGGTCCGAGGCCATCGACTAGCCTTGTATAGACTTGGAAGCGGACCCCACACCTCGCCTCCAAGGATGCGGATGGCTGTCTAAGGAATCCCTAAGTGCGTGTACTTTCCGTGCAAGCAGTGGCGGAGTTTGCAGGTGATCCGTCAGCTGGATGCAGGGAATTTGACGGGCGAGTCCCACCATCCCACGTGACGGCGCAGTCTGGCCTCTCGAATGCTAATGCAGGGGGATTTAGTGGATCGAATCAACACTCTGCAACGCGTGGAACATGTCCACGTATGCCACCCACCGGTCGTTCGTGAAGATGCTCACCAGGCCGCAGGCGCAGCAGTCCCCGCCATCGATCCTAGGGCAGGCTGGGTCGTGGAAGTCGAAGGCTCTCAGCGGATCCCCTATGGCCTGTCGCGCCACTTCTAGGCGGCCTTGATAGTCCTCAGGCAAGCACTGCCACTCGGCAGCGAAGATCACGTAGGTGACCCCGTCCCAGCCCTCCATGGAGCTATTCGTATCTACAGTAGAGATTGGCTCTTGGTCGTCAGTCACGGGTGGTCTCCGGCTCGGGACGGTTGGGCTGGACAAAGGTGCCGGATGCAAGCGGATGCCTCTGGACGCCGATGGACGGTGAATCGCCATATTTCTAGCGTCTTAGCTGCAGATGCGGATATCGCCGGACCCCAGTGGGCTTCAATGTGGTGGGCCCACCAGGATTCGAACCTGGAACCAAAGGATTATGAGTCCTCTGCTCTAACCGTTGAGCTATAGGCCCTTGCGGCCGCACAGTGTAGTGGAGGCCCGCAGGCGCTTTCCACTGCAATCCTCACATCAGCCGAAGCGCCGCCCCATTTCCTGCACCCGGCGCGCGTTCTCCCCCGCCAGCTCACGCAGCACGCTCGAGCGCAGCAGCGCCGAACCGGCCACACGTTGCCAGTAGTCCACCGCCAGCGGCGCTGCCCAGTGCAGGTGCGCGAGCTGGCCGCTGCGCTCCGGCGCGATGGAGGCAAGCGGCGTAGCCACACGCAGCACCCCTGTGCGCGAGGGTGCCAGCGACATCGGCAGCATGTCATACGCGGGCGCCAACGGTAGCGGGCCGCGATCAACCAGGTGGAAACCCAGATTGCCCTGATGCATGTCGCTGTTGCCGATCAGCCGGCCGAACGCGTGCAGCCTGCCCATGGCGGCGTGCGCGTCGCGATCGACCCAGCCCTGCGTCAGCAGCGTATCGGCAGCCGTCCCCCAGTCCACGGTCACGTCACCGACGAAGGCCGAGGACAGCGCAAGCAGCGAGACAAAGCCGCGCCGGCCGAGCACGTCGACGGTGCGGTCGAAGCGCTGCACCTCCAGGAACGTGTGCGTGTCGGTCTGGAGGATCTCGGACGCCGCTGCCGGCACACTCGCGTCGCGCAGGCACTGCAGGGCCAGGTGCTCGCAGACCAGCAGGTCCGCCCAGCGTTCGGCGGCCTCGCCTGCGGCGGGCTGCGCGAACTTCACCAGCGCCGCATAGCGCCCTCCCTCATGTTCCACCGTGGCAGTGAACTTCGGTTGCTCGCCACCAGGCGACGATCCGACGTCTTCGCCTTCAAGTGCCGCCGCCGCGCGCTCGGGATAACGACGTGCGCGCTGCCCGGCCAGGACATGATCGCCAGGCGCATCGAGCGCGCGCAACGCCATCTGCACGGCATCGCCGCCCAGCAGGAGATCACCGATCTCGGTGCCGCCTGCACGCACCAGCGCCTGCAGGGTGTCACCCAATTGCCATCGATTGAGGGCGTCGGGGACGCCCAGGTCACGCCCGCGACGATGCGCGAACGTACGCCCGAGAAAACCCTGTGGCCGCAGGTCGTCCAGGTACCACGGCAGCCCCGGGAAGTGGCCATCGACGGTCTCGTCTGGCGAACGGGTCAGATTGGGGCGTGCGGCGGTGGTCGCCACGTGGAAGGTCTCGCCCGTGAGTGCCACGACCGTGCCCAGCTCTTCAAGGGTGGCGTCCGGGCGCAGCCGGAACAGCGGCCACTCGCTGCCCGTGGCGGTCTGCTGGCGGACGGCATAGGCCGTGGCGCGGGTGCGCCCAAGTCGCACCACGCGGTCCCCGGCCTCGGCGACAAGACGACTCAACGTTGTCCGGGTAACCCCCAGGCGATCGACGAGATCGGCAGCTGGGACGACCTCGCCAGCAGGCAGGTTGTCGAACAGCGACTGGAGCTGGACGGTACGGGGACGGGCCATGGCCTGATTTTCGGGACGAGTTAAGTTACGAATCTATACGCCAGTCTTCGGCGAACCGCAACCCCATTAAACTCACAAGCCATTGATTAAAATAACATCACCCCGGAGAACAACGAAAACACATCCGTAATTAAGTTACGAAACACACAACGAAATCACACGATCAGCCTGGCGATCCCCACCCCTCGAACATCCGCTCCATCCGCTGCGCCGCCACCCGCCCCAAAAAACAAACCCCGCTTGCGCGGGGTCTGTCGGGTTTCAACGCGATGCGCCGGTATCGATCAATCGATATCCAGGAAGCTGCGCAGCTGCTCGGACCGGCTCGGGTGACGCAGCTTGCGCAGCGCCTTGGCTTCGATCTGGCGGATGCGCTCGCGGGTGACGTCGAACTGCTTGCCCACTTCCTCAAGGGTGTGGTCAGTGTTCATGTCGATGCCGAAGCGCATGCGCAGCACCTTGGCTTCCCTCGGGGTGAGGCCGGCCAGCACGTCGCGCACGGTTTCAGACAAGTTGATGTTGGTGGTGTTCTCGATCGGGGACTCCACGTTGGTGTCCTCGATGAAGTCGCCCAGATGGGAATCCTCGTCGTCGCCGATCGGGGTTTCCATCGAGATCGGCTCCTTGGCGATCTTCATCACCTTGCGGATCTTGTCTTCCGGCATGTCCATTTCCTTGGCCAGCTCCTCCGGCGTAGCCTCGCGGCCGTACTGCTGGAGCATCTGACGGGAAATGCGGTTCAACTTGTTGATCGTTTCGATCATGTGCACCGGAATACGGATGGTGCGCGCCTGATCGGCGATCGAACGGGTGATGGCCTGGCGGATCCACCAGGTCGCATACGTGGAGAACTTGTAACCACGGCGGTATTCGAACTTGTCCACGGCCTTCATCAGGCCGATGTTGCCTTCCTGGATCAGATCGAGGAACTGCAGGCCGCGGTTGGTGTACTTCTTGGCGATCGAGATGACCAGGCGCAGGTTGGCTTCGACCATTTCCTTCTTGGCCTTGCGCGCACGCGCTTCACCGTAGGCCATGGCGCGGCTGATTTCCTTCAGCTCGTCCAGTTCCAGCCAGGTGGTCTTCTCGATGTCGATCGTCGCCTGCTGCTCGGAGATGATCTGATCCTTCACGTCACGCAGAGCCGAGGACCACTTCTGCTTGCGCTTCAGTGCGTCTTCCACCCACTCCAGGTTGGTCTGGTTGCCTTCCCACGAGCGGATGAAGTCCTTGCGCGGCATGCGCGCGGTCACGGTCGCCAGGTTCAGCACGCGGCGTTCGTGGGACTTGATCGAGGCCATGACGTCGCGCAGCTGCTTGACCAGCACATCGGTCAGCGGCAACGGCAGCTTCAGGGTCACGAACACGGCGGCCATGTCGTCGCGCAACTTGGCCAGCGGCTTGCGGTCGCCCTTGGCAGCGGCCTTCTTGAACGCGGTGTACGCATCGCTCAGGGCCTGCATGCGGCGTGCGACTTCTTCCGGATCCGGACCGGTCGGGCCGGCCTCTTCCTCGACGTCGTCGCCGTCATCTTCTTCATCGGCGTCGTCGTCAGCGTCGTCACTGGTGTCTTCGGCCACGGCCGGGGCCGGGACTTCTTCGACCAGGTCGTTGAAGCCGACGATCACTTCGGCCAGGCGCTTCTTGCCTTCCTTGTGCGCGTCGTAGTCGGCCAGCAGCGATTCCACCGATACCGGGAAGGTACCGAGTGCAGCCTGGACCTGGCCCAGACCTTCTTCGATGCGCTTGGCGATGGCGATTTCGCCTTCGCGGGTCAGCAGCTCGACGGTACCCATTTCGCGCATGTACATGCGCACCGGGTCGGTGGTGCGGCCACCTTCGGTGTCGAGCGCGCTCAGCGCGGCGGCGGCTTCTTCGGCCGCGGTGTCATCGACTTCGCGGTTGCCGGTGTTGCCATCGTTGAGCAACAGGGTTTCTGCATCGGGCGCAACTTCATGGACATCAATGCCCATGCCGTTGATCATGCCGATGATATCTTCGATCTGCTCCGGGTCGACGATGTCGTCGGGCAGATGGTCATTGACTTCGGCGTAGGTCAGGTAGCCCTGTTCCAGGCCCTTGCTGATCAGAAGCTTGATGTCGTTTTGCTGGGCAGGACGTTCGTTGGCCATGTAGTGCTCGCGCCACCGGCTGGGAGAGGGAATAGAACCTAGCATTATACCAGCCCGGCGCCCCGCGTTCCCGGGCGGTGGTCCCGGGGCTAGGGTCTGAGCAGGAAGGTCACTGGACCATCATTGACCAGGCTGACAACCATATGGGCACCAAACTGGCCGGTTTCCACCCCCGAAGCGTGTTTTTGCCTGCAGATCTCGACCAGTCGGTTGAATCCGCGTTCAGCCTCCGCCGGCGGCGCGGCGGTACTGAAGCCCGGCCGCATCCCGCTGGATGTGTCGGCCGCCAGGGTGAATTGGCTGACCAGCAGCAATCCGCCGCCGGTATCACGCAGCGACCGGTTCATTTTTCCGGTCTCATCGGCAAAGACACGGTAACCAAGCAGGCGATCGGCCATCCGGGCAATCTGGGCCTCGGTATCGCCCGGCTCCATGCCCACCAGGGCCAGCAGGCCGGGGCCGATCTGACCGACAACGGCCTCCTCCACACGGACGCCGGCTTCGCTGACGCGCTGGATCAGGACAAGCATGGACAGGGCTCCGCTAACTGAAGGCGGCCTACCTTAACGCGCCCGCGCGCCGACAGGCTGGCCGCCAGCGGCTAGACTTTGCCGTGATGAAACCGCACACCACTGCCCGCCTGGCCTACCGCGCCGCTGCCCTGTTCACCCGCCTGCCCTGGTCCTGGCTGCGTGCCTTCGCATCCGTCCTGGCCTGGCTGTGGATCCGTCTCAATGCCCGTGAGAGCCGCGTCACCCGTCGCAACCTCGAGCTGGCCTACCCCGAGATGGGCGAGGCCGAGCGCACCGTGCTCCACCGCGAGGTGCTGCGCTCGACCGCGCTGCAGGCCATCGAGACCCTGCGCCTGTGGACCCAGCCGCGCGAACGCAACCTGGCCCGCCTGACCGAGCGCCACGGGGAGGCGCTGTACGACGCGGCCCTGGCCGCCGGCAAGGGCGTGATCGTGGCCGCGCCGCATTACGGCAACTGGGAGCTGCTGAATCAGTGGCTGGCCTCGCGCGGGCCGATCGCGATCGTCTACAAGGCGCCGGATGAAGCGGTGGGCGATGCCTTCCTGCAGCTGGTCCGCGGCGGCGACAACGTGCAGCAGGTGCGCGCCGAAGGCCCGGCCGTGCGCCAGTTGTTCAAGGTGCTCAAGGACGGCGGCGCCACCGGCATCCTGCCCGACCAGCAGCCCAAGGCCGGCGACGGGGTGTTCGCGCCGTTCTTCGGGGTGGAGGCGCTGACCATGACCCTGGTCAACCGCCTGGCCGAGCGCACCGGCGCGACCGTGCTGTACGGCTGGTGCGAGCGGATCGGCCCGGGCATGGAGTTCGCCCTGCATATTGAAGCGACCCCGCCCGCCGTGGCCGATCCCGACCCGCGCACCGCGGCCACCGCCCTCAATGCCGGCATCGAGCGCATCGCCCGGCGCGATCCAGCGCAGTATCAGTGGACCTACAAGCGCTATACGCTGCGCCCACTGCAGAGCGGTGAAGACGATCCGTATGCCACCGAGGACCATCCGCACTGACTGCGACGCAGCGTCGCGCCCTTGGTGCGATTGAATCGCCGCGATCCGTCCCCACTGTGGAAACCACGATGTCCCCCACGGCCCCTGACATGTCCTCTGCTTCTTCCCTGTTCGGCGATCCGGCCGCGATCCGCTGCGAGCGCGCGGTGGCCGAACTGCGTGCCGGCCGCCCGGTGGTGATCGACGATGGCCACGGCCAGCGCCTGGCTTTCATCGCGCTGGACAGCAGCACCCGCACCAGCTTCAGCGCCTTTGCCGCGGCCGCGGACGACCGGCACTACCTGTTCCTCACCGCCACCCGCGCCCGCGTGCTCGGGGTAAGTGCCGAACGTGGCGCGCGCGTACCGCTGGCCGGCATCGACTTCGATGCCCTGCCCTCACTGAGCTACCTGCGCGACCCGGGGGCGATGCCGCCGGGCTGGACCGGTGGCGAAGCGCTGGACGACGGTGCGGTGGAAATCGCCCGCCTCGGCCTGCTGTTGCCGGCGATGGTCGGCGTGCTGCTGACCGCCAATGACCGCCGCTTCGACGACTGCGCGCAGGTCTCACTGTGCGATCTCAGCCAGGGCGCCGAGCAGGCCGCGCACGCATATGAACTGGTGGCCCGCTCGCCGGTGCCGCTGCGCGAGGTCGGCATGACCGAATTCGCGGTGTTCCGCGGCGGGGTGGCCCAGCGTGACCAGGTCGCGATCATCGTGGGCACCCCGGATCTGTCCGCCGTGGTGCCGGTTCGCGTGCATTCCTCCTGCCTGACCGGCGATCTGTTCGGTTCGCTCAAGTGCGACTGCGGCGACCAGCTGCGGCGCGGCCTGCGCAAGCTCAAAGAGCTTGGCGGCGGCGTGCTGCTGTATCTGGACCAGGAAGGCCGCGGCACCGGCATCGCCGCGAAGATGCGCGCCTACGGGTACCAGCACGATGGCCTGGACACGATTGATGCCGATGCCCAGCTCGGCTTCGGTGCCGATGAGCGCCGCTACGGCAGTGCCGTGGCGATGCTGCAGGGCCTGGGCGTGAGCCGCGTGCAGCTGCTCAGCAACAACCCGACCAAGGCCCAGCGCCTGCGCAATGCCGGCATCGACGTGGTCGACTGCGTGCCGGTGACCGGCGACATCACCGCCGAGAACGAGCAGTACCTGCGCACCAAGGCCGAACGCGCCGGTCATCTGCTCGATGTCGACGCGCTGATTCAGGCCGCGCAATAGCCCACGGCAACCTGCTACCGTCTGCGCCACGGGCGGTTGCACCTGTACGCATGCGCCCGGCCCGTTTCCCAGCCGAGCGCCCTGCCTTGTCCGATCTCCTCGACACTCCCGTGCCGCCGCCTCTGCCGCCGTTGCCGCCTGCCCCCGACTGGCAGGCGATGCCGCTGCGTTCGGCCTCGCTGGCCGCGTTCGGTGGTGCGATCGCTGGCGCACTGATGATCGGCGGCGTGTTCGGCACGCTCTGGGTGGTCTTTGATCTTCCGGGCCGCTGGTGGGGCGCGGCCGGCATGGTCGTGCTCGGCGCGCTGATCGGTGCGGCCCTCGCGTTCCGCCGCCAGTGCCGCACCTATTGGCGGCTGGATGCCCAAGGCCTGGGCTTGCGCCGCGACCTGCTCTGGCAGAACGAAACCCGTGTACCGACTTCGCGCGTGCAGCACCTGGATCTGCGCCGTGGGCCGATCGAACGCAGCGCCGGCTTGAGCACGCTGGTCGTGCATACCGCCGGCAGCCGCTTCAGTGCAGTCACGCTCAGTGGGCTGGACAGCGCCGATGCCGAGCGCCTGCGCGACACCCTGGCGCATCAGCTGGACCAGGACGACGACGCGCTGTGAGTACCCCGTCGCCGCTTGATGCCGCGCCGGAGCAGCGGCTGCATCCCTGGTCGTGGCTGTTCGTGCTGCTGATGCAGTTGCGCCAGGGTCTGGTACCGCTGATCGCACTGGTGGTGTTCGGCCAGCGCGGCGACCGCGATGAGCTGTGGCTGTCACTCGGCCCAGTGATCGCCGTGGTCGTGCTGGTCGCGTATTCGGTGCTGCAGTACCTCACCTATCGCTACCGGATCGGCACGAGCGCGATCACGGTGCGCAGTGGTGTTTTCGCGCGCAATCGCCGCGAGATTCCCTTCGCCCGCATCCACAACGTGGTGGTCCACCAGAACCCGCTGCACCGCCTGTTCGGCGTAGCCGAACTGAAGCTGGAATCGGCCGGTGGCCATCGCCCCGAAGCGGAATTTCGGGTGCTCAAACTCGATCAGGCACTGGCACTGGAGCGCCTGGTGCGCCAGCGTGGCCAGGCAGTGCCGGCCACGGCCGAGGGCGACGCCGCTGCGCCCGAACCGGCCGAGGATGTGCTGCTCGCCTTGAGCCCGGGCGAGGTGGTCCGTATCGGCCTGCTCTCCAACCGCGGCTGGGTCGTGGTGGTGGCAGTGCTGGGCGCGATGGTGCAGTTGTTCCCGCGTGGCAGCGTCTCCGATGTCATCGAAGCCGGCGGCCGCCAGGCCTTCGGGTATGCCAGCCACCTGCACCCCGGAATGTGGCTGTGGGCGATGGCCGCGGTGGTCGCCGTGGTGGGCTTCTGGGTCATGCTGCGGGTGTTGTCGGTGGTGCTCGCGCTGCTGCGTTACTACGGCTTCCGGCTCAGTGAGCACGAGCGTCGGCTGACCGTGGCCAGCGGCTTGCTGACCCGCATGCGCACCAGCGTGGCGCGGCGCCGGATCCAGGCGTGGACATTGCGCGAGAGCGCGCTGCAGCGCTGGCTCCAGCGCCGGCAACTGCGTATCGATATTGCTGCAGGCAACCCCGGCGAAGGCGAGCGCCGCGACCTGCGCGAGCTGGCGCCACTGGCGACGCCGGCCGTCTGCGATGGGCTGGTCCAGCATCTGCTGCCACACCTGCAGTGGCCGCCGGCGCGCTGGCAGCCGGTGCAGAAGCGCGGCTGGTGGCGGCTGTGCCTGGGCGCGCTGTGCGTTGTGCCGCTGCTGACCGCAGGCGCGATCTGGTACGGCGGTCCGTGGGGCGCGCTGGTGCTGCTGTGGTTGCCGTGGTCGGCATTCCGCGCGCACCGGCAGATGGCCCGCATCGGCTACCACCTGGATGACGCCTACGTCGCCGTGCGTGGCGGCTGGTGGCAGCGCTGGTGGCGATTTGCAGAGCTGGACAAGCTGCAGGCGCTGCGCCTGACCCGCTCGCCGCTGGACCGTCGGCTGGGCACGGCCAGCGTGTGGCTGGATACCGCCGGCGCAGGCATGGGTACGCCGCTGGTGCTGCACTACCTGCCGGAAGCGGAGGCGCGTGCGGTGTACGAACAGTTGGGCCGCGCGTTGGCGAAGCGTCGCCTGCGCTGGTAGGAGCGCATCCACGCATGGCGTGGATCTACCTGGTGACGCTACCGCTTCGCTGGCCCCCAATACCCGAGATCCTTGCGGATCTGCAGGCCACGGGTCCACGCACCGAACGGCTTGCGCTTGAGCGTGCCGAGTTCACCGGACAGGAAATCCTCGGTGGCAGCGATCACCCGCTCGGAGGAGTACCCATCGCGGAACGGATGGATGGTGTCCGCGTACCGGCGGATCTCGGCCATCAGGGCGGGCGCTGGATCCAACGCCTGGGCCAGCATCGCCGGCAGCTGCGTGGCATCGTCGAAATCGATCATGTGCGGCTGCGGAACCCGGTTGCGGAAGGTCACCACCGGTTTGTGCTGCACGATGAACTCGGAGACGATCGAGGAAGTATCCGAGACCAGCACATCGGCGGCGCGCTGGGCGGCCATCACCTGTTCCGGCTCGATGAAGCGCGCATGCGTACCGGCCAGCGCGCGGTAGCGCTCGAACAGCTCCGGGGCGCACTTGGGGTGCAGGGTCAGCAGCCAGTAGTGCTCGCCGCGGGCGATATCGGCCGCGATCTGCTCGTACAGATGCGGCGCGGCGCTCAGCCGCTCGGTGAAGGTCGAGCCGAACAGGATCACCGGGCGGCCCTGTGCCGGCACGCGCAATCCCGCGCTCAAGCCACCGTCATCGCGGAACAGCGGATCGAGCTTGGGCCAGCCGGTCTCGGCCACGGCGAAGTGGCCCTCGCGCGCGGCCAGCTCGCGGAACGGGGTGGTCGTGGCCGGGCCCTGGGTGCAATACAGATCGAACAGACCGCGCACCCGGAAGTGGCCGCGGGCACTGTCGCGCTTCTGCACGTTGAAGCCGTGGAAAACCTGCACCTTGGCCCCGGCGATGAACGGCGGCACCCAGTTGGCGGCGCTGAACACCGCGCGCGGGCGTAGTGCCAGCGCCTCTTTCAGGCCGACGTTGGGCACGCGGGGCAGCGACGCCCCGGCGGCGCCATCGGCGAACCAGGCCGACACCGATTGACCGGATGCGTGCAACGCCTGCGCCAGAGGGGCGAGAATGGGCAGCGCATAACGCTCCGTCGCAAACAGCAGGTACTCGGCCATCATGTCCTCCTCGACCGCTCCCACTGAACGGCCTCGCATTTCGGCCTGCATTATCGCGTTCAATGAAGCCGACCGCATCGGCGATTGTCTGGCCTCGCTGGCCTTCTGCGACGAGATCGTCGTCGTGGACTCGCAATCCACCGATGCCACCGTGGCGATCGCGACGGCCGCCGGGGCGCGGGTGCTGCAACGCCCGTTCGATGGCTTCCGCAGCCAGAAGGCGTTCTGCGTCGAGCAGGCCGCGCATGACTGGGTGCTGTGCCTGGACGCCGACGAGCGCATCAGCGACACCCTGCGCGAGGCGATCCTGTCCGCCCAGGCCAACGGCTTCGCCGGTCACCATGGCTACCGGTTCGCACGGCTCTCCGAGTACTTCGGCAAGTTCCTGAAGCATGGCAATGCCTACCCGGACCGGGTGCTGCGCCTGTTCGACCGCCGCCATGGCGGCTGGCGCGGCAAGCGTGAGATCCATGAGGCGGCCAGCGTCGATGGCGCGGTGGGTACCCTGCGCGGCGACCTGATCCATTACCCCTACCGCTCGCTGGAGCAGCAGTTGCTCAAGACCCAGCGCTACGCGCGGATGATGGCCGAGCACGAGTTCGCGCGCGGCAAGCGCGCCACCCTGCCCAAGCTGATCCTGGCCCCGGCGTGGCGGTTTTGGCGTGGGCTGCTGCTGCGCGGCGGCTTCCGCGATGGCTGGCACGGCCTGGTCTACGCCTACGTGCGCGCCAACTACGTGCGGCAGAAGACCATCATGTTGTGGATGCTGCAGAACGGGCAGCCGGTCACCGACCCGCCGCGGGATCAGCCAGGCGCCTGAGCCCTGGCCCGCGCCAGCGCCAGGCGCCGCGTGTACCCCTGGACGATCGACAGCCCGGCCAGCAGGCCGACGATGGTGACGTAGAAGCTGGCCGTGATCTGATGCGCGAACATCGACTGGGTGATCCCGCACAGCACATAGGTCACCACCACCATGATCCCGGCGGCCGCCGGACCACGGAAGGTCTGCTCACCGCTGCGCCGGTGCAGGCCGGTGAACACCCATAGCGGCACGCCGTAGATGGCCAGCAGCAACAGCAGGCCCGGCGCGCCCTGGGTCGCGGCCCACTCGGCCAGATCGTTGTGCGCGTGGCCCAGATGGCAACGCTGCTCACTCGGATCATCCCGGCACACCGGCAGGCGCTGCATGGCGCTGTCGAAATGGCCGATCCCCACGCCGGTCAGCGGGTGATCGAGGAAGGTTTCATAGGCCACCTGCAGCCGCTCCACGCGCGCGCCGGCGGAGGAGTCGCTGTCACCGCGCTCCATCCGCACCACGTCGTGCTTGAGCTCGGTCAGGCGGACCTGCTCGCGCAGGCTCGGGATGGTGAGGGTCAAGGTGCCGGCGATCGCCACCAGCGCCAGCAGCACGCCCAGGCGCGCGCGGCCGGTGCGCCAGCGCAGGCTCATCGCCATCACCACCAGCAGTGCCAGCAGCGCCAGCCAGACGCCGCGGCTGCCGCTGAGCACGATGGTCACACAACCGGCAACCATGCCCACGATCACCCAGGTCCAACGCTGGTGCGGCCGGCAGAACACCAGCAGCACCATCAGCACCAGCACGATGTCGGCCAGCACGATCGCATTGGTGCTCAGATCAGCGCGTGGCGCGCCGCCGGCCACCTGCAGGATCGACAGCACCATGGTGCCGAGCAGGCCGGCCAGCGCCCCGCCCCACAGCCAGCGGATGTCCGGCCGCAGTGCACACACCCACAGGGCGATCCACGGGATCACCACGAACCGTGAGCGGTTGTCGATGTCGCGCAGGCCCTGCTCGAACAGATGGATCGAGAGCAATGCAAAGGCAATCGCGACCACCACCAGCCAGGTCAGGGCCTTCACCGGCCGCCCGGCCAGGCCACGCGCGCGCCACAGGTAATCCGGCGCCAGCAGCGTGCTCACCAGCAACAGGATGCCGTAGGGCAACAGGTTCTGGGGCAGGGTCAGCACCAGCGCGGGCATGCAGAACAGGCCCACGGTGGCGATCCAATGGGCCACACCGGCACGCCCCTGCAGCGGCGGCAGGGAAACGGGCGTGGCCGGCTCGGATGCAGCGGTGAACGTCATTGCCAACCTCGATTGCCACACGCAGGCACGCACGCCCGTGATTGCACTGGACGCGACCGGCGCCCACGGACCTGCGGTACCCGCCCGAGGAGGCGGCCAGCATTACAGAATTCACTCATCGCCGTCGATCCGGTGCAGCGCGCGTTCGCGCGCCTGTTCGTCGGCACTGGCCACACACGGGCCGTGGATGTCGCCCGGCCTTACCAACCACCAACGGCGGCGGTTGGCGACCCCGGCCAGTTCGGCGCTGGTGCGGTCCACGCAGGCCAGCAGCGCGTCCTCCTGGACCAGCAGCCAACGCTGCTGCGGCTGTGCGGCCTGCCAGGCGACCCCGTCGGCGAGTTGCCGGTCCCAGCGCCGGTTGAACCCGAAGGTGGCGGCGTCGCGGTCGGCCATCAGCAGGTTCTGTTCTTTCCAGGCGACCAGACCCAGTTCGGCCTCCGGGCCGATGCGTTGACCGACCTGCAGCATCAGGCCGCGAGCGGAACTGGAGTCATTGAACAGCGGGTAGCCGATCAGCCCGAACGCCACCCAGGCCATGGTCAGCGTCGCCACGACGGCCAGATGGAAGCGGCGCACGCCGGCGATGCACAGGGTGAGCACGGCCCAGCAGCCCAACGCGACCGCGACCCAGCCCAGGCCGGAGGTCACCGCGGTGTCGATGCCGCGATCCAGAATCAGTTTGCGCTCGAAGCCCGGCTGCCCCAGCAGCATCGAGATGCCGATCCCGAGCAGACCCAGCGCCAGCAGCGCCACGAAGCCGCCCAGCAGCCACTGGAAGGCGCGCTTGCGCAGCAACCCCGGCAGCAGCGGTGCCAGCGCCAGGCAGAACATCGGCAGCGCCGGCAGGATATAGACGTCACGCTTGCCGTTGGGGATCGAGAAAAACAGCACGATCAACAACCACCACACCAGCGGCAGCAGGTAGCGCGCATCGCGCCGCTGCAGGCGCCGGCGCCAGGCCGGGATCGCCCAGGGAATCGCCAGGAAGGCCGGGATCCACATCGACGGCATCGTGCCCAGGAAGTACCACCACGGCTGGTGGTGATCCCAGGATTGCGCGTAGCGCTTGGCGGTCTGCCGGAACAGGATGTCATCCAGATAGGCGCGGTACTCGGTCGAGCCGCTGCCCAGCGCGGTCACCACCATGGGAACCAGCCACAGGGCGATCGCCAGCAGAAACGCCAGCGGCCCGGCCCAGAACCGCCAGTCGCGAATGTGCAGTTTGACCCGCGGCCAGCCCAGCACGGAGGCCACGGCGGCCGGCACGATCATCAGCAACGCGATGACGCCCACGCCCTTGGTGATCACCCCCAGCCCGGCGGCGAACCAGCCCAGCCACCACCATCGCCACGCAGGGCCACTGAGCAGATGCCGCAGCAGGCCGTAGTTGGCCAGGGTGATGAAGAACACCACCAGCGGATCGATCTGGGCTTTCTTGGACTGGAAAGTAAAGTGCAGCGCAAACAGCAGCGCCCAGGCGGCGTACAGCCCGACCCGCCGCGTCCACAGGCGGCGGCCCAGGTCATACACGCAGGCCAGTGTGCCCAGCGCGGCCAGCAGCGAGGGCAACAGGAACGCTACGCGCCAATCGCCGATCAGCGTGTACAACGTCGCCTGCGACCACATCAGCATCGGCGGCTTGTCCGAATACAGCTCGGTGCCGCGATGCGGGAACAGCCAGTCGCCGCTCTCCACCATCTGCTTGGCGACCAGCGCAAAGCGTGGCTCATCGGACGGCCACGGATCACGCATGCCCAGGCCAGCCCCCAGAACGAGCAGGGCCATCAGGGCAAGCAGCCAGAACTCTCGGGATGCGCGGTTTTTTAGCATGGGGCGGAATTCTAGCCGGGTTCGGATCAACCCTTCTTTAGCAGACGCGCATAGAAGAAGCCGTCAGCACCGTTCTCACCCGGCAGGCGCTGGCGCCCGGCCCAGGAATCGTGGCCATACGCCTCGCCCAGCGGCAGGAAGCCCGCATCCCGGGTGCGCTGAAGGAAGGCTTCGACCTGGAACTGGTTTTCATCGCGCAGGATCGAACATGTCGCATACAGCAGGGTTCCGCCCGGGGTGAGCATCGTCCAGCAGGCATCCAGCAGGCGTGCCTGCAGGGCCATCAGCGCCTCGATGTCGGTCGCGCGGCGATGCGCCAACACATCCGGCTGGCGGCGGATGATGCCGGTGGCCGAACAGGGGGCATCCAGCAGGATGGTGTCGAACAGCTGCCCGTCCCACCAGCTGGCCGGATCGGTCGCATCGCCCGCCAGCACCTTCGCGTTCTGGCCCACGCCGGTGCGTGTGAATGTTTCGCTGATGCGCTTGAGCCGGCGCGCATCGATGTCCAACGCCAGCAGGTGCAGGGTCGGATCGCGCTCCAGCAGATGGGCAGCCTTGCCGCCCGGTGCGGCGCAGGCATCAAGCACCCGCGAACCCGGGCGCGGCGCCAGCGCATCGGCCACCTGCTGGGCAGACAGATCCTGCACCGACAGCGCGCCATCGGCGAACCCGGGCAGTGCGGAGACCGCGACCGGCACCGGCAGACGGATCGCATCGGCACCCACGCTCGATGCCTCCGCCTCGATACCGGCTGCCGCCAACTGCTGCAGCATCGCCTCACGACTGCTGTGCTGGCGGTTGACCCGCAACCACAGCGGCGCAGCCTGCAGGCTCGCGGTGAACACCGCGTCGGCCTCGTCCGGCCAATCCTGTTCGATCTTCTCGGCCATCCACAGCGGGAAGGCATCGCGCGCGGGCAGCGGCGGAATGCCTTCGCGCTGGGCGCGGCGCAGCAGTGCATTGACCATGCCGGCCTGGCGATCACGGCCCATCGCACGTGCAGCGTCGACCGTGGCCGAGAGCGCGGCGTGCGCCGGCAGCTCCAGTGCGTCCAGCTGGGCGAAGCCGACCAGCAGCAGCGCGCGCAGTTCGTCTTCGCGCACGCTCAGCGGCCGCGGCATCCACTGGGCGAGCGCCGCGTCATAGGCCGCACGGCGACGCAGCACGGCAAAGCACAGCGCCTCCAGCAGCGCGCGGTCGCGGCTGTCGTCCAGGGTCGGCAACGCGGTGGCCAGTTCGGCCTTGAGCGAACGGCCGCGGCCGATCACCTGGGCCAGCACGCGCGCGGCCAGCACGCGGGTGGGCACGCCGGGGGCGGTATGGGCGGTGTAGGGGCCTGCAGGCTTGCCGGAACGCGCGTTGGTCATGTCAGGCACCCATGCCGAGGTCGCGACGGGCATTGAGGTAGTCGGCGGCGGTGATCGCCTTGCCGCCCTCACGCTGCAGCACACGCAGGCGCAGCGCACCCTGCCCGCAGGCGATGTCGATGCCGTCGCGCGAGGCGGCCAGCAGCGTGCCCGGGGCCTTACCCTGGTTGTCATCCAGCGCGATCGCGCCATGGATGCGGACGCGTTCGCCGGCCAACATGGCCTCGGCGATCGGCCACGGATTGAACGCACGTACGGTGCGTGCCAGCACGTGGGCGTCCTGCGCCCAGTCCAGACGGGCTTCGGCCTTGTCCAGCTTGTGCGCATAGGTCACGCCGGCCTCGGGCTGCGGCTGCGCGATCGGCTTGATGCCGGCCCGCAGCAGGCCCAGGCCATCGGACAGCACCTGCTCACCCAACGCCGCCAGGCGGTCGTGCAGCTGACCGCCGGTGTCGTTGGCGCCGATCGCGATGTGCTGCTTGAGCAGGACCGGGCCGGTATCCAGCCCGGCGTCCATCTGCATCAGGCACACACCGGTTTCGGTATCGCCCGCCTGGATCGCACGCTGGATCGGCGCGGCACCGCGCCAGCGTGGCAGCAGCGAGGCGTGCACGTTCCAGCAGCCGTGGGTTGGAATGGTCAGCACCGCCTTGGGCAGGATCAGCCCATAGGCCACCACCACCATCAGGTCCGGCGCCAGGTCGCGCAGCTGCTGCTGGGCTTCGGGGGTCTTGAGGCTCTCCGGCTGAAACACCGGGATGCCACGTGCGATCGCTTCCAGCTTGACCGGCGACGGGGCCAGGCCACGGCCACGGCCAGCGGGGCGATCGGGCTGCGTGTACACCGCGACCACTTCATGGTGGCGGGCTGCGGCACGCAGCGAGGACACGGCGAACGCCGGCGTACCGGCAAAGACAATCTTCATGGCGACCCCACTAACAGAACGTAAAACGGCGCCGATGTGCGGCGCCGCGCGACAGGACACATCGCGCGGTCATCCCGCGCGGCGGTCGCTGCAATCACCTCAGGCAACGTGCTTGCGCTGCTTGGCCAGCTTCTTGCGCACCATCTCGCGCTTGAGCGGCGAGAGGTAATCAATGAACAGCTTGCCGTCCAGGTGGTCCATCTCGTGCTGCACGCAGACAGCGAGCACGCCGTCGGTGGTCAGTTCCTGGGCCACGCCGTGACGGTCCAGGTAACGCACGGTGATCTGGTTGGCGCGGGTGACGTCGGCAAAGATGCCCGGCACCGACAGGCAGCCTTCCTGATAGACCTGGCCGCCTTCGTTGGCGACGATCTCAGGATTGATGAACACCATCGGGGTGTCCTTCTCTTCACTGACGTCGATCACCATGAAGCGCTTGTGCACATCCACTTGGCTGGCGGCCAGGCCGATGCCCGGGGCGTCATACATGGTGTGGAACATGTCATCGATCAGGGTCTGGAACGCCGGCGTGGTCACGTCGGCAGCATCGATCAACGCAGCCTTGGTACGCAGGCGCGGATCGGGAAATTCGAGAATGGGCAGGAGGGCCATGGCAAATACCGGTAGGGGGCGCCGGTCGAAGCGGCGTACAGGGCGATTCTATCGCCAACGCTTGCCCCGCGCCCCGGTTTCTGGACTATAGTGCGCGAACCTGTTGGGGAATCAGGCACCACATCTATGTTTGAACGAACTCGTACGGTCGTCGCCGTGGCGATGCTGACCGTCGCTACCTATGCTACCGCCGTGGAAATGAATGGCGGGCACCCGGATACCTATGTCGTGCGCAAAGGGGACACGCTGTGGGACATCTCGGCGCGTTTCCTGCAGAAGCCCTGGCTGTGGCCGGAGATCTGGCAGGCCAACCCGCAGGTCAAGAATCCGCACCTGATCTACCCGGGTGACGTGCTCAGCCTGGCCTATCTGGACCGCGTCGTGGCCCAGCCCGGCCCACGCCAGGAGGCCCCGATCAACGGCGTCCCGCTGGAGCAGGTGGAGCCCTTCCTGAAGCAGCTGAGCGTGGTCGACGAGGTCAAGTCGCTGCCCTACGTGGTCAATCTGGAAGAAAACCGCCTGCGCGCCACCACCGGCCAGACTGCCTATGTGCGCGGCCTGGAGAACGCCCAGGTCGGCCAGCGCTACGCGGTGGTCCGCCCGACGGTGCAGTACGCCCTGCCCAAGCCGACCGAAGACCTCGATGCCCGCGGCGATACCACACCCGGCAGCGGCAACCTCTGGAAGACGTTCATCGTGCCGAGCAAGCGGCACCAGACGCTGGGCTACGAACTGGCCCAGATCAACGTCGGTACGGTGAGCCGTGTGCAGAGCGGCAGTGTCGAGGTGACCTCGCTGGTGCTGCAGGGCCAGGTGGACGGCCGTGAAGTCCGCGCCGGTGACCGCCTGGTTCCGGTCGAGGCCCGCCCGTACGACCTGCAGTTCGTGCCGCATGTGCCCGCGCCGCAGGCCGTCGATCTGGACGTGCGCGTGCTGGCCGTCGCCGACACCTTCACCTCCGGCGGCCCGCGCGATGTGATCGCGATCTCCGCCGGCAGTGCCAACGGGGTCGACAACGGCACCGTGTTCTCGCTGTGGCGCCAGGGCCGCCATGTGGCCCACCGCATGGATTACCCGAACTCGTCGCGGATGGACGATTCGCTGACCAGCGGTGCCGGCCGGGTCACCCTGCCGGACGAGTACGCCGCCCATGCAATGGTCTTCCGCACGTTCGAGAACGTCAGCTACGCGCTGGTGATGGAAGGCGTGAAGCCGGTCCGGGTCGGCTATTCGGCGCTGCATCCCGATAAGCAGTAAACGCGGCGGAGTCCTACCCTGCCATGCGACGGCGCCCTAGGGCGCC
>NZ_JBHFHW010000008.1:23138-40424 GCF_057333975.1 Stenotrophomonas sp. AGC87
GCCCCCTCGTCATTTCCGGGCCAGGGTATCGGGATGCCCATTCCCTGCCTTGCCTCATCCACCGCCCTGCTCACCCTGGTCCTGGCCGGGGGCGCGCTGCCGCCTCGCCTGCGCCTGCTGCGCCAGTTCTCCGATGCGGCGGCCGCCCTGCGGGCCGGCCCGACCGCCTGGCGGGCCGCCGGCTGTACTCCAGCGCAACGCGCCCGGCTGGCGTTGCCGGACGAACGCTACCTGGCACATGCCCTGGCATGGCTGGCCGAGGAGCACCATCACCTGCTCGGCGTGACCGATCCGGACTATCCGGCGCTGCTCACCCAGATCGAGGAACCGCCCGTGGCGTTGTTCGTGGACGGTGACCCGGCGCGGCTCTGGCACCCGGCGGTGGCGGTGGTCGGCAGCCGCTCGCCCACTGCCGGCGGCCGCGAGCACGCGCATGCCTTCGCCACCGCGCTGGCCAGCGAGGGCTGGTCGGTCATCAGTGGGCTGGCGGCCGGGGTCGATGCCCACGCCCATGACGGCGCATTGCAGGTCACCGGTGGCATGACCGTGGCCGTGGTCGCCACCGGCCTGGACCAGACCTATCCGCCCCGGCATGCCGCGCTGCATGAACGGATTGCCGCCACCGGCGCGGTGGTCAGCGAATACGCCCCGGGCATGCCGGCGACCCAGGCGCACTTCCCCGCACGCAACCGGATCATCGCCGGGCTCAGCCTGGGCACCCTGGTGATCGAAGCCGCCGAGCGCTCGGGCGCCCTGATCACCGCGCGCTGCGCGGCCGAGGCAGGCCGCGAGGTGTTCGCCCTGCCCGGCTCGATCCGCAATCCCCGCGCCCGCGGCTGTCATCGGCTGATCCGGCAGGGCGCAGCGCTGGTGGAGGCGCCGGCCGAGGTGACCGCCGGGTTGGCCGCGCTCGCCCAGACCCTGGCCGGGGCCTTGCGAACCCGCTTGGACGCCCCCACTGAACAGGCACGACCGGCGCCCGAGCGCGCCCCTTCCTACACCGACCCGGACTACCAGTGCTTGTGGAAAGCCCTGGATCACGACCCAACGGGTATGGATTCATTGATCCAGCGCAGCGGATTGACGGCGGCCCAGCTGTCGGCCATGCTGCTGGTCATGGAACTGGATGGAAAGGTAATGGCCGCCTATGGTCGCTACTGTCGAAAACCCTAGTTTCTTCACCTCCACAGCGTCGTTGACGCAGGCCGAGGGGCAATGAAAGAGAGCATTCTGGATGTCCTGCTGTACCTGTTCGAACACTATTTCAGCGAAGACGCGGACCTCATCCGCGACCGCGACTCCCTCCAGAACGGCCTGATCCAGGCCGGCTTCAGCCCCACCGAGATCAACAAAGCCTTCGACTGGCTGGACGCGCTCGCCGAGCAGCGCCCGGCCGTGGTGCTGGGCCGCGTCAATGGCCCGGTGCGGATTTTCCATGGGCCCGAGCTGGACAAGCTCGACGTGGAAGGCCGTGGCTTTTTGATGTTCCTGGAGCAACACGGCATCCTCGATGCCAGCCAGCGTGAGCTGGTGCTCGACCGTGCGATGGCGCTGGACCAGGACGAACTGGACCTGGACGACCTCAAGTGGGTCGTGCTGATGGTGCTGTTCAACCAGCCCGGGGCCGAGGCCGCGTACGCCTGGATGGAAACCCAGATGTTCGTGGACGAGCCGGAACCGCTTCACTGACCTTACACTGAGCGCCTTGCGCATTCAGGAGCGGGCCGGTGGACCAGTGGTTCTTTGCAGAAGGAAACAGTCAGCAGCGCGGTCCGCTGCCTGCTGACGAGTTGATCGCGCTCTACCATTCCAGCCGCATCGCACTGGATACGCTGGTCTGGCGCGACGGCATGGCCCAGTGGCAGCCGCTGGAAACCGTGGCGGCCGAGATCGGGCTGGACATCGCCCCCGCCGCCGAGGTGGTGGCAGAGCCGGTACCCGGCCCCGCCGTGCCACCGGCGCTGCCCGCCGCGCCGGCCGCTCCCGTCCCCCCCGTGTCGCCCGCCAACTCCGCCGTCGTTCCCCCACCCCGCAAAGGATTGAGCGGGTGCGCGATCGTGGGCATCGTTGCGGCCGTGATCGTGGTGCTGGTGCTGATCGTCGGTGCGGTACTCGCCGCGATCGCGCTGCCCGCCTATCAGGAATATGTGGCGCGGGCCAAAACCAGCGAAGCGCTGGTGACGCTGGCCCCGGTCAAGCTCGCGGTGGCCGGGTTCCACAGCGCGCATGGCCGCTGCCCGGTCAACGATGACGAGGGTTTCCAGCCGGCCGAAGCCTACGCCGACGGCGCGATCAACGCCGTGCGGATCGGCCGCTTCAACAATGGCCACTGCGGCGTGGAAGCCGAGCTCACCGTGCCCGGCAATGCCTCGCTGGACGGCAAGCTGTTGTGGCTGGACTACAACGGTGCCGAGCATTGGGAATGCAGTGGTGAGCCCGACGATACGTACCTGCCGCTGGAATGCCGCGGCTGATAACGGACACATGTCCATGGATGCACCCAACAGGGGATTGAAGCAATGACTGAGTGGTATTTCGCCGATGGCCAGGAACGTCAGGGGCCGCTGAGCGCAGAAGAGATGCGCCAGCGCTTCCAGCGCGGTGACATCACCCTGGCCACGCTGGTGTGGCGCGAAGGGTTCGCGCAGTGGGCGCCACTGTCCGAGGCCGTCGATGAGCTGCAGCTGCAGAATCTGGCCAGCGCGGCCAGTTCGGTCGGCAGTGGCATCGACCTGCGCGGGGATTACACCGCCATCGACAATGGCACCGCGCCACTGCCGGGCACCGGTGGCGGCACCTACTCGCCGTACACCGCGCCTGCCGCGGCCACCGGCTACGCCAACACGGCCGTGGTCCATGGCCAGGACGTGGTCTACGCCGGTTTCTGGAAGCGCTACGCCGCCTACTTCATCGATTACATCCTGCTCACCGTGGTCACCCTGCCGCTGAGCATGATCATCAACGTGATGGGCGCCGGCTCGGGCAACGAAGGCGTGCAGGTCGCGCTGACGCTGGTGGTGATGCTGCTCAGCATGGTGATCAGCATCGGCTACTACGCCGGCTTCCACGCCTCGCGCGGTGGCGCCACGCTGGGCAAGATGGCCGTCGGCATCAAGGTCGTGCGCGGCAATGGCGAGCGGATCAGCTTCCTGCGGGCCTTCTGCCGCTACCTGGCGACCATCGTCAGCAGCCTGATCCTGATGATCGGCTTCATCATGGCCGCCTTCACCGAGCGCAAGCAGGCATTGCACGACATGATGTGCGACACCCTGGTGGTGGACAAGTGGGCCTTCACCGAGCACCCCGAGCTGCAGCAGCGCGGCCTGGGCACGGTCACCATCGTGATCCTGGTGATCGCCGCACTGGCCGTGGTGGCCCTGTTCGGCGTGATGATCGCGATGATCGGCGTGATCGCCTCGATGTCCTGATCTGAGCAATCCTCACACCGGGCCGCTTGACATGAGCCGGCCCGGCGTGATTCCACTAATAGGCAGAAAGCTGAACGCCCGGCCCACCCCCGGGCGTTCGGTTTATGTATATCGCCCGCGCCGCTTCACTAATGCGGCCATTTGCTCCACCCTAGCGGCCCTCCCCGGGGCCCTGCCCATAGAATCCTGACGCCATGCCCAAGCACCTGCTCATCGTCGAATCGCCCGCCAAGGCCAAGACGATCAACAAATACCTCGGCAAGGACTTCACTGTCCTGGCCTCGTATGGGCATGTGCGTGACCTGGTGCCCAAGGAAGGCGCGGTCGACCCCGACAACAACTTCGCGATGCGGTACGACCTCATCGAGAAGAACGAAAAGCACGTCGATGCCATCGTCAAGGCCGCCAAGGGCGCCGACGATATCTTCCTGGCGACCGATCCGGATCGCGAGGGGGAAGCGATCAGCTGGCACATCGCCGAAATCCTGCGCGAACGCGGGCTGGTCAAGGACAAGCCGATGCAGCGCGTGGTCTTCACCGAGATCACCCCGCGCGCCATCAAGGAAGCGATGGGCCACCCGCGTGAGATCGCCGCCGATCTGGTGGATGCGCAGCAGGCACGCCGTGCGCTGGATTACCTGGTCGGCTTCAACCTGTCCCCGGTGCTGTGGCGCAAGGTGCAGCGCGGCCTGTCCGCCGGCCGTGTGCAGAGCCCGGCACTGCGCATGATCGTCGAGCGCGAAGAAGAGATCGAAGCCTTCATCGCCCGCGAGTACTGGAGCATCGATGCGCTGTGCGCACATCCCTCGCAGCACTTCAATGCGCGCCTGATCAAGCTGGACGGGCAGAAGTTCGAACAGTTCACCGTGACCGACGGCGACACCGCCGAGGCCGCGCGCCTGCGCATCCAGCAGGCCGCCCAGGGCGCCCTGCACGTCACCGATGTGGTCAGCAAGGAGCGCAAGCGCCGCCCGGCGCCGCCGTTCACCACCTCCACGCTGCAGCAGGAAGCCTCGCGCAAGCTCGGTTTCACCACGCGCAAGACCATGCAGGTCGCGCAGAAGCTGTACGAAGGCATGGCGATCGGTGAAGAAGAAGGCACCGTCGGCCTGATCTCGTACATGCGTACCGACTCGGTGAACCTCTCGCAGGACGCGCTGGCCGAAATCCGCGATGTGATCGCACGCGATTACGGCATCGGCTCGCTGCCGGACCAGCCGAACACCTACCAGACCAAATCCAAGAACGCCCAGGAAGCGCACGAAGCCGTGCGTCCGACCTCGGCACTGCGCACCCCGGCCCAGGTGGCGCGCTTCCTCACCGATGACGAGCGCAAGCTGTACGAGCTGATCTGGAAGCGCGCCGTCGCCTGCCAGATGATCCCGGCCACGCTCAACACCGTCAGCGTGGACCTGTCGGCCGGCAGCGAGCATGTGTTCCGCGCCAGCGGCACCACCGTGGTCGTGCCCGGCTTCCTGGCCGTGTACGAGGAAGGCAAAGACAACAAGAGTGCCGACGACGACGATGAAGGCCGCAAGCTGCCGGCGATGAAGCCCGGCGACCGCGTGCCGCTCGAGCGCATCCTGGCCGAACAGCACTTCACCCAGCCGCCGCCGCGCTTCACCGAAGCGGCGCTGGTCAAGGCGCTCGAGGAATACGGCATCGGTCGCCCCTCGACCTATGCCTCGATCATCCAGACCCTGCTGTTCCGCAAGTACGTGGAGATGGAAGGCCGCAGCTTCCGCCCGTCCGATGTCGGCCGCGCGGTGTCCAAGTTCCTGTCCAGCCACTTCACCCAGTACGTGGATTACGACTTCACCGCCAAGCTCGAAGACGAGCTCGATGCGGTGTCGCGTGGCGAGGAAGACTGGATCCCGCTGATGGCGCGCTTCTGGGAACCGTTCCACAAGCTGGTCGGCGAAAAGAACGAATCGGGCGACCGCGCCGAGGCCAGTGGCGCGCGCGAGCTCGGCACCGATCCCAAGACCGGCAAGCCGGTCAGCGTGCGCCTGGGGCGCTTCGGGCCGTACGCGGCGATCGGCAGCACCGCCGAGGACGCCGAGGACAAGCCCAAGTTCGCCTCGCTGCGCCCCGGCCAGTCGATGCACACCATCTCCCTGGAAGACGCACTGGAGCTGTTCCTGATGCCGCGTGCGCTCGGCCAGGACAAGGAGGAGGACGTCAGCGTGGGCATTGGTCGGTTCGGTCCGTTCGCCAAGCGTGGCAGCACCTATGCCTCGCTGAAGAAGGAAGACGACCCGTACACCATCGACCTGGCCCGCGCCGTGTTCCTGATCGAAGAGAAGGAAGAGATCGCGCGCAACCGGATCATCAAGGAATTCGAGGGCAGCGAGATCCAGGTACTGAACGGTCGCTTCGGCCCGTACATCAGCGACGGCAAGATGAACGGCAAGATCCCGAAGGATCGCGAGCCCGCCTCGCTGACCCTGGCCGAAGTCCAGACGCTGATGGAAGAAACCGGCAAGCCGGTGCGCAAGGGCTTCGGCAAGAAGGCCGCCAAGAAGGTGGTGGCCAAGAAGGCACCGGCCAAGAAAGCCGCCGCTGGCGAAGCGACCAAGAAGACCGCCACCAAGAAGGCCGCGGTGAAGAAGGTTGCCAAGAAGGCCACGGCGAAGAAAGCGACCAAGAAGGTGGCCAAGAAAGCCGTGAAGAAGGCCGTCAAGAAGGTCGCTGCCAGCTGAGCCTGGTTGACCCCTCCCGCCACGGCGGGAGGATAATGCGGGCCATGCACCCGGCCCGCCTGTCATGAACGAATTCACTGTGGACACCGCCCTGCCTGCGCTGCGCGCCGGCGGGGTGATCGCCTATCCCACCGAAGCGGTCTGGGGGCTGGGCTGCGACCCCGCGCACGAGGCCGCGGTGATGAAGCTGCTGCAGCTCAAGCAGCGCCCGGTCGAGAAGGGGATGATCCTGGTCGCCGCCGACCCGGCCCAGCTGGAGGGCTGGGTGCGGATGGACGCCCTGCCGCTGGATCGCCAAGGCGCGGTCCTGGCCAGTTGGCCCGGTGCCAACACCTGGATCCTGCCCGCCGGCGAACGTGCGCCGCGATGGATCACCGGCGAACACAGTGGCATCGCGGTGCGGATCAGCGCACATCCGCTGGTTGCCGCACTGTGCCGCGCCTGGGGCGGCCCGCTGGTCTCCACCAGTGCCAACCTCGCCGGCGAGCCACCGGCACGCACACGCGCCGAACTGGACCCTCGCCTGCTGGCGTTGCTCGATGGCCTGATCGATGGCCAGACCGGTGGCCTGGCGCAGCCCACGCCGATCCGCGATGCGCTCAGCGGCCAGGTATTGCGCAGCTGAGCCGCCTTTTGCGCGCAGGCGGGCAAACCCGCACACTGGCCGCATGACCCCGCGCCCTGCTCTGTGGTTGTCCCTGCTCACGTTGCTGAGCGCTGCCGTGCCCGCCGCCGCGCAGAGCGACAACGTGCGCGTCTACCGCTGCGTGGGCAGCAACGGCGCCGTGTCGCTGCAGGACGCGCCATGCCGCCAGGGCCGGCAGGAAGTCCGCGACCTGCAGCGCCCGCGCGACCCGGCCCCGCAGGTAGTGCGCAGCGACCGCGCACCCGACCCGACGCCTGCCCCGCGCGCACCCGAGCGCGAGGTGCGCTACGTGCACGTACAGCCGCCGCAGCCGATGTACGAGTGCACCACCAGTGACGGCGATACCTACGTCAGCGACAGCAACGAAGGCAATCCACGCTGGGTGCCGATCTGGACCGAGGCCTATCTGCCGTATCCACCTGGCCCGAGGCCGCCGTCGGGCGGCTATCGGCCGTCGCGTCCGCTGCCACCGATCGCACCGATGGGCAGCGGTTCGGTGAGCAGCAGTGGCGGTGCGGTCTCGGTGACCGGCACCGGCGCGCAGGTGGGCGGCAGCATCAGCATCGGCGGCGGCAGCTCGCACTGGCAGGGCGGTGGGTATCCGCACCCCGGGCTGGGCAACAGCGTGGTGGTGCCGGCCGGCAACGTGCTGGTGCGCGACGAGTGCCATGCCCTGCCTGCGCAGGAGGTCTGCTCGCGGTTGAAAGACCGGCGCTGGGACCTGATCCGCCGCTACAACAGTGCGCTGCAGGGCGAGCGCGACGCGCTGACCCGCGAGCAGCGCGGGATCGACGCGCGCCTGGACCAGGACTGCGGCGGGCACTGATGGTGCTGCGCTTTACACTGATGCGATGAAGCACTGCCTGCTGCTCACCCTGCTGCTATCACTGCCCGCCGCCGCCGACGAGGCGGTGTTCTTCCGTTGCACCGATGCGGGCGGCAACCTGACCATCCAGAGCGTGGCCTGTCCGGCCGGCAGCGAACAGCGCATTCAACGGATCAGTGCGCCAGTGCGTGCCCCAGCCGTGCTCGACAGTACCCCGGCCGCCCCCACCACCGAACACACCATGCCACCGCTGCCGCAGGACGGCGATGAAGACAGCGGCCTGCTCGACAGCGCAGCGCTGCGCCCGGCAGCCCCGGCGCAGGAGCCCGACGACGCCAGCCCACCCAAACCGCCGCTGCCGGAGATCTACCGGTGCGTTTCTGCCGATGGCGGTCGCTACCTGCATGAGCGCGAGCCGGCCCCGTCACGCTGCGAATCGCTGGCCCTTACCGGTCTGGGGGGCAGCCATGCGCCGAGCAACGCGGCCAGCTGCGAAGTGGTGCGCGATGCCTGCGAGCCGGTAGCGGAGGAACAGCGCTGCAGCAGCTGGCAGCAGCGCTTGCGCGATGCGCGCGGCCGCGAGCGCTTCGCGGCGCGGGAGAATCAGGCCGCGGCGACCGCCGAACGTACGCGACTGGAAGCCGTGTTGGCCGAGAGCGATTGCCCGGTGCCGTGATCAGGTTTTCTCCTGACCGCGACTGGAGTTACCGAGCGCCATTACCGCGTTTGCCGCGCGCCCCGATCGGTCATGCCGGCCGCTGGCCGGCTCAGAACCCGTAACGCAGGAACCCACCGTCCACTGCGATGCACTCGCCGGTGACGTAACTGGAGGCCGGCAGGCACAGGAAACCGACCGCCGCCGCCACCTCTTCCGGCTCGCCGATGCGGCGCATCGGGGTGCGGTCGATCACCTGCTCGTAGTAATCCGGATCGGACAACGGCCCGGAGGTACGCCGGGTGCGGATGTACCACGGCGCCACGGCGTTGACGCGGATGCCGTCCTCGGCCCACTCCACGGCCAGATTGCGGGTCATCTGGTGCATCGCAGCCTTGGTCATGCCGTACACCGCGCCGCTGCGCACGTGGGTCAGGCCGGACACGCTGCCGACGTTGACGATCGCCGAGGCCGCGTGCCGCGCCAGCAGCGGGTGCGCATAGCGCGACAGTTCGAACGCCGAAAACAGGTTGGTCTCGAAGATCCCGCGCCACTCGTCTTCGGTGTATTCGGTGGCCGGCTTGCTGATGTTGCCGCCGGCATTGTTGACCAGAATGTGCAGCCCATCGCTATGGTCTTCCACCCAGTCCAGGATTTCGCGGCGGTCCTCGTCATCGGAGACGTCGGCAGCCAGGCCGTGGATCTCACGATCCGGGTAGGCATCAGCCAGTTCATCGCGGGCCATCTCCAGCGCATCCGCATCGCGGCCGACGATCAGCAGGTCCGCACCGAAGCCCAGCAGTTCGCGCGCGATCGCCAAGCCGATGCCGGCACTCGCACCGGTGATCAATGCGGTCTGTCCATCCAGTCGCCAACGTTGCGCGCTCACGTGCTTCTCCTGCGGTGATCCATGGGATGCAGCACCTACGGTGCGGCCCGGATAGGATAACGCGCGATGGCCGGCCTACCGGGCGCCATCACGCGCGACGCGCGAGGCGGTGGGACACTGATGTTCCGCTACCGGCTCACCGAGGGAGGTTGCCATGACGATCCGTATTGCCCTGCCGCTGCTCGCGATGATCGCGCTGAGCGCCTGCAACCGGCCAGTGCCCCCGGCACCGGATACACCGCCGGAACCGCAGGCCACTGAACTGCGCGATGCGATCCAGACACCGATCGACCGCGCCAAGGCGGTCAGCGACACCCTGCAGCAGTCCGCCGATGCCCGCGCCGCCGAAGCCGACCGCGCCAGCGGTGACACGCCACCGCCCAGCCCCTGACCCCATCGGCCGGAGGGCAGAACGCCCGGCACAGGCCGGGCGTTCGGGTGTCACACAGTACCGCTGAGGCCGCTTACAGACCGCAGAAGCAGTACACCAGCGTCTTGACCGGCGCGGCGTTGTTGCGCGGGTCGCGTGCGGCGTCTTCGACGAAGCGCAGCTGGGTGTCCAGCTCCGGCATCGAACGGGCCAGCATCAGACGGGCCATGCCCGATTCGCCCAGCATCCAGGCACCGGCATGGCTGCCGGCGAAACCGCTGAGGAACTGCGCGAACGGCGTGGCCGCCTTCTCGATGTAACGCACGCGGAACTTGCCGGCCTCGCCAAGCTTGGCGCGGCTGGCGGCGTCAGCCACCGCGGCCTTCAAACCACCGAAGTCATCGACCAGGCCACGTTCCTTGGCCTGCGCACCGCTCCACACACGACCGCGGGCGACTTCATCCACCGCTTCCACCGGCTTGTTGCGCGCGGCGGCGACCTTGCCGGTGAAATCGGCGTAGCCCTTGTTGATCACCGACTGGATGACCTGGCCCACGGCCGGGTCCATCGGGCGGGTGATGTCGAACGCACCGGCGAAGCGGGTGGTGCCCACGCCATCGGTATGCACGCCGATCTTGTCCAGCGAGCGGGCCACGTTCGGGATCATCCCGAAGATGCCGATCGAACCGGTGATCGTGGAGGGGTCAGCGTAGATGCGATCGGCATTCATGCTGATCCAGTAACCGCCCGAGGCGGCCAGATCACCCATCGAGACCACCACCGGCTTGCCGGCTTCCTTCAGCGCGACCACTTCACGGCGGATCTGCTCGGAGGCGAACACTTCACCGCCCGGCGAGCTCACGCGCAGCACCACGGCCTTCACGTCCTTGTCGTCGCGCGCTTCGCGCAGCAGGGCCGAGGTCGACTCGCCACCGATGCGGCCGGCCGGCAGATCGCCACCGGAGATTTCACCGGACGCCACGATCACCGCCACCTGCGGACGCGAATCCACCGGCGAACGGCGGCCATCGAGCACGCTCAGGTAGGCATCCAGATTGACGTTGCGGTAGCCACCGTCAGCGTCGTCGTCGGCGATGCCGCGCTCGGTAAGCAGGGTGTCCACTTCCTCGCGCGTCTTCAGGCCGTCCACCAGCTTCTGCTGCAGGGCGAACTTGGCCAGATCGCCACCGGCAGCGGCGATGCCTTCGGGCATGGTGTCGATGCCGGCGGCCAGCTGAGCCGGGTCGAGCTTGCGTGCCTTGGCGATGTCAGCCAGGTAGCGCTGCCACACATCGTTCATCCAGAACAGATCGGCTTCCTTGGCCTGCGGCGAAGCGGCATCCAGCACGTACGGCTCGGCGGCCGACTTGTACTCACCCACCTTGAACAGGTGCACGTCCACGCCCAGCTTGTCCTGCAGGCCAGTGCGGAAGTACTGGCGATAGCGGCCCAGGCCCTCGAGCACCACGCCGCCCATCGGGTCCAGGTAGACCTCATCGGCCTGCGAGGCCAGCAGGTACTGCGACTGGCTCATGTTCTCGCTGAAGGCCACGACCTGCTTGCCGGCGGCACGCAGTTCCTGCAGCGCAACGGTCACTTCGCGCATCGAGGCGAAGCCGCTCGGCTGCAGCTTGTCCAGCTCCAGCACCACACGCTCGATCTTCTTGTCGGTCTTGGCTGCCTCCAGCGCGCGGATCAGATCACGCAGCTGGATTTCTTCGGCGCCCTTGTCACCGACGGCCTTGCCCAGCGCGCGGCTGACCGGATCAGCGCTGAACTGCTCGACCAGCCGACCTTCCGGTGCGATGACCAGGGTGGTGCGGTCCTGCAGCGACGCCTTCGAGGTCGCGCTCTTGCCCATCGCGACGATGAACACGATCAGGATCAGGAACAGCAGGCCGAAGAACACCAGGTTGAGGATGAGCCGGCGGGTAAAGTTCATCACATCCCACAGCCCGATGAAGAAGCTGGCGACGGGATTGCGACGCGCGGGTTGGTTCATGGGGGTAACTCCAGAGTGGCTTCTTGCCGTGGTGCCAGAATAGCCGTTGCCGGGCGCGCCGGCATCGGACACAAGTCAGGGTGTCGAAGGGAGACCGGCACGGGCGCTGCTCACACGCAGGCGCCAGGCCATGAGGATCGCGGCGGCGGTCAGGCCCAGGATCAGGCCCAGCCACATGCCCTGCGGGCCCATGCCCAACCCCAGTCCCAGCCCGGCGCCGAGCGGCATGCCCAGGCCCCAGTACGAAAACATGGCGATGAACATCGGCACGCGGGTGTCCTTCAGGCCGCGCAGCGCGCCGGCCGAAAGCACCTGGATGCCATCCGGGAACTGGAACGCGGCCGCATACAACAGCAGGGTCGAGGCCAGTGCAGCCACGCCCAGATCGTTCGTGTAGACCCCGACGATGGCGTCATGGCCAAGCAGCAGCACCAGCGCCGACAGCGTCTGGGTGCCCAGGATGATCAGCAGCCCGGCGATCGCCGCGCGGCGCACACCCAGCCCGTTGCCTCTGCCGACGGCATGACCGACCCGCACCGTGGTGGCTTCGGCCACACCCATCGGGATCATGAAGCACAGCTGGGCCACGTTGATGGCGATCTGGTGCGACGCCGCTTCGGTCGCGCCGAGGCGGCCGATCAGCAGCGCGGTGACGATGAACAAGCCACCTTCCATCAGCACGGTGATGCCGATCGGCAGGCCGGTCCGCAGCAGCTCCCAGATCGCGCTCCAGCGCGGCGCTTCGAAGTGCGAGAACAACTGCAGGTGGGCAAAGCGCTTGGTCTTCCAGAGATAGCCGGCAAAGCACAGCGCCTGCAGCCACATCATGATCGCCGAGGCCATGCCCAGGCCTTCGGCGCCCAGCTCGGGGAAGCCGAGCTTGCCGTAGCAGAGCACGTAGCCCAGCGGCGCCAGCACCAACAGGCCGCCAAAGCCGAGCAGCATGGTCGGCAGCGTCCAGTGCATCCCCTCGCTGAGGTAGCGCATGCAGAAGTACAGCGTCAGCGCCGGGCCGCCCCAGCGCACCGCATGCAGGAACGCGGTCGCACCGGGCACGATATCCGGCGCGATGCCGAACGCCGGCAGCAGCGGCGGCACGACCGTGAGGAAGGTGAACATGATCAGCCCCAGCCCCAGCGCCAGCCACAGCGCCTGGCGGAACAGCGGACCGATCTCGCGCTCGCGGCCCGCGCCGTGCAGCTGCGAGACCGAGGCGGTCAGCGAGATCAGGGTGCCGATCGGGATCAGCATCGGCAGCCACAGCAGCGCCGTGCCGATGGTGACGGCCGCGAGGGTGTGGGTGCCGTGGTGACCGGCGATCACGTTGTCGACGAAGGAGATCAGGCCGGTGGAAACATGGCCCAGAACCAACGGCAGCGCGAGCAGACCGGTGGCGCGCACTTCCCGGGAGAGGCGCGGCGTGGAGGAAGCGGTAGACATGGGAGTCACAGACGGCAACTACGGTCGCGCGCGGAGGGCACAGGCACCGGGTTGCGGCCCGCCATCTTACGCGCGCGGCCGGGGAAAAGCCGCGCTTTCAGGTAAACGGGCGGAAGCCGTCAGTGGCCCACGTGCTCGCGCAGCCAGCTGTCCCGTGCAGCCGGCGCCACGCCCAGGAATTCGGCGCGCACGCGGTCGCGGTCCTGCGGTGGAGTGCGCTGGGCGACCAGGGTCAGCTGGGTGAGCTGGGAGGGCGTGAGCTGGCGCAGCACCGCCAGCGCGGTGGGGCGCTGCTCAGCCGGCAGATAGCCGAACAGGCCCTGCAGCTTGGTGAATTCGTGGCCGAGCTGCGGGCCAAGCAGCCAGCCGTCGCGGAAGCGCTGGTCCTGTTCGGCGAAGCGCTGGCGCAGCGCCTGCTGCTGGGCCGGAGGCAATGCCGCCACGCGCGCCGCCGCGGCACGGACGCGGGCACGCTCGCCCTCGCTCATGGCCTGCCAGGCGGCATAGCGGCTGCGCAGCTCCCGCAGCTGGGCCGGGTCCAGCGCCGCAGGCGTGGCCGGGATGGCCGGCGCCGTGGCACTGGGCGGCGCCGGCACCGCCAGCGGCACCTCGACCCGGTTGGGGGCGGCGCTGGCCGCGCTGGAGAGCCCGAGGGCGATCAGCAGGAAGGCAGGCTTACTCATCGGCGGCAGCCGTCTCCAGGCCGGCGGTAGCGGGTTCAGGGCGGCTCGGCTGGGCCTGGGATTCATCCACGGGCACGGGGCCACCCGCAGCAAACCAGGCGTACAGATCGGCATCGCGGGCGGTCGGCAGATCCGGATCGGCCAGCATCGCCGCGTCCGTGGCCGCGTAGGGCGAGGCGGTCGGCGCCACGGTCGGCAGGTCGGCCGCCGGCAACGCTTCGACCTTGACCGGACCGGCATCGGCGACGGCACCTTCGGGGGTATCGGCCATGGGCTCGCCACCCTGACGGGCGTGCTTCCACCATGCCGCGCCGCCGAGCAGCACGCCGGCAGTGACGGCCACGATCAGCACGCCCTTCCACGGGAAACGACGGCCGCGCGGGCGCTTGACCGGACGGCGCTGGGTGGGGGCATCGGACTTGACCGGCGTGCGCCAGGAGGCGGCATCGGGTTGCTGGCTGGCCGGGGCGGCCACCGGTTGCTGCAGGCGCTGCAGCCGGCTGGCGGGCAGATCGCGGATACGCAGCTGGACCTGCTCGGCCAGCGCGCGCCAGCCTGCGGCATCGGGGTTGCCCTGGGCATCGCGCGGGCAGGCATCGGCCAGTGCGTGCTGGTAGTCGGCCATCGGCAGATCCAGGATCTGCGCGGCCGCGGCTTCATCCAGGCCGCCACCGATCCGCAGCACAAACGCCAGCCGCGCCGGCGGGGTCAGCCCGGCCAGGTGCTCCAAGGGGGCAGGCCAATGGCCTGCGGCCGGCTCGCGCAACGGCGCGCGGTGTACCAGCAGCGACCAGAACCGCTCCGGCCACTGGGCCATGGGCAGATCGCTGGCGATTCCGGCGAAGGCACGCATGACGGCGACCAGCGCCTGTTCGGCGACGGTCGGGTCGCCGCACTGCAGCTCGGCCACGACCAGGGCGCGGCGTTCAACGCCACGGAGAAACGCCGACAGCGCGCCGGCTGCGGTAGAAGAAACGGGGGCGGGCGCAGCCGTCATAGCAACTCCATCATTGTGTGGAAATGATAGCGATTGCGTCACTCCAGCGGCGCGCGGATGTTCATTTCCTGTGAGCGGCCACGGTCCGCAAAGCCTTCCGGCGCAAAAGGTTGTGCACAGCACCACGTAAAACCGAGGTAGAACCACACGTGAGCCCCACGTCAAGTCTGTTTCAACTTTGTTTCACAGCTATCTTGTTGTTTTTATTGATTATTGTTGCTTGGCTATTTTTTGACCAACCTGAGCAGAACGTCGGAAGTTCCTGACGCAAGGCGGTCACATACGCAGTGGCACACAGACTTATCCACAGAAGATGTGGATAAGCCTGAATCTCCAATCAAGTCGGATATTTAGGTGGGATTTATGATTCGGCGCGCACCCGGTTGAGACGGTGAATGGGCGTGATCCTGTCCGCCCCTGCCCGCTACACTGGCCCGATGACCTCCTCGTCTTCGACCCTGCGCGTCGCCCTGCCGGTGCCGCTGCCGCAATTGTTCGACTACGCCCCGCCGCCCGGGCCGGCCCCGGCCCCGGGGATGGCCGGGCAGCGGGTCCGGGTGGCGTTCGGCTCGCGGGAGCTGGTCGGCGTGGTGGCCGGGATCGGCCAGGTCGAGGACCCCGGCAGCCTGCGCGCCGCGATCGAGTGGATCGACACCACGCCCCTGGTGACGGGTGAGCTGTGGCGCTCGCTGCAGTGGCTGGCGCGCTATACCCATGCCCCGCTGGGCGAGGTGATCAGTACGGCCCTGCCCGGTCCGCTGCGGCGGGGTGAGGCCGTGCCGGACACCCATCAGTGGGGCTGGCAGCTGACGGCGGCCGGCCGCGACCCGCAGCCCAAGCTGCGCAGCGGTACCCGCCCGCAACGCCTGGCCGAATGCCTGGCCGAGGGCGTGGTGAACGAAGACCGCCTGGATACCTTGATGGACGACTGGCGCAACGCTGCCCGCTCACTGGCCAAGCGCGAGCTGGTCGAACGGATCGCGCTGGCGCATGCACCGGCCATCGCCTCGCCGGCCGGCGGCCCCGCGCCCAATGCCGAACAGGCCGAGGCGATCGCCGCGATCACCGCCGCCGACGGTTTTGCCGCTTACCTGCTCGATGGCGTGACCGGCAGCGGCAAGACCGAGGTCTACCTGCAGGCCATCGTCGCCTGCCTGGCGCGTGGCAAGCAGGCGCTGGTGCTGGTGCCGGAGATCGGGCTGACCCCGCAGACGCTGTCGCGCTTCCGCAACCGCCTGGGCATTCCGGTGCATGTGCTGCACTCGGGCTTGAACGACAACGAGCGCGCCCGCGTGTGGGCCGCCGCCGCGCGAGGCGAAGCACAGGTCATCGTCGGCACGCGCTCGGCGGTGTTCACGCCACTGCCGAATGCGGGCCTGATCGTGATCGACGAAGAGCACGACGGCAGTTACAAACAGCAGGACGGCATCCGCTATCACGCACGCGATTTCGCGCTGGTACGCGCCAAGGCACTGGACGTAGCCGTCGTGCTCGGCAGCGCCACGCCGTCGCTGGAATCGCTGCACAACGCGCATGCCGGCCGTTACACCCACCTGCGCCTGAAACAACGCGCGGGCGCGGCGCGCCCGCCGGTGGTACGCGTGCTTGATGTGCGTAAACGCCCGCTGCGCGATGGGCTCTCGCCGGAGGTGTTGGCCGGCATCACCCAGCACCTGCAGGCCGGGCACCAGGTGCTCGTGTTCAAGAACCGCCGCGGCTATGCACCCGTGCTGCTCTGCCATGACTGCGGCTGGACCGCGCCGTGCCAGCGCTGCGATGCGCCGATGACGGTGCATGCCGGCGGCCGCCGCCTGCAGTGCCACCACTGCGGTGCGCGCCAGTCCGCGCCGCTGGCGTGCCCGGAGTGCGGCAGCCTGGCGTTGCAGCCGCAGGGCATCGGTACCGAGCGGCTGGAAGAACACCTGGTCGAGGCCTTCCCGGAGTTCCCGGTAATCCGCATCGACCGCGGCACCACCGGCAAGCGTGATGCGCTGGAAACCCAGCTGGCCTCGCTTGGCGATCGCGCGGGGATTCTGGTCGGCACGCAGATCCTGGCCAAGGGTCACGACCTGCCGAAGCTGACCCTGGTGGTGGTGGTCGGCATCGATGAAGGCCTGTTCTCGGCCGACTTCCGCGCCAGTGAAAAGCTCGCCCAGCAGCTGATCCAGGTCGCCGGCCGCGCCGGGCGTGCGGTGGATGCCGGCGAGGTCTGGCTGCAGACCCACCACCCGGGGCATCCCCTGCTGGAGACGCTGGTCAACGGTGGGTATCACGCCTTTGCCGAGGCCGAACTGCAGCAGCGCGAAGCGGCTGGCTTTCCGCCGTTCGCGCATCTGGCGCTGCTGCGTGCCGAAGCGCAGCAGGTGGAGCATGCCAACGCGATGCTCAGTGCCGTACGCGCCTTGATTCCCGACGATGCCGCGGTGGAACGCTACGGCCCGATGCCGGCACCGATGCCCCGCCGCGCCGGCTACCAGCGCACCCAGCTGCTGCTGTCCTCACCCGCGCGACGCCCACTGCATGGCGTGCTGGATCAGGTGACGCCGCAGATCTCCGCGCTGCCCCAGGCACGCAAGGTGCGCTGGTCGCTGGATGTGGATCCGACGGATCTGTATTAGGCCTGTAGGTGCCGCCCGTTGGTCGGCACG
>NZ_JBHFHW010000008.1:40450-49361 GCF_057333975.1 Stenotrophomonas sp. AGC87
AGGTAGTGCCGGCCGCTGGCCGGCAACCCGATCAGGTCAACGCCGTCATGACCCCACGCTGATACGCCGGCCGCTGCTTCAGCCGTTCGTACCACGCGGCCAGATGCGGCAGGTCCGGGCGCTGGATCGGCATCTCGAACCAGGCATAGATGAAGGCGCCCAGCGGGATATCGCCCATCGCGAACTGCTCGCCGGACAGATACGGCTGCCGCGACAACGCCTCATCGGCCATCGCCAGCAGCTCACCGGAACGCACCAGTGCGGCAGCGATGCGCGCCTCGTCCCGATCAGCGGGCGCGGTCCGCAACGTGCCCCAGAACAGATCGCGGAACACACCGGCGAAGGTCGAGGTGGTCCAGTCCATCCACTTCTCCGACTGCGCGCGCGCCACCACGTCTTCCGGGTACAGCGTGCCCAGCGCGTAGCGCGCGCAGAGATAGCGCACGATCGTGTTGGATTCCCACAACGGCAGGCCCTGGTCCTCGATCACCGGCACCAGCCCGTTCGGATTCATCGCGCGGTATTCCGGCGACTGCGTGCCACCGAAGGCACCGCCGACCTCGATCGACTCGTACGGCGCGCCGATCTCTTCGGCACACCACAGCACTTTGCGCACGTTGCTGGAATTGCGACGGCCCCAGATTTTCAGCATGATCGGATTCCCGTATCGTCGATGCGCGGCAGCGGGGTCGCGCGGTGCCGCTACGATACGCCCAACGGCGGGCTGTTACTTCGCCGCCTTCGCCGCACTCTTCTTGGGCAGTGCGCGCACATAGGTCGATTTGCCGTCCTTCTTCATCTCGAACAGGCCGGTCGCGGCCAGCAGATCGCTGAGTTTGCTGTACCCGTAATTGCGCGAATCGAACGAGGCCTGGTTGCCGATCTGGCTGCCGACCGGGCCCAGGTGTGACCAGCCATCCTCGGCTTCGGCCGAGGTCACCGCGCGGCGCAGCATCTGCACCAGCCGGGTGTCGTTGCGCAGCTCCGGGCCGCTCTTGCGCGGGCGGGTTTCCTCGTTGTCCTGTTCCACCTCCTGATCGGCCGCATGGGGTTGGCCCAGCGCTTCGATGTAGGTGAACTTAGAGCAGGCGTTGACGAACGGCTCGGGCGTTTTCTTTTCGCCGAAGCCGTACACCTTGACCCCGTCGGTCAGCAGGCGCATCACCAGCGGGGTGAAATCCGCATCGCTGGAGACGATCGCAAAGCCGTCCAGATTGCGCGCGTACAGCATGTCCATCGCGTCGATCACCATCGCCATGTCCGAGGCATTCTTGCCACGGCTGTAGGCGAACTGCTGGATCGGGCGGATCGCGTACTCGTGCAGCACGGACTCCCACCCTTTCAACCGCGGGCTCTTCCAGTTGCCGTAGGCACGGCGGACATTGGCCACGCCGTAGCGGGCGACTTCAGCCAGCACCGCGTCAATCTTGGAAGAGGGCGCGTTGTCGGCATCGATCAACAGGGCGATGCGCTTTTCCGGTTCGGACATCTCGGTCTCCTGGGCGGGATCGGATCGGCCATCGGGCAAGCGCGATGGCCCCTGAACTTAGTATCGGCCATCGACGTGAACACAGCGCTTCACGTGCGACCATGGGCCGCATCACGAGACGACCTGCGCCGCCCCCCTCCGGCGCCCGCCAAGGAGTGAAGCATGACCCGCGATCCCACGCCCCACCTGCTCATCATCGGTGGCGGTTTTGCCGGCCTCTGGGCCACCCGTGCCCTCGCCTCGGCGCACGTGCGCATCACCCTGGTGGACCGTCGCAACCACCATCTGTTCCAGCCGCTGCTCTACCAGGTGGCCACCGCAGGCCTGTCCGCGCCGGATATCGCCGCGCCGCTGCGCCACATCCTCGGTCACCAGCGCAATGTGGAAGTGCGCCTGGGTGAAGTGACCGACATCGACAAGGCCGCGCGCACCGCGACGCTGGCCGATGGCACGCAGATTACCTACGACACCCTGATGCTGTGCACCGGCGCCACCCATGCCTACTTCGGCCACGACGAATGGGCCGCCGATGCGCCGGGCCTGAAGACGCTGGACGATGCCATCGCGCTGCGCCGCAAGCTGCTGCTCGCCTTCGAGCGCGCCGAGGCCGAACCCGATCCCGCGCGCAAAGCGGCGTGGCTGAGTTTCGCCGTGGTCGGTGGCGGCCCCACCGGCGTGGAACTGGCCGGGACCCTGGCCGAGATCGCGCGGCACACGCTGCGCAATGAGTTCCGCCATATCGATCCCGCCTCGGCCAAGGTCCGCCTGGTCGAAGCCGGCCCGCGCGTGCTGTCCACCTTCCCCGAGTTGCTCTCGCTCAAGGCGCGCCGTCAGCTGGAAAAGCTGGGCGTGGAAGTGCTCACCGGCACGCCGGTCAGCGACATCACTGCCGAAGGCTTCCAGCTCGGCGAGCGCTTCGTCGAGGCCCGCACCGTGGTCTGGGCCGCCGGTGTCGCCGCCTCACCGCTGGCGCGCACGCTGGACGTGCCACTGGACCGCGCCGGCCGCGTGCCGGTGCAGCCTGACCTCACCCTGGAGGGCCACCCGGAGATCTTCGTTGCCGGTGACCTGGCGGCACTGACCCAGGCCGACGGCAAGCCGGTGCCCGGCGTCGCGCCGGCGGCCAAGCAGATGGGCAAGCACGTGGCCACCACGATCCAGGCGCGTCTGGCCGGCAAGTCCGCGCCCGGCGCGTTCAAGTACCAGGACTTCGGCAACCTGGCGACCATCGGCCGCATGGCCGCGATCGTCCACCTCGGCCGGCTGCAGCTCTCCGGCGTGCTGGCCTGGTGGTTCTGGCTGGCTGCGCATGTGTTCTTCCTGATCGGCTTCCGCAACCGCGTGGTGGTGCTGCTGAACTGGGCGGTGGCGTACTGGAGCTACCAGCGCAGCGCGCGGATCATCTTCGGCGATGCACAGGACGATCGCCGGCCGAAACGACCGCCCACGCCCTGATCATCCCTGCGACAGACAGCCCCAGCCATCCACCTGGCCGCTGTAGGAGACCGCCTCGCTGGCCAGCAGACCTTCGAAGCCGGCGATGTTCTGGTGGGTCGGCAGCATCAGCGGGTGCACCACCACCTGCCACGGGTAGTCTTCGTTGCCCTCGTAGGCGGCGAAGGACACCTTCTGGTCGTTCTTGAGCAGGTGCACGGCGAAGGCGATCGCCACGTCCTGGGTCGGGAAGATCAGCGCGAAATCGATCTCGCGCGGAATCGACAGATCATCGCCATCCTGCAGCATGTTCCAGAGCACATCGCCATTCTCATCTTCCGGGTACAACGACAGATCGCGGGACATGGCACTCCAGGGCTTGGGCAAGCGGATCAACGAAGGTCGATCGATGGTATGCGCTCAGCGAGCAGCGGGACAAGCTGGGCCAGCGCTCACTTCGCCGGGCCATCACCGCCGGCCACATACACGTTCCAGGTTGAGAGATAGTCCGGATCCACCACCGTTCGATCCAACGAATGAAGACGGTACGTGCCCGGTTCCGCTCGGTAATACTGCGCCAGGTCCGGCGGCAGCGCGACCTCTTTGCCATCCAGGCCACTGGCGAGCACCAGGCCTTCGCTCTGGTTGATCCGGAGTACTGTCCCGAACATCTGGCGGTGCCGGATCACCTTCCCGTCCCCATCGAGATAGGTAATCCCGGCGAGGACGACCGTACCGATCATCCGGCCCGCTTTCTGTCGCTCGATATCCGCCATGGCTGCCTCCGTCGTGCTCATCCGGCGCGCAGTCAATCAGATCGATGTCAGGGCGACCAGAGGAGAACGCGTCACGCAGGGCAGGCGCCCGGCGCTACCCTGGCTCGGCAAGCGCCAGCCACGCCAGCTTGCGCTCGCGCGGTTGCTGCTTCAGCTGCCACTCGGCCTTCGACGCCGTCGCGCGGTCCGGGTAGGCGCGCATCGCCAGCACCTTCACCGGTGGGTTGGCCCGGGTGTACTTCGCCCCTTTGCCGGCGAGATGGGCCTGGAAGCGTGCGTCCACGTCGTTGCTGATGCCGGCGTAATAGCTGCCGTTGCGGCATTCAAGCAGGTACAGGTACCAGAGGGCGGGTTCAGCGGGCATACCGGGATTATCCCCCGGTATGGGCCCGGCGGCTGCTAGAATCCGCCCCGGATGCAGGAGAGAGGCGCCGCGCTGGCGCCCGCCGAAGGCGCAGGCTCCCATAATCGCTCAGGCCGGTGGCTGCACAGCCACCAACCATGCATCCGACACGCCGATCTGGAGAGAGGTCTTCAATGACCCGCCGAAGGGGCACGTGGCCTTGGCCACCGAACTCTCAGGCAAAAGGACAGCGGGAGCGGCAACGGAATCCCACCCCACGACAGTGCAGCGGCGCTGGCGTGATGCGTGCGCGTTTCCGTCCCCGCCTGATGTGTCCCCCGGAGCCACCCCATGCTGCTCTCCCTGATCTACCTCATCGCCATCTCGGCCGAAGCCATGACCGGCGCGCTGTCGGCCGGCCGCCGCCGCATGGACCTGTTCGGCGTGGTCATCATCGCCTGCGTCACCGCGCTCGGCGGTGGCTCGCTGCGCGACATCGTGCTCGGCCATTACCCGCTGGGCTGGGTGAAGCACCCGGAGTACCTGGGCTTCACCATCTGCGCGGCACTGATCGCCACCTGGGTCGCCCGCTGGATGCATCACTTCCGGCGCACCTTCCTGGTGCTCGATGGGCTGGGCCTGATCGCGTTCACGCTCATCGGCTGCGCGGTCGCGCGCGAAGGCGGGCACACCGTGCCGATCATCCTGATCGCCGGCATGCTGACCGGCGCGTTCGGCGGCGTGCTGCGCGATGTGCTGTGCAACGAGGTCCCGCTGATCTTCCAGAAAGAACTGTATGCCGTGATCACCCTGCTCACCGGCGCGGCCTACCTGACCCTGCTGGAACTCGGTGTATCGCTCAACGCAGCCACGCTGTGGTGCCTGGGCGGTGGCTTCCTGTTCCGCCTGCTGGCCATCCACTTCAAGTGGGAAATGCCGAAGTTCGTGTACCGCGACGAGGTGCATTGACGCACCCGCGGGCATGACCAAGGTCACGGGAGCTTGAGCGGCCCGGCCCTGTATCATGGCGCTCCCGTTCCATTCGAACGGCATCCAGCCACGCGGCGGTGTTCCACCCGCTGCCCCGCCAGACACCCTCTCCCCCGTTGACCTGCCGCACTCGGCCGGTCCCCATGGACGCACTGCTCCGGTGGAGGGTGCGCAGGATGCGTATGTCCGCTTCAACGCCCCCGTCGTCTCGCCGTCGTATGGTCACACCGCTGTTGATCGCTGCCGCTGTCGGCCTGGCCGCCATCGCTGCATGGAAAGTGCTCTCGCCCGCCCCCGCCGCCGGCCCGTCCGGGGGGCCGCAGCCGACCCCGGTGCGTGTGGCCACTGCGACGCAGGAAGATCTGGTGGTGCGCCTGAAAGCGCTGGGCACGGTGACCCCGCTGCATACGGTGAGCATCCGCAGCCGCGTGGATGGCGAGCTGCTGCGCCTGGCATTCTCCGAGGGCCAGCACGTCACCGCCGGCGAGCTGCTGGCCGAGATCGATCCGCGCCCGTTCCAGGTGCAGCTCTCGCGTGCGCTGGGCACCCAGCAGCAGAACCTGGCCGAGCTGGACAATGCCGAAAGCCAGCTCAAGCGCTTCGCCGAACTGCAGAGCAAGCACTTCGTCTCCGCGCAGGACCTGAGCGATCAGCAGAGCAAGGTGCGCCAGCTGCAGGGCCGTCGCCAGACCGACCAGGCGGCGGTGGATGAAGCACGCCTGCAGCTGCAGTACACCCGCATCACCGCACCGGTGGCCGGGCGCATGGGCCTGCGCAATGTCGATGTCGGCAACCTGGTGCGCAGTGGCGATACCGAGCCGCTGGCAACCATCACCCAGACCACCCCGATCAGCGTGCTGTTCACCGTGCCCGAGCCGGACCTGCCGGCGGTGGTGGCTGCCGCACGCGCCAATCCGCAGCTGACCGTGGAAGCCTGGGACCGCGAGGAGCGCACTGCACTGGGCGATGGCGTGCTCTCCAGCCTGGACAACCGCATCGATACCGCCACCGGCACGCTGAAACTGCGCGCGCAGTTCGCCAACGCCGATGAGTCTCTGTTCCCCAACCAGTTCGTCAACGTGCGCCTGCAGGTCAGCAGCAGCGATGCGGTGGTGATTCCCAATGCCGCCGTGCAGTTCGGCAGCAAGGGCAGCTATGTCTACGTGATCGCGGCCGATGCCACCTCGCACCTGCGCACCGTGGTGCTCGGCCCGGCCGATGGCGAGCGCGTCTCGGTGCGCGAAGGCCTCAAGGCTGGCGAGCGCGTGGTGGTGGAAGGCATCGATGGGCTCCGCGAAGGCGCCAAGGTCGAGGTGGTGGAGCAGGACCCGCCGCGGACCGGCGCATGAACCTCTCGCGCCCCTTCATCGAGCGCCCGGTCGCGACCACGCTGCTGATGGTGGCGCTGCTGCTGTCCGGCGTGATGGCCTATCGCCTGCTGCCGGTCGCGGCACTGCCGCAGGTCGATTACCCGATCATCCAGATCACCACGCTGTACCCCGGCGCCAGCCCGGACGTCACCACCAGCGCGGTCACCGCGCCGCTGGAACGGCAACTCGGGCAGATTCCCGGCCTGAAGCAGATGTCCTCGACCAGCTCCGGCGGCGCGTCGGTGATCACCCTGCAGTTCTCGCTGGAGGTCGCGCTCGGCGTGGCCGAGCAGGAAGTGCAGGCCGCGATCAACGCCGCCGACAGCTTCCTGCCCGATGACCTGCCGGTGCCGCCGGTGTACCGCAAGGTCAACCCGGCCGATACACCGATCCTGACCTTGGCAGTGACCTCGCAGGGCCTCTCGCTGCCGCAGGTGCACGATCTGGTCGATACGCGCATGGCACAGCGCCTCTCGCAGCTGCCCGGCGTCGGCCTGGTCAGCCTGGCCGGCGGGCAGCGCCCGGCGGTGCGCATCCAGGTCAATCCGTCCGCGCTGGCCGCCAACGGGCTGAGCATGGCCAGCATCCGCACCGCGATCGGCACGGCCAACGTCAACATGCCCAAGGGCAGCTTCGACGGGCCGACCCGCGCGATCATGCTCGATGCCAACGATCAGATGCGCTCAGTAGCCGAGTACCGTGCGCTGATCCTGGCCTGGAAGGATGGCGCACCGCTGCGCCTGGGCGACGTGGCCACCATCGAAGATGGCGCCGAGAACCGCCAGCTGGCCGCGTGGTCAGGCACCACCCCGGCGGTGCTGATCAACATCCAGCGCCAGCCCGGCGCGAACGTGATCGCCGTGGTCGACCAGGTGCGTGCGCTGCTGCCGCAGCTGCAGGCCTCGCTGCCGGCCGGTGTGGATGTGGCCATCCTCAGCGATCGCACCGAATCGATCCGCGCGTCCATCCGCGGCGTGCAGCACGAGCTGCTGATCGCGATCGCGCTGGTGGTGATGGTCACCTTCCTGTTCCTGCGCAACATCCCGGCCACGATCATTCCCAGCATCGCGGTCCCGCTGTCGCTGGTCGGCACGTTCGGGGTGATGCTGCTGGCCGGCTTCTCGCTCAACAATCTCACCCTGATGGCGCTGACCATCGCCACCGGCTTCGTGGTGGACGATGCGATCGTGATGCTGGAGAACATCGCCCGTCATCTGGAGCGCGGTGCCACGCCGATGCAGGCGGCACTGAAGGGCGCCAGGCAGATCGGCTTCACGCTGATCTCGCTGACCCTGTCGTTGATCGCGGTGCTGATCCCGCTGCTGTTCATGGCCGACGTGGTCGGCAAGCTGTTCCACGAATTCGCGATCACCTTGGCGGTGGCGATCGGCATCTCGCTGCTGGTCTCGCTGACGCTGACGCCGATGATGTGCGCGCGCCTGCTCAAGGCCGGCCACGCCACCCGCCGCGATGCCGATGGGCAGGAATCGGCGCAGCAGGGCGACCCGTTCGACCGCGTGGTGGCGGTCTACGATCGCCAGCTGCACTGGGTGCTGCAGCGCCAGCCGCTGATGCTGGCCGCCACCGTCGCCACGCTGGTGCTGACGGCGCTGCTGTACGTGTGGGTGCCCAAGGGCTTTTTCCCGGTGCAGGATGCCGGGCTGATCCAGGGCATCAGCGAGGCGCCGCAGTCGATCTCCTTCCAGGCAATGGCGCAGCGCCAGCAGGCATTGTCGGCGGCGTTGCTGGAGGATGAGGACGTGGCCAGCCTGTCCTCGTTCATCGGTGTGGACGGCAACAACGCCACGCTCAACAGTGGGCGTCTTCTGATCGAATTGAAACCGCACGCACAGCGCGATGCCGATGCGCAGGCGATCATCGCGCGGCTGCAGCAGCGCGTGGCGCATGTACCGGGCATCAGGCTGTATCTGCAGCCGGTGCAGGAACTGGGTATCGAAGACCGGATCAGCCGTACCCAGTACCAGTTCACCCTGACCAGCCCGGACATCGCGCAGCTGGAAACGTGGACCCCACGCCTGCTCGAGCATCTGCAGCAGGCACCGGCGCTGGCTGACGTCGCCAGCGATCTGCAGAACCAAGGGCTGCAGGCACACGTGGTGATCGACCGGGTCGCCGCGGCGCGCCTGGGCATCAGCGTGGAGACCATCGCCGATGCGCTGTACGACGCGTTCGGGCAGCGCCAGATCTCGACCATCTTCACCCAGGCCAACCAGTACCGCGTGGTGCTGGAAGCGCGCCCGGACGTGGCCTTCGGCCCGGATGCGATCGCACGCCTGCACGTCACCGGGCCGGACGGACGGCAGGTGCCGCTGGGCGGCATCGCCCGGATCGAACAGCGCCCCGCGCAGCTGCTGATCAACCATGTCGGCCAGTTCCCGGCGGTGACGTTCTCCTTCAACCTCGCCCCGGAGGCATCGCTGGGCGAAGCGGTGCAGGCCATCGAAGGCGCACGCGCCGCGATCGGCCTGCCGGCCAGCGTCGAACTGCG
>NZ_JBHFHW010000009.1:0-8404 GCF_057333975.1 Stenotrophomonas sp. AGC87
CACTACGGGATCCGGCTGCACCTGGAAGATGACCGCCGCGGGTCGGGACGCCTTCAGTCCCCGGGCGTATGCTGGGCCCATGCCCTCCGGAGCCCACCCATGCACGTGATCTACCAGGCCGACAACCTGTTCGACGCCCATCTGGTCAAACACGCCCTGGAGGACGCCGGCATCCCCGCTTTCGTCTTCGGTGAATCGCTGTTGGGCGGCATGGGCGAGCTCCCGCTGTTCGGCGTCCTGCGCGTGTGCGTCCCCGATCTGGCCCGTCCCGAAGCGGAAGACATCGTCGCCCAACTGGACTTGGGCGCGGCCCCGGACGACCCCATATTCGACGGAGACGAAAGCGCCGGCCTGTTGCCGGCCTAGGAGAACGCCATGTTGGGTATTGGAAACGGTGTGTTGGGCATCGGCGCCTTCAAGCAGCGCCTGCCGCGCCCGGAAGAAGCGTTGCCGGGCCGCGACCAGCCCCTGCCGCTGCTGCACAACCAGCATTACGTCAACAGCCACCCGCTGAAAGACAGCTTCACCGGCCTGGAGCGGATCCGTTTCGCCATGGGCTGTTTCTGGGGCGCGGAGCGCAAATTCTGGACCATCCCCGGCGTCTACTCGACCTCGGTCGGCTACGCCGGCGGCGTCACCCCGAACCCCACCTACGAAGAAGTCTGCTCCGGCCTGACCGGGCACACCGAAATCGTCGAGGTCGTCTACGACCCCGCCATCGTCCCCCTCGAGCGCCTCCTCCAGGTCTTCTGGGAAAGCCACGACCCCACCCAGGGCATGCGCCAGGGCAACGACACCGGCACCCAGTACCGCTCCGCGATCCACGCCACCAGCCAGGCCCAGCACGACGCCGCCCTGACCAGCCGCGACGCCTACCAGCAGCGCCTCAACGACAGCGGCTACGGCCCCATCACCACCGATATCGCCTTCCCCGCGCCCGAGTACTACTACGCCGAGGACTACCACCAGCAGTACCTCGCCAAGAACCCCAACGGCTACTGCGGCATTGGTGGTACCGGCGTCAGCTGCCCCATCGGCGTGGATGCCTGATACCCCAGAGCCGACCAACGGTCGGCTCCTGCAGTTCCAAACAAAAGACCCCGCATGAGCGGGGCCTCTTGTCGTGCAGCCATCCAACCGCCAGCGCTTACAACCGCTCGCGGATCGTCTGCCGCAACGCCTCCAGATCCTTGGCGAACGCATCGATACCGCTCGCCAGCTTCTCCGTTGCCATCGGATCGGCCGCCAGATCCGCCGCAAACCGCGCCCCATCGATCGGCGTCACCTGTACAGACTCGGCCGCACCGGCCACCAGCCTGCGCGGCAGCTCGCCATGATCGGCGTCCAGCTTCTCCAGCAGATCCGGCGAAATCGTCAGGCGATCGCAGCCTGCCAGCGCCTCGATCTGCGCCGTCGAACGGAACGACGCGCCCATCACCACCGTCGGCGAACCGCGGCGCTTGAACTCGGCATACACGCCGCGCACGAACACCACGCCCGGGTCGTCATCGATGCTGGCCGGTGCCTGGCCGTTGGCCACGTACCAATCCAGGATGCGGCCCACGAACGGCGAAATCAGGAACGCCCCGGCCTCGCTGCAGGCCAAGGCCTGGGTCGGATTGAAGATCAGCGTCAGATTGCAGTCGATCCCTTCGGCCTGCAGCTGGCGCGCCGCTTCCACGCCTTCCCAGGTTGCCGCGATCTTGATCAGCACCTTGCTGCGCGGCACGCCGGCCGCGTCGTACATGGCGATGAACTGGCGCGCCTTGGCCACCGTGGCCGCGGTGTCATGCGCCTGGTCGGCATCGACCTCGGTCGAGACCCGGCCCGGCACCAGCGTGCTGAGCAGGGTGCCCACGCCCACGGTCAGCCGATCGGCTACCGCGTGCACGATGGTCTCGCGCTCACCCGCCTGCTCGCGGCCCCAGGCCAGCGCGCTCTCGATGAGATCGGCATACACCGGCAGGTCCAGCGCTTTCTTCACCAGGGTGGGGTTGGTCGTGCAGTCGACCGGCTTCAAGCGCTTGATCGCCTCGTAGTCGCCGGTATCGGCAACCACCACGGACAGATCACGCAGCTGGGAGAGTTTGGACAGCGAAACGGTGCTCATTGCAACTCCTGGGACGAAACGGTGGAACCTGCGCGGATCGCAGCAGGCAGGGTCAGGCGTGGGGCTGGTGATGGACGGCGGTCACCCGCAGGCGCAGCTTGCGCCCGCCCGGTGCCACCCAATCCATGGTCTGGCCGATCGACAGGCCGAGCAGGGCGGTGCCCACCGGTGCCAGGATCGATACCTTGCCCTGTTCAACATCGGCTTCACGCGGATAGACCAGCGTCAGAACATGCTTTTCGTTCTGCAGCTCATCTTCGCACTCTACGCGCGAATGCATCATGACGGTGCCCTCGGGAACCTGGTCCGGCGCCACAACGGTCGCGCGGTTGAGTTCCTCGGCCAGGGCGATCCCGGCGGGGGTCTGGCTGACGGCGGGAGACTCGAGCATGGCATCCAGGCGGTCCATGTCGTGGCTTGAAACAATGATCGAAGGGGGCAGTCCGCTGGAAGTGGACATGGTGTAGCTCCTTGCGTTTGTGGAAGACCCATGCAAAAAGGCGGCGCCTGCTGGCACCGCCTCGTTCTATTGTGCTGACAATCGTAGACGGATGCGACCCGTCCGGCGTATCGGCCCCGCCGGCCGGTTCAGCCAGGCTCAGCCGGCGCGTGGAAGCGGCATGGCCGCGACCGCCGGGACATCGGTCGACTCCAGTGCGAACAGGCCCTGCGGCAGCCGTTTGAACTGCTGGGCCAGTTGCTCCAGGAAGCCGGTCATCGCCGAACTGCGGCGCCAGGCCATCGCGATGCGGCGGCTGGGACGGTCATCGCCACTGAAATCCAGGAGGCGGATGTTGTCCGAGCGCGGCACCGGCGGCTTGACCGAGAGCGTCGGCAGCAGGGTGATGCCCACATCGGCGGCCACCATCTGCCGCAGCGTTTCCAGGCTGGTCGCGCGGAACTCCGATTTTTCGTTGGCACCGAACAACCGGCAGACCGCCAGCGCCTGGTCGCGCAGGCAGTGCCCGTCTTCGAGCAGCAACAGCTTCTGCGAGGACAGTTCCTGCACATCCAGATGCTGGCGGCGCGCCAGCGGGTGCTGCTGGGAGACCGCCAGCAGGAAGGGCTCTTCGAACAGGAACTCGGCGTGCAGCTGGTCATCATCCAGCGGCAGTGCCAACAGGGCGGCATCCAGCTTGCCCTCGCGCAGGCGGGTCAGCAGCTCGTCGCTTTTTTCCTCGACCAGCAGCAGTTCCAGTTGCGGGAAGCGTTCGCGGATGTTGGGGATCACATGCGGCAGCAGGTACGGCCCCAGCGTGGGGAAGATCCCCAGCCGCACCGTGCCGGCTTCCGGATCGCGACTGCGCCGCGCGGCTTCTTTCATCTGCTCCACCTCGGCCACGATGGTGCGGGCACGCGCGGCGGCTTCCACCCCGGCCGGGGTGAGCATGACCTTGCGCGGAGCGCGCTCCACCAGCGGCAACCCCAGCTCGTCCTCGAGCTTTCGGATCTGGGTGGACAGGGTGGGTTGGCTGACGAAGCAGGCGGCGGCCGCCTTGCCGAAATGGCGGTGGTCGGCCAGCGCCACCAGATACTTCAAATCACGTAGGTTCATTTCCTTGGACCTCTAACGGTAATGGACCGGGTGATGGCGTGGCTTACCCAGCAGACAGACAAGGTTCCCGGCGAACCGGGAACCGGACGTTTCAGGCAGCTTCGGCGACAGCGCCGCTGCTCTTGGGAACGGAGGTACGGATCAGGTGATCAAAGGCGCTCAGTGCCGCAGTGGAACCGGCGCCCATCGCGATGACGATCTGCTTGTACGGAACGGTCGTGCAATCGCCTGCGGCGAAGACACCCGGCACGCTGGTCTGGCCGCGGTCGTCGATCAGGATCTCGCCACGCGGTGACAGGGCCACCGTGTCCTTCAACCATTCGGTATTCGGCAGAAGACCGATCTGCACGAAGATGCCTTCCAGTTCCACCCGGTGCGAATCGCCACCGACGCGGTCCTGGTAGACCAGGCCCGTCACTTTCTGGCCATCGCCCAGCACTTCCTGGGTCAGGGCGCTGGTGATGATGGTGACGTTGCCCAGACTGCGCAGCTTCTTCTGCAGTACTTCATCGGCCCGCAGTTTGTCATCAAATTCCAGAAGGGTCACATGCGTCACAAGACCCGCCAGATCGATCGCCGCTTCCACGCCGGAGTTGCCACCGCCGATCACCGCCACGCGCTTGCCCTTGAACAACGGACCGTCGCAATGCGGGCAGTACGCCACGCCCTTGTTGCGGTACTGATCTTCGCCGGGCACGTTCATCTGGCGCCAGCGTGCACCGGTGGACAAGATGACCGAGCGCGACTTCAGCGACGCGCCGTTCTCCAGTTTGATCTCGACCAGGCCGTCATCGCCGGCGGGCACCAGCGCGGTGGCGCGCTGCAGGTTCATGATGTCCACGTCGTACTCGCGCACATGCTGTTCCAGCGCCGCGGCCAGCTTCGGACCTTCGGTTTCCTTGACGGAAATGAAGTTCTCGATCGCCATCGTATCCAGCACCTGGCCACCGAAACGTTCAGCGGCAACACCGGTGCGGATGCCCTTGCGTGCGGCATAGATCGCCGCGGCTGCACCGGCTGGACCACCGCCCACCACCAGCACATCGAACGGGGCCTTGGCGCTCAGCTTTTCGGCATCGCGCTTGCCAGCGCCGGTGTCGAGCTTGGCCACGATCTGCTCCAGCGTCATGCGGCCTTGATCGAACACCTCGCCGTTGAGGTACACGGTCGGCACGGACATGATCTGGCGTGCTTCGACCTCGGCCGGGAACAGGCCGCCATCGATCGCCACGTGCTGGATACGCGGGTTCAACACCGCCGCCAGGTTCAGTGCCTGGACCACGTCCGGGCAGTTCTGGCAGGACAGCGAGAAATAGGTTTCGAAGCGGTACTCGCCCTCCAGATTGCGCACCTGCTCGATCAGCTCGGCGGTGGCCTTGGACGGGTGACCACCGACCTGCAGCAGCGCCAGCACCAGCGAGGTGAACTCATGGCCCATCGGCAGGCCCGCGAACACCAGATGGATGTCCTGGCCCGGCGTGGTCAATGCGAAGGAGGGCGTGCGCGCGTTGCTGTCGCGACGCACGTCCAGGCTGATCTGCGTGGAGAGCGTGGTCAGCGTGTTCAGCAGCTCGAGCATCTCCTGCGACTTGGCGCCGTCATCCACGTGCGCCGTGATCTGGATCGGACGGGTGACACGTTCCAGATAGGTCTTCAGCTGGGACTGGAGGTTGGCATCCAACATCGAAAAACTCCTTGAATCAGGCAAGGGGGCAGCGTCGACGCACCCCGCGGGTGCATCTGCGCGACATGGGGGTGAACCGAAACCGGCGCGTGGGGCACCGGCTTGGGTTCACCCCCATCCCCGGCGGGCGGGGATGGGGATGAGGAGCGGCTTAGATCTTGCCGACCAGGTCCAGCGACGGGGTCAGGGTCTTTTCGCCTTCCTTCCACTTCGCCGGGCACACCTGGTTCGGGTTGGCGGCGGTGAACTGGGCAGCCTTCAGCTTGCGCAGGGTCTCGGAGACGTCACGGGCGATCTCGTTGGAGTGGATCTCCAGGGTCTTGATCACGCCTTCCGGGTTGATGATGAAGGTGCCGCGCAGGGCCAGGCCTTCTTCCGGAATGTGCACGCCGAAGGCGTTGGTCAGCTGGTGGGTCGGATCGCCGACCAGCGGGAACTGGGCCTTGCCGACGGCCGGCGAGGTTTCGTGCCACACCTTGTGCGAGAAGTGCGTGTCGGTGGTGACGATGTAGACCTCGGCGCCGGCCTTCTGGAACTCGGCGTAATGATCGGCGGCGTCTTCAATCTCGGTCGGGCAATTGAAGGTGAACGCGGCCGGCATGAAGATCAGCACGGACCAGTGACCCTTCAGGGTGCTGTCGGAGACCTTGATGAACTCGCCATTCTGGTAGGCGTTGGCTTCGAACGGCTGGATCTGGGTGTTGATGAGCGACATCGTTGTTCCTCTTGGTGAAGGGGGTGGGTGAAGCGACCAACACAGGTTAGCGGCTCCATTCCCATAAGGACAATCCATTGATTGCATCTATACGATAGTCATAGACTATCAAAATGGCCTGATCCTGCGATGAATGGTGATGGCCAGATCTGTCAGAAACGTTGCAGCACAATGCCCAGAGCGCCGGGACGTGTGATCAGTGCAATAGCTTCTGCATATCCGTTGCGAGGGAAAGCTGAACGATCGCAGGCAACGCAGTGTCGATACGGCCCGATGTCAGCCGGAAATCGATAGTGCAGATGCATGAATATGTGAGTTGCCATGCCTTGATTCAATCATGCTGCCGGTCGCGGACGGCCGTCACGCGTAACCGGGGCGCAGGGGGCGGTGCACTACACTGCGCGCCCCGATGTTGCTCCGTCCCGCCATGACCGCCACCCCGCCACATGTCCGCCAGTTGCTCGCCGATGCCGCCACCCGCCTGCCCGGCGTGGAAGGCCGGCACGAAGCGGAACTGCTGTTGCTGCAGGTGCTGGAACGCGAGCGCAGCTGGCTGTTCGCGCATGCCACCGATCCGGTCGAGCCGGCGGAGGTGGCGGCGTTCGAGGCGCTGCTGGCCAAACGCCTGGCCGGTGAGCCGGTGGCGTACCTGCTGGGCCGCCGCGGCTTCTGGACGCTGGATCTGGAGGTCAACCCGGCCACCCTGATCCCGCGCCCGGAGACCGAACTGCTGGTCGAGCTGGCGCTGACACGGTTGCCCGAAGCTACCGCCTTGCGGGTCGCCGACCTCGGCACCGGCAGTGGCGCGATCGCGCTGGCGCTGGCCAGCGAACGCCCGCAGGCGCAGGTGGTCGCAACCGACCTCAGCGCGGCGGCCCTGGCGGTCGCCTCGCGCAACGCGCAGCGCCACGCACTGGGCAACGTCCGCTTCCGGCAGGGCGCGTGGTACGCACCGCTGGCAGGCGAGCGCTTCGATCTGATCGCCACCAATCCACCGTACATCGCCAGCGACGACCCGCACCTGGCCCAGGGCGACCTGCGCTTCGAACCGGCCACCGCGCTGGCCTCCGGCCTTGATGGGCTGGACGACATCCGCCAGATCATCGACGGTGCGGCAGCGCACCTGCGGCCCGGCGGCTGGTTGCTGATCGAGCACGGCTGGGACCAGGGTGAGGCGATCCGCACCCTATTGCAGCAGGCCGGTTTCCAGTCGGTCGCCACCGAACGTGATCTGGAACAGCGCGACCGGGTGAGCCTGGGCTGTCTGCCCGCGTAACCGCGTGCCGGCCCTGCGGCGAGGCCGAGGCTAGAATGACCTGTCCACCGGGCCGCCGCGCAGCGTGATGCGGCGACTGTCATTCCACATGGAGTTCCTGTCATGCGTACGCTGTATCCCGCCATCACCCCTTACGACGTCGGCACCCTGAAGGTCGATGACCGCCACACGCTGTACTTCGAGCAGTGCGGCAATCCCGACGGCAAGCCGGTGGTGATGCTGCACGGTGGCCCGGGCGGCGGTTGCAGCGACAAAATGCGCCAGTTCCATGACCCGGCCAAGTACCGGATCATCCTGTTCGACCAGCGCGGTGCCGGCCGTTCCACGCCGCACGCGGACCTGGTGGACAACACCACCTGGGACCTGGTCGCGGACATCGAGACGCTGCGCGAGCACCTCAAGGTGGATCGCTGGCAGGTGTTCGGCGGCAGCTGGGGCTCGACCCTGGCGCTGGCCTACGCGCAGACCCACCCGCAGCGCGTGACCGAGCTGGTGCTGCGCGGCATCTTCATGCTGCGCCGCTGGGAGCTGGAGTGGTTCTACCAGGAAGGCGCCAACCGCCTGTTCCCGGATGCGTGGGAGCACTACCTCAAGCCGATCCCGGCCGTGGAGCGCCACGACCTGATCTCGGCCTTCCACCGCCGCCTGACCAGCGACGATGAAGCCACCCGCCTGGCCGCGGCCAAGGCGTGGAGCGTGTGGGAAGGCGCGACCAGCTTCCTGCACGTGGACGACGACTTCGTGAACAGCCATCAGGACCCGCAGTTCGCGTTGGCCTTCGCCCGCATCGAGAACCACTACTTCGTCAACGGTGGCTTCTTCGAGGTGGAAGAACAGCTGCTGCGCGACGCGCATCGCATCGCCGATATCCCCGGCGTGATCGTGCACGGCCGCTACGACGTGGTCTGCCCGCTGCAGAGCGCGTGGGAGCTGCACAAGGCGTGGCCGAAATCGACCCTGGAGATCAGCCCGGCCTCGGGCCACTCCGCGTTCGAAGCGGAGAATGTCGACGCGCTGGTGCGGGCGACGGATCGTTTCGCGGGTTGATGGGGGTGGGGGGGGCC
>NZ_JBHFHW010000009.1:8449-65273 GCF_057333975.1 Stenotrophomonas sp. AGC87
CCGGCCCCCACCACCCAATGCGAGTTGCGCGACTAACGCTCAGTGAGTCCTCACGTCTGCTGCTCTTGGCGATGTCGCCTTTGGCCTTGATGCTGGAACCGACGGAATGACATCGTGCGGCGCCCTGCCGGCCTCCGATGCCCCGATGTACAAACAGGTAGTTGTTACCAGGGATGCTCCGACGCCCCATGACGCCTATGTCGGCGGAGGTGCATTTCTCCCGGACGATGTTCAGTGGCCCGGGCTTGCCGACGGTCTTCCTCTGGTCCACTTGGCCGCATTTCCTGCGGACTGGTTTTATCCGGAAGGAGTCGCGCTGGACTTCTGGATATCGGTGTTCATTCCAGTCGACATGGAACGTTTCAGCCATCTTGACCAGTTGAGGCTGCATGACGGTTCCAGTGCGGCGGCTGTGATTGCCTATCGCCGTTCCTCAAGGCAGCACTGCAATACACCAATGGATCTGCTGGAAGCTGGGCGCTTGGAGAGGGTTGATTGCCACGACGAAGATGACGAAGACAATCTTGATTCGAAGGTTGACGGCGTCGATGCGTGGCTGCAGGCACCTCTGGCATGGCCAGGCGGACGCCGAAGGTTGGCCATCTATGGTGCAGACATTGACGCCGCTATGCCGAGTAGAAGGGGAATGTTGTTCGACGGAATGGGCTATCTGTTTCTCTCCGATCGACCAGAATTTGACTCATTCGACGAGATTGGAGCGTTTTGCTTTCAGCTGGGTTGATCTTCCTGCTTTGCAGATTCACCAATCACCGCCCAACAACGCCTCCGCCAACACCTGCAGCTTCGGCGAAGCCTGCCGCGAGGGTGGGTAGACCAGTGACAGCACCCGGCTGCGGCCCTCGAAGGGCTGCAGCACCCGCTGCAGCCGCCCGTCCGCCAGCGCATCGGCGACCGCGAAATCCATCACCTGCACGATGCCGATCCCGGCCAGCGCCCCTTCCACCAACGGGTCGCCGCTGTCGAACACCATCCGCGCCGGTGGAGTGAACTCACGCAATTGGCCGTCGGCCTCGCGGAACTGCCAATCCACCAGCCGCCCGCTGCGCAGATTGCGCACCGCCAGGCAGGCGTGATCGTGCAGCGCATCCACCGCGGCCGGTTCCCCGTGCCGCGCGATGTAGGCCGGAGACGCGACGGTGACCCAGTTCAACGGCCGCAGCGGGCGCGCCACCATGCGCACATCGCTGATCGGCCCGGTGCGCAGTGCGGCATCGAAGCCTTCTTCGACCAGATCGACCAGCCGGTCGTTGAGTACCAGCTCGAACTGCAGTTGCGGGTGCGCCGCCATCAACTGCCCGGCCAGCGGCACCAGCACCTTGCGCCCGAACATCGAGGGCGCCGTCAGTTTCAACACGCCCGAGGGCGTGGAGGGGCGATCACCCAGCCGGCGCTCGGCATCCTCCAGCCCACTCAGCAGCGGCGCGCAGTGCTCGACGAACTGGCGGCCATCCGGGGTCAGGCTGACGTTGCGGGTATTGCGGTGGAGCAGCCGCACCCCCAAGGCGCTTTCCAGCCGGCTGATCGCCCGTGACAGCCCGGATTGGCTGATCCCCAGCTGGCCGGCGGCGACGGTGAAGCTGCGTGCTTCGGCCACCTGCACCAGCATGCGCACGGCGTTGAGGTCCATGGATTTCTCCGATTCATGCGGATATGCATGACAGATATCGAAGTATCCGGGTTTATTTCTGCAGCGTCATCAATGAGACTGCCCACCTTCTTACGCAGTACCGAGTCGGCATGACCTCCCCCCTGTCTCCCGCTGGCGCGCCGGCGCCCGCATTTCCGCGCCTCGCCCTGGCGTTGCTGGCCACCGCCCAGCTGATCATCGCGCTGGATTCCACGATCATCTTCGTTGCCCTGCACGAGATGGGCGCGCAGCTGCGCATCAACGCCCAGCAGCTGCAGTGGATCGTCAGCGGTTACACGGTGGCGTTCGGCGGGTGCCTGCTGCTGGGCGGCCGTGCGGCCGATTTGCTGGGGCGCCGCCGGGTCTATCGGCTGGGCATGGCGCTGTTCGCGCTGGCTTCGCTGGTCGGTGGGTTCAGCACCAGTGCGTGGCTGCTGATCGCGGCCCGCGCGGTGCAGGGCATCGGCGCGGCGTTGCTGTTCCCGGCCACGCTGGCGCTGATCAACACCATCTACGCCGAAGGCGCGCCGCGCAATCGCGCGCTGGCGATCTGGTCGATGGCCAGCGCCGGCGGCCTGGCCCTGGGCACGCTGCTCGGTGGCGTGCTGACCCAGAGCTTCGGGTGGGCGTCGGTACTGCTGGTGATCGTGCCGTTCGCCGGCGGCTGCGCGCTGCTGGGTGGCTGGTGGCTGCCGCGCGATCCCGCGCCGCTGGCAGGGCGCTCGTTTGATCTGGCCGGCTGTGTGACCGTCACCCTCGGCGGCAGCCTGCTGGTGACCACCCTCGTGCAGGGCCCGGAATGGGGGTGGTCGGCCCCGCTCACGCTGATCTGCCTGGTCGTGTCGGCAGTGATGCTGGCCGCCTTCGTGCAGATCGAACGCCGCAGCCGCGACCCGCTGATGCAGTTCTCGCTGCTGCGCCTGCGCAGCCTGCGTGCGGCGATGCTGCTGACCATGCTGTTCATGAGCAGCTACGGCGTGCAGTACTACTTCCTGGCGCTGTACTACCAGGATGGCTACGGCTGGAGTGCGCTGCAGGCGGGCCTGGCGTTCCTGCCGCCGACCTTGGTGTGCACCTTCGGCATCCGCATCGCCGAGCGCATGCTCGCGCAGCGTTCGCCGCGTCAGGTGCTGACGGTGGGCATGCTGGCCGGCGCGATCGGCATCGCCGCGGTCGCCGTCGCGCTGCCGTATGGCGCGACCTACTGGGCGCTGCTGCCGGGCATCGTGGTGCTCAGCCTTGGCCAGGGCATCACCTGGACGGCGATGTGGATCGTGGCCGGGCAGGGCGTGCCGGCGGCGCAGCAGGGCGTGGCCTCGGGCATGGCTGCCACCGCACAACAGATTGGCGGCGCGCTGGGCCTGGCGTTGCTGGTGATGCTGGCCAATGCCGGTCGTGGCAGCGCGGGCGCCAGCAGTGAGGCGGCCCTGCAGGGCATGATCCACGCGCAGTACGGCGCGGCCCTGTTCGCCCTGCTGGGGGTGGGCGTGGCGCTGTGGCTGCGGCCGCAGCCGGAGGCCGCGCCTGCCAGGCCGTGCCTCGAATGAACCGGCGCGGTGGGCGCGCAGCCGGCTGACGACCGGCATCACGCAGGCGGCAAGGCGTCCAGCTGCGGCTGCAGTGCAGTGAAGATGCGGGCCAGGCGCTGCGCCCAGGCTAACTGCCCGGCGGCATCGGCAATCAGGTCCTGACGGATCTCCAGCTCCACATGCACCAGCCCGCGGCCTTCGCCATGCACCGGCACGGCATAGTCGCTGGTGCTGCTGACCGCGTAGGGCTGGTTGTCGCCCACCACCAGGTCGCCTTCTTCGCGCAGCGCCTGCAGCAGCGCACGCGCAAAGCGCGTGTCCCGGTGGTACAGCACGCCGGCATGCCAAGGCCGCACGGCGTCGTTCATCACCAGGGTGAAGCTGTGCATCATCACCAGCAACGTCGGCCGGGCCTGCGCCTGGCGCGTGTCCAGCTCGGCATCGATGCGCGCATGGTAGGGCGCATGGATCGCCGCGATACGCTGCTGACGCTGCAGCGCCGACAGGCCCTGGTTGCCGGGAACGGCGGTGAGGTCGCTGACCGCCGGCATCAGCGTGGGCGACGCCAACGGCCGGTTGCAGTCGATCACCAGCCGCGAGTAGGTCTGCGTGATCGCCCACGCATCCAGCAGGCGCGCCAGTTCAATGGTGACCCCGGCGATGCCGATGTCCCAGCCGATGTGGCGGTCCAGTTCGTGCTGCGGCAGGCCGAGGCCGGCCAGTGACGCCGGCACCTGCTGGCCGGCGTGGTCGGCCAGCAGCAGATAGGACGAGCGGCCCTGCGCCTGATGCACGGTGAACGGCGCCGGGTCGGCCGGCCCGAGCAGTGACGCACCCGTGTGCGGAGGGGCAAACGCATCAGCCACGCGGGGTGCCGTCCAGGTGGTGTTCGATCATCCACAGGCCGGCCCACAGCTTGGCGTCCAGCTCATAGCCCTGGCCCATCTTCTCGACCAGCCACGCGGCGGCGCGGGCGCGCGGAATCGCGTGCACGGTGATGTCTTCGCTGGCATCGCCACCGCCCTCACCCACCTTGCGCAGGCCGGTGGCACGGACGAAGGCGATCTTTTCGCTGCTGGCCCCGGAGGAGGTCGGGCCGATCATCAATACCTCGGCGTGATCGGCGGTCCAGCCGGTTTCTTCCTCCAGCTCGCGCACGGCCGAGACCTCGATCGACTCGCCGGCATCGATGTCGCCGACCAGGCCGGCCGGCATTTCGATGGTCTTGGCCTGCAGCGGCACCCGGAACTGTTCGACGAACAGCACCGTGTCGTCCGGGGTGACCGCGATGATGATCGCGGCCAGACCGCCGGCGTGGGTGCGCTCGCTGTACTCCCACGTGCCGCGCACGACCATGCGCTGGTACTTGCCTTCAAAAACGACCTTGGGGGCTTGCGTATTGGGGCTCATGCGAACTCGCTGGCAACGGAAGAGGAATCGGACAGGCCGGCGGCGGTGAACAGGCGGCGCCGGGTCAACGGCCCGAACCGCAGTGCATCGCACAGGCCCTGCAGCATCTGTGCATCGGCCACGCCCCGGCTGAAATCGACGGCGGCGCCGTCCAGCGGCGCATCCAGCGCGATGGTGGTCAGCTGGCGCCACAGCAGCGCATGCTCGCGCTGTTCGCGCAGCCGCACTGCCATCTGCGCCGCGCCGCGCAGGCGCAGGAAGGGCACTTCATCCAGGCGCTCGTACAGCACGTCCAGGCTGCCGAAATGGGCCAGCAGCACCGCAGCGGATTTGGCCCCGACCCCGGTCACGCCGGGGATGTTGTCGACCGCATCGCCGCACAGGGCCAGGTAATCGGCGATCTGGTGCGCATGCACGCCGTGGCGGGCTTTGACGCCGGCCATGCCCCAGCGCTGATTGCGCGCGTAATCCCACTGTTCGTCATGCTCGAACAGCAGCTGCGAGAGGTCCTTGTCGGCGGAGATGATCACCCCGCGCATGCCGGCATCCCGGCGTGCATGCAGGGCGCTGCCGATCAGGTCATCGGCCTCGTACTCGTGGTGGGCCAGCACGGCCAGGCCGAGCGCGGTGCACAGCGCCTTGCAGTGGGCGAACTGGCGGCGCAATGCATCGGGCGCGGGGTCGCGGTTGGCCTTGTAGGCCGCGTAGATCCGGTGCCGGAAGCAGCTGTCCAGGGCTTCATCGAAGGCGATGGCGATGTTGGCGGGGCGTTCGCGCTCGAGCAGGTCGAGCAGGAAGCGCGCGAAGCCGTGCACGGCATTGGTCGGCCAGCCCTGCTGATCCTGGAACTCATCGGGCATCGAATGCCACGCGCGGAACACGTACAGACTGGCGTCGACCAGGTACAGCGGCGCACGCAGCGGCGGGTGCGCCATGCCGGGGCCGGCGGGAAGGGCGGACATCTCAGCCCTCCCAGTCCTGCAGCAGCGCGGCCGGGTCCGGGCGCTCGCGCTCGGGAACCGCGGTCTTCGGTGTGCCGATATGGATGAAGCCGGCGATCTGCTCGCCCTCGGCCAGGCCCAGGTGGGCGTGCACGGCCGGGTCGAAGGCCATCCAGGCGGTCAGCCACTGCGCGCCGAAGCCGAGCGCCTGCGCGGCCTGCAGCAGGGCGAAGCAGACGCAACCGGCGGTCATCAACTGCTCCGCCTCTGGCACCTTGGGGTTCGGGCGCGGGCTGGCGATGACGGTGATGATCAGCGGGGCATGGGAGAAGCGCTGGCGGTCCTTGTCCAGCTGGGCCGGTGAGACCTGGGGGTCGCGCTGGACGGCGCGCTCGGCCAGGAAGGCGCCCAGACTGTGACGTGCATCGCCGGCAATCCGCAGGAAGCGGTAGGGCACCAGCTTGCCGTGGTCCGGCACGCGTACGGCCGAGCTCAGCATCCTCATCAGGGTGGCCGGGTCGGGCCCGGGTTCACCCAGTTGCTTGGTGGGGACCGAACGACGGGCGTCCAGGGCGTGCAGCGCGGGGGGGACGGACATGGGCTCTCAATCTGGCTTCACGGTGCCCCGATTATAGTCGCGACCGTTTGTGACACGGCCTTGGGCGATCTCGGTGCAATTTGCGACAAAACGTGATGAACATCACCTAATCAGCGGACTTCCTTCACGTGGCTGTACTCGCTTCCACGGCCTGCTGCGCTTACGATACAAAGCCTGCCGGGCCACCGGTAACGAGGTTTAAAGTGTCGACTGTTTCACTGTCTCTGACCGGTCGGCCGGCCTACCATCCGAACGTGGGCGCATGGGGTGCGCCGGCGTTCGTTATATCCATGCTGTACTCAGTGCCTGCGAGGGTGGGGAGCCTTTTCGCATGATTGCCACGCCCAATGTAGGGGGGCACCCGGGCCGTGACCCGGCGTTGTTGACGATGGCCCGTGAGGCCGTGCTGCCGGGGCTGGTCGAGTCGTTCTCGACGGTGCTGGCGCGCTTCGACGACGTGCTGTTTGACCGTGCTGGTACCGCCGGCGCGTCGCAGTTGCTGTTCCTGGATGGCATGCGCGAGCTGCGCCGGCGCCGGGACGACATCGTGGCCGGCTTCCGCGCCCACCTGGCCCAGGCCTGGGAGGCGCTGGAGCGGGGCGAGCCGCTGTCGGCCGAGGCCACCCTGGCCGGCCAGATAGAAGATGGGCTGAGCCTGGTGCCCGAACACGTGCTGGAGTCCCGGCTGGCGGTGCGCAATTTCGCCACCGTTCTGCTGCGTGACTTCAAGCCGGTACTGTCGCGTCTGGACCGCCGCCTGGGCATGATCGCCGGGGGGCTGGAACTGCAGGCCGATACCAATCCGATCAGCCCCGAGCACCTCGGTGTGGCGATCCACGAGGCCTTCGCCGATTGTGAACTGGCCCCGGAAGTGCGGCTGGTGCTCATCAAGTTGTGCGAGCGCGATCTGCAGCAGCCGATCGGCAAGCGTTACGAGTATCTGGATGAACAACTGGCCGCAGCGGGCGTGATGCCGCAGATGGCCGCGCGCCGTCCTGCTCCGCGCGCGCCATCGCCGCCGCGCGAGGACCGCGATGCCTTCGAGGGTTTTGAGCCCGAGAGCAGCATGGGATCGGCGGGCGAAGAGGGCCAGGCACCGGCCTGGGCACGTCGCTTCGCCGACCGCTGGGCCGAGAGTCGCGGCCGCCTCCAGGGCGGCGGGCATGCCGCGCACGAGGGACATGGCGAGGGCGGTGACAGCCTTGGGGGCAACCAGGGCATGCTGCTCGATGCCCTGCACGAACTGCTGCAGCAGACCCGCCATGTGCGCGAGGACGCCACCTCGGCGGCCAGCGTCGCGGTCGGCCAGCAGCGCCCGCTGAGCCAGCGCGAAATGATGTCGGTGCTGTCGCTGCTGCAGGCCACACCGAGTGCGACCCTGCGCGCGGCGATCGGTGAAGACGGTGAGTCGCTGGCGCAGCGCCTGAAGAGCGAAGTGCTGTCCGGCGCGACCCGGCTCGGGGTCGATCCCGCGCAGGCGCGGCTGGACCCGCAGGATGAAGATGCGATCGATCTGGTCGGCATGCTGTTCGACGTGATGCTCGATGAGCGCGACCTGGAGGGCCGCTCGCGCGAGCTGATCGGCCGGCTGGTGGTGCCCTTCGTCAAGGTCGCCATGCTCGATCGCCGCATGTTCGTGCAGAAGACCCACCCGGCGCGCAAGCTGCTCAACTCGCTGGCCGAGGCCTGTGAAGGCAACACCGGCGAAAGCCAGGCCGAGCGCGTGCTGATGGGCAAGGTCGAGGAGATCATCGAGCGCCTGGTGGCCGAGTTCAACGAGAACCTGGCCATCTTCCTGACCCTGGAAGAAGAATTCCGCGAGTTTCTGACCCAGCACCGGCGCCGGATCGAGATCGCCGAGCGGCGCGCCGCCGAAACCCAGCGCGGCCAGGAAAAACTTGAAATGGCGCGCCAGCGGGCCAGCACCGAACTGGACCGGCGCATCGGCGACACGACCTTGCCGCAGGCGATCGGTGAATTCCTGCGCCAGCCCTGGCAGCACCACCTGACCCTGACCGTGCTGCGCGAAGGCGAAGACGGCGCTTCGGTCGGTGAGGCGCTGAGCCTGGCCGATGGCATGCTGGATGAAGTGGCCGAGGCACGCCGGCATATCGTCGGCAAGCCGTGGCTGCAGGCCTGGCACCCCGCACTGCGCAAGGTCTTCGCCAGTGTCGGTGTGCATGCCGACGCGGCCACCAGTGCCATCGATGCGCTGCACGACACCCTGCAGGGCATCGCCGAATCGCGCCCCGAGCTGGAACGCGCGCTGCCCGAGCTGCCGCAGGTGGCGTTGCCTTCGCCGCCGGCGCAGGAATCGGCGGCGGTGGAGTTGGGCAGCAAGGTGGATGTCAGCGATTTCGACAATGCCGATGCCGACCGCTTCCGCGGGCTGGAGATCGGCAGCTGGCTGGATTTCGTCGACAAGGACGGCAAGGTCCAGACGGGCAAGCTGTCCTGGGTGAGCCCGATCTCCCAGCGCCTGCTGTTCGTCAATCGGCGCGGGGTGCGCTTCTGCGTGGCCTCTCCAGAAGAGCTGGCGGTGATGGTGCGCCTGGGGCGTCTGCGCGCGCATATCGACGATGGCGCCTTCGACAGCGCCATGCAGGGCGTGATCGATCGCCTGGATACCAAGAACGCCACCGTGCATTGATCCCGGGGCCACCTTGGCCTGACGATCAGGTTACGATCAGCCCACAATCCGCTGATCGTCGGGGACAGGCATGGCTGTCGAGGTGTTGGTGGTAAAGGAGCACGCGCCGGGGGAACGGCGCGTGGCGATGACGCCGGAAACGGCGCGCAAGTTGATCGCGCTCGGCGCGGGCGTGTCATTCGAACCCGGTGCCGGGTTGGCGGCGGGCTTCCCGGATGCGGTGTATCAGGACGTGGGGGCCCAGCCGGCCGATGACACCCGCCTGGCCCAGGCCGACATCGTGCTGTGCGTGCAGCCACCGTCCAATGACCGCCTTGCCCGGCTGAAATCCGGTGCCAGCCTGATCGGCATGCTGCACCCGCAGGCCGATGCCGAACGCGCGGGCCTGATCCAGTCACGTGGCCTGCAGGCGTTCCCGCTGGAACGTCTGCCGCGCACCACGCGCGCCCAATCGATGGATGTCCTCAGTTCGCAGGCCGGCATGGCCGGTTACAAGGCCACCCTGATCGCGGCCCAGCGCGCGCCGCGCTTCTTCCCGATGCTCACCACCGCCGCCGGCACGATCCGTCCGTCCAAGGTGCTGGTGGTCGGTGCCGGTGTGGCCGGCCTGCAGGCGATTGCCACGGCCCGCCGTCTCGGCGCGCAGGTGGAAGGCTTCGATGTGCGCCCGGAAACCCGCGAGCAGATCGAATCGCTGGGCGGAAAATTCCTGGATCTGGGCGTGAGCGCGGTCGGCGAAGGCGGCTACGCGCGGCCGCTGACCGATGAAGAGCGTGCCGAGCAGCAGCGTCGCCTCGGCGAGCACCTGCGCACGGTGGACGTGGTGATCTGCACCGCCGCGGTGCCCGGGCGGCCAGCGCCGAAAATCGTCAGTACCGCGATGGCGCGGGGGATGAAGCCGGGCAGCGTGATCGTCGATCTCGCCGCAGAAACCGGCGGCAACTGCGAAGCCACGCAACCGGGGGAGGTCGTGGATCTGGACGGTGTGCTCATCGATGGCCCGCTCAACCTGGCCAGCCAGGGCGCAGTGCATGCCAGCGAGATGTACGCCCGCAACGTCTACAACTTCGTCGCGCTGTTCCTGAAAGACGGCGCGGTCACCTTCGACTGGGACGACGAACTGCTCGCGAAAACCCGCTGGGTCGCCGCCTGAAATAACAGGGACGGAGGTAGTTAATAATCCCCTCCGTCCCCGTTAACGCCGTTAACGTTAACGCCGTTAACGGCTCAGCGCTTTGGCGGCGGTGGCGGCGTCGGTGCAGGGTTGGCTTTGAGCCACGCCTTGCGTTCATCCGGGGTCATTCGCGCCCAGCGATCACGCAGGTCCTGCCGCTGCTCCGGGGTCATGCTGCGCATCTGGCCGAACAGCGCGCGCGCCTGCTCGCGCTGCTCCGGCGTCATGTTTTCGAAACGGTGGCGGCCCCGGTGCGCCTGCGCGCGTTGTTCCGGGGTCATGGTCAGCCAGCGCTGGCCGTGCTGCAGCATGCGCTCGCGCTGCGGCGCCGGCGCGTCGTTCCAGCGGTCACGCACGGGCGCGATCAACGCTTCGCGCTGCTGCGGGCTGAGTCTGTCCCAGTCCGGTAGCGGGGCGGTCTGCGCCCAGCCGGCCGCACTCAGCGTCAGCAATACCAGCCCCAGGGACAGTCGCAGTTTCATCATCACTCCATTGCCAGGTCGGTGCTGCCCAGCCACACGTACAGATCGGGATTTTCGTCGAGAACATCGCTGCCGTCATCGGCCGCGCTCGCCACGACCGGTGCCGGCGGGGCGGTCGATTCGCCGAGGAGGAAACTGTAGCCCAACGCGAGCGCGACCACCGCAGAACAGGCGGTAGCCATCCACCAGGACGGCGCATGCCGCTTGGCCGACGGGCCGGCATGACGCGCGCTGCGCAGCCGCGCCAACGTGGTCGGCGAGAGCGTATCCAGCGCCTGCGCATGCAGCTGCCGCAGGGCGGCATCGTCTTGCATCGAAGGGGGCAGGGGGCGGTTCACAGGGCGATCTCCAGAGACTGCTGCAGCGCTTGGCGGGCGCGCGAAAGATGGGTTTTGACCGCGCCTTCGCTGCAGCCCATGGCCTTGGCCGTGGTGGCGCCGTCCAGGTCCTGCAGCACGCGCAGGGTGAAGGCCTCGCGCTGGCGGGCGGGCAGCTCACGCAAGGCTTGCACCAGCTGCGCATACTGGTCGCGCTGCTCGTGGGCCTGGGCCGGGCCGGGTGCGTGGTCAGCCCAGTCGATGTCATGCTCGCCGCCGGTCTCGTCGCTGCTGCGCCAGAACTTGAGGCGGAAGCCACGGCGGCGCTGCAGATCCACCACGCAGCGGCGCAGGATGCTCCAGAACAGCGGCGCCCACTCGGCGGCGGGTTTGTCGCGGTAGCCGAGCATCTTCAGCATGCTGTCCTGCACCGCATCCAGCGCGTCGTCGCGCTGGCGCAGGCCGGCCTCGGCGAAACGGAACGCGCGCGGGCCGATGCCGGCCAGGAACGCATCCAGCGACACCGGCAGCGCCACCTCGGCAGGGGCGGGCAGGTCGGCATCCGTCGACGGTAGGGGAGAGCTCACCAGCACAGGGTAGCGTTCCGGCAGGGGGATACCGTGAGAACGCCCCAGGGCGGCCGCGGTTGACCGGCCCGCCCGATTGGTTCAGCGCATGGTTATGATGCAGGGAACGGGATGACCGCCTGGGAGAGTGACTGCAATGAGCGACGGGTTCGTGGCGTTGTATATCTTCATGCTGGCCGCCATTGCCGGCCACGTGATCATTTCGCGGGTGCCGGTGATCCTGCATACCCCTTTGATGTCCGGCTCCAACTTCATCCACGGGATCGTGCTGATCGGCGCGATGGTGGTGCTGGGGCACGCGCAGACCCCGCTGGAGAAGATCATCGGGTTCATCGCGGTGGTGCTCGGCGCGGGCAACGCGGCCGGTGGCTACGTGGTGACCGAACGCATGCTCGACATGTTCAAGCCCAGCGCCAAGCGCGACGCCGGGGAGAAGACGCCTTGAACGTGACCACCGCGCAACTGCTGCAGTGGCTGGTCCAGGTGAGCTATCTGGTTGCCGCAACCCTGTTCCTGCTCGGCCTGCAGCGCATGGCTTCGCCGATGATCGCGCGCAGCGGCATCCGCTGGGCCGGGCTGGGCATGCTGATCGCCACGGTGGCGACGTTCTTCCTGCCCGAGCTGCACAACATCCCGCTGATCCTGGCAGCGGTAGCGATCGGCACCGGCGTGGCGTGGTGGTCGGCCAAGCGCGTGGCGATCACCGACATGCCGCAGATGGTGGCGCTTTACAACGGCATGGGCGGCGGCTCGGCGGCGGCGATCGGTGCGGTCGAACTGCTGCGCTTCTCGTTCCTGACCAACCGCGATACCACGCACTGGAGCGAGCAGGCACTGGCCGATCTCGCTGCGCGCCAGCCGTCGGCCACCGTGCTGGCGCTGGCCGTGATCGGTTCGGCGATCGGCGCGGTCTCGCTGTCCGGCTCGATCATCGCCTGGGCCAAGCTCGATGGCCGGCTCGACCGCCGCGTCACCTTCCCGGGGCAGCAGGTGTTCAATCTGCTGGTCGCGCTGGCGATGGTGGTGCTGGGCATCTGGGCAGCGGTCACCCTGAGCCCGGTGGCCATCATCAGCTTCTTCGTGGTCGCGCTCGCACTCGGCGTGCTGATGACGCTGCCGATCGGCGGCGCGGACATGCCGGTGGTGATCTCGCTGTACAACGCGTTCACCGGCCTGGCCGTGGCCTTTGAGGGCTACGTGCTCGGCAACGAGGCGCTGATCATCGCCGGCATGATGGTCGGCGCGGCGGGCATCCTGCTCACCCGCCTGATGGCCAAGGCGATGAATCGTCCGATCAGCGGCGTGCTGTTTTCCAACTTCGGTGGCGGCGGTGTGGCGCAGGAGATCAGCGGCGCGCAGAAGCCGATCGAGGCCAGCGATGTCGCCGCGATGCTGGCCTTCGCCGAGCGCGTGGTGATCGTGCCCGGCTACGGCATGGCCGTGGCCCAGGCCCAGCACAAGGTGTGGGAGCTCGCGCAGCGGTTGATCGATCGCGGCATCAAGGTGAAGTTCGCGATCCACCCGGTCGCCGGGCGCATGCCCGGGCACATGAACGTGCTGCTGGCCGAGGCGGGCGTGCCCTACGACCTGATCGCCGACATGGACGACATCAACCCGGAGTTCCCCAACACCGACGTGGTGCTGGTGATCGGCGCCAACGACGTGGTCAATCCGGTGGCGCGCACCGACCCGGCCAGCCCGATCTACGGTATGCCCATCCTGGACGTGGTCAACGCCCGCAACGTGGTGGTGATCAAGCGCGGCAAGGGCACCGGCTTTGCGGGCATCGAGAATGCGCTGTTCTACGCCGATAACGCCCGCATGCTGTACGGCGATGGTGCGGGTGCGGCGAGCGCGCTGGTGAGCGAACTGAAGGCGCTCGACGGCGGGCATTGAGGCGCGGATGCAAGGGTCACGACCAACGGTCGTGACCTACCGGCGACCCCGGATCTACGGCGACTCCGGACCTGCGGTAGTGCCGGCCGCTGGCCGGCTCAACGCGATGCCTGAATGCCAGCGCGTTTCCGTTCTGATGTCATGAGGAGCCGGCCAGCGGCCGGCACTACCGATGGCACGCCGCGGCAGCGTGCAGGGGGGGCGTTATTTCGCCACCCACCAACCCACGACCAGCGCCACGCCCAGCCACAGCCATTCGACCGCGCCGTTGGCCAGGCCGCTCAGGGTCCAGGCCAGATAGGGCCCCATGCGCAACGCTGATTCCCACGGGGTGAGCCCCATCGCGCCGCCCAGGTAGGCCGAAGCGATCCCCCAGTTGGCTGCCAGCGCCGCCAGCACGGTGGCCAGCAGGGTCAGCACCACCCGGGTGGTGCCGGCGCGCAGGGTGCCCAAACGCAGCATGAAGGCGATCTCCAACGCCGCCAGAACCGCCATCCAGCCGGCCTGGCGGCCGGTGAGCAGGGCGATGAACAACCAGGCCAGCACGGCCGTGACGACACCAAGCAGAAACAGCGGGGGCCAGAGCCAGTGGCGGCTCCGGACAGGCACGGACGTGGGCGACATACAATCTTCCTGTAAGTCCCCACAGGATACCGGCTTGCGGGGTGACCGGCGCGTGGGCGGCCACTGGGCTAAAATGGTCGCCTTGCGGGAATTGGCCGCGACCCCCATATCGATCCACATGTATTCCCGTAGCAGTGAACCTGTCCACTTCGAACGCGACTGCGAGGCCGTCATGGTCCCGCAGGGCGAAACGGTCACGCTGCCCGCTGGCAGCTATGGCTATATCACCCAGGCCCTGGGTGGCAGCTATACCGTCTTTGTCGAAGGCAATCTGTTCCGCATCGCCGGCAAGGATGGCGATGCCATCGGCAAGGAAGCGCCCCCGGCGCTGGAACTGCCCGCCGATGCCTCCGACGAGGAGGTCGAAAAACTGGTGTGGCAGCAGCTGCGCACCTGTTTCGATCCGGAAATCCCGTTCAACATCGTCGATCTGGGCCTGGTCTATGAAGTGGACCTCAAGCACCTGGATGACGGCCAGCGCGAGGTCGAGATCAAGATGACCCTGACCGCACCCGGCTGCGGCATGGGCGAGATCCTGGTCGATGACGTACGCAGCAAGCTGGAAATGATCCCGACGGTGGCGCAGGCCGACGTCGAGCTGGTGTTCGACCCGCCGTGGGGCCGCCACATGATGTCCGAGGCCGCCCGGCTCGAAACCGGCATGCTGTAACCGCCCATCGCCAGCCGGCGTCACGGCGTTCCCCGTAACCAGAACAGGAAATATCCGGTGTCCCAGTCTTCCGTGAGCTTCAACACCACCCGTTCCGCCCAGCCGCGCAGCAGCGAGGAGCGTGAACGCATCCTGGCCGCCCCCGGTTTTGGTCTGCACTTCACCGATCACATGGTGGAAGTGCGTTGGGACAAGGACACCGGCTGGCACGATGCCGTGGTGCGCCCGTACGGCCCGCTGCAGCTGGATCCGGCCGCCGCGGTGCTGCATTACGGTCAGGAAATCTTCGAAGGCATCAAGGCCTACCGCCACGCCGACGGCTCGATCTGGACCTTCCGCCCGGAGGCCAACGGCCGCCGCCTGCAGCGTTCGGCCCAGCGCCTGGCGCTGCCGGAACTGCCGGTGGACATCTTCGTCGAATCGCTCAAGCAGATGATTGCCGTGGACGCGTCGTGGGTGCCGTCGGCCGACGAATCCAGCCTGTACTTCCGTCCCTTCATGATTGGCGATGAAGCCTTCCTCGGCGTGCGCGGCGCGCACAAGGCCGGCTACTACGTGATCGCCAGCCCGGCTGGCCCGTACTTCGCCAAGGGTGTGGCGCCGGTGTCGATCTGGCTGTCCACCGACTACGCACGCGCAGGCAAGGGCGGCACCGGCGCGGCCAAGTGCGGTGGCAACTACGCCGCCTCGCTGTTGCCGCAGCAGAAGGCGCAGGCGCAGGGCTGCTCGCAGGTGTTGTTCCTGGATCCGGTGGAAGGCAAGTACCTGGAAGAACTGGGTGGCATGAATGTGTTCCTGGTCTACAAGGACGGCACCCTGGTGACCCCGGCGTTGTCGGGCAGCATCCTGGAAGGCATCACCCGTGAAAGCATCCTGCAGCTCGCCCGCGACCGCGGCATGAAGGTCGAAGAGCGCAAGGTCACCCTCGAGGAGTGGAAGGACGGCGTGACCTCCGGCGATATCGTGGAAGCGTTCGCCTGCGGTACCGCGGCGGTGGTCACCCCGATCGGCCAGCTCAAGGGCGAAGGCTTCTCGGTGGGCGACATCAACGCGCCGGCCGGCGAAGTGACGATGTCCCTGCGCAAGGAATTGACCGACATCCAGTACGGTCGCCTGCCGGACCGTCACGGCTGGCTGGTCCGCCTGGACGCCTGATCCCTGCGGATCCGCGCTGATGCATCAAAACCCGCCTGGTGACAGGCGGGTTTTTTGTTGCCTGTTCGCCGCCGACACTCCATGTCCCGCGGTGGCAATAGCGCAAGTCCTTGATGCGCAAGCGTTGTCCGGCCTTTGTCGGCGGAGACAGCCATTTCGGACATCCGGTGACGCCTTCAGAGCGCTTGGAAGCCCCGGCGTCCCTTCACTTTCACAAACCCTCGACCCGGAAAGTCTCAGATCCGACATTTCATGTCATGGAAGCGCGGCTGAAACGTTGTTCATCCGCCAGCAAGCTATTAGCGTCGACTCACTCACCGGGCCGATCCGCGCCATCGCTTCAGCAGCCCCCGGATCGGAGCCGGATTCTCAGCCGCGACGACGGCATTCACTGTCTGAAAGGGAAATCCGATGTCTCATGTCTCGCAACACCGTTTGCGTCAGCGTGCATTGGTGGTACTGGGCGCGTCCGTTCTGTCCACCCTGCTGCTGGCCACCCCGGCGTTCGCCGGCGATGTGCAGTTGAGCGGCCTGTCCTCGGCGCCGACCCATCAGCGCTTCATCGTGAAGTACAAGGATGGCAGCAGGGAGGTCGCCACCCCGACCGCACTGGCCAACTCGCTGAAGGCCGCCGCCGCGGCCGTGCCGGCGGCCCAGGGCCGCGCGCTCGGCCTGCAGAAGCTGCGCCAGTTGGCGATCGGCCCGACCGTGGTCAAGGCCGACCGCCCGTTGGACAGTGCTGAAGCCGAGTTGCTGATGCGTCGCCTGGCCGCCGACCCGGGCGTGGAATACGTTGAAGTCGATCAGCTGATGCAGGCCACGCTGGTGCCCAACGACACCCGCTTCTCCGAACAGTGGGGCTTCGGGACGAGCAACGCCTCGATCAACGTGCGCCCCGCCTGGGACAAGGCCACCGGCACCGGCGTGGTGGTGGCGGTGATCGATACCGGCATCACCAACCATCCGGATCTCAACGCCAACATCCTGCCCGGCTATGACTTCATCAGCGACGCGGCGATGGCGCGCGACGGCGGTGGCCGCGACAACAATCCCAACGACGAAGGCGACTGGTACGCCGCCAACGAATGCGGTTCCGGCATTCCTGCGTCCAATTCCAGCTGGCACGGCACCCACGTGGCCGGCACCGTCGCGGCAGTGACCAACAACAGCACCGGCGTGGCGGGCACGGCGTTCAACGCCAAGGTCGTCCCGGTGCGCGTGCTCGGCAAGTGCGGCGGCTACACCTCCGACATCGCCGACGCGATCGTCTGGGCGTCCGGCGGCACCGTCAGCGGCGTCCCGGCCAACGCCAATCCCGCCGAAGTGATCAACATGTCGCTTGGCGGCGGTGGCAGCTGCTCCACCACCTACCAGACCGCGATCAACGGCGCCGTCTCGCGCGGCACCACGGTGGTCGTCGCGGCCGGCAACAGCAACACCAACGTGTCCTCTTCGGTGCCGGCCAACTGCGCCAACGTCATCGCTGTCGCCGCCACCACGTCAGCCGGCGCCCGTGCCAGCTTCTCCAACTACGGTACCGGCATCGACATCTCGGCCCCGGGGCAGGGCATCCTCTCCACCCTCAACAGCGGCACCACGGTGCCGGGCAGCGCATCGTATGCCTCCTACAACGGCACTTCGATGGCGGCCCCGCACGTGGCCGGCGTGGTCGCGCTGATCCAGTCCGTCGCCCCCGCCGCGCTGAGCCCGGCGGCCATCGAAAGCCTGCTCAAGAGCACCGCACGGCCGTTGCCGGGCGCCTGCTCCGGCGGCTGCGGCGCGGGCATCGTCGATGCCGATGCGGCGGTGACGGCGGCGCTGGGCGGGACCAATCCCAACCCGGGCACCGGCAACGTGCTGCAGAACAACGTGCCGGTCACCGGGCTTGGCGCCGCCAGTGGTGCTTCGCTGGCCTACACCGTGACCGTGCCGTCCGGCCGCAGCCAGCTGAAGGTCACCCTCGCCGGCGGCAGCGGCGATGCCGACCTCTATGTCCGCAATGGCAGCGCGCCGACCGACACCGTCTACACCTGCCGCCCGTACCTCAGCGGCAACAACGAAACCTGCACCATCGCCTCGCCGGCGGCAGGTACCTGGCACGTGCGGGTGAAGGCCTACTCGACCTTCTCCGGGGTCACCCTCACCGCGCAGTACTGATCGCGTTCCATCGCCCCAACGCAGAACGCCCCGGCATGCCGGGGCGTTCGTTCAATCAACACCGATTACGCAGCTTCGAACCGGTTGGCGGCCACGTTCTTGCGCACCTGTTCCGGATTCCAGATCCGGCCGTTCATCGCGATGTACACACCGCTCGGCAACGACTGCACCGCACCGATCGCACAGCCGATGTTGAACTCCGCATCCGAGCCGCGGAAGCGCGCCGGGCTCAACGCACCGGTCATCACGATCGTCTTGTCGGTGATCGACTTCAACACCTGGCCCGTCTGCACCATCGAATCGGTGCCGTGCGTCACCAGCACATGCCGCGTCGGCTGCGCGGCGATCGTCGCCCGGATCAACTCACGGTCATCGTCGGTGATGTGCAGCGAATCCTTGCGCAGGATCGGGATCACATTGAAACGGAAGGTCACGCCCAGCTCGCGCAGGATCATCCCGATCTGCGGATCACCGATCTGATAGTCAGACTTGTCGTCGAAGTAGATCTTGTCGATCGTGCCACCGGTGGTGATGATCAGTAGTTCTTCCATTGCAAGCATCCTGGGTACCAGACAGAAGGGCACGGAACCGCCGCGCCGACCCGTAGATGATACGGCTGCCGCCCGCCCGATGCAGGCGCGCGCCGCAGCGACCTCAGCTGGCCGGCGTCCTGCGCCCGAAGCGACGCCGCAGCCCCGGCGTGCTGGCCACCCCGATCACGGCCAGGGCCAGGCCCAGCTCGAGCCAGCCCCAGAGCGCCACCTCCGGATGGCTCCAGGCGCTCATCACCCCATGGCTGAACCAGAACAGCGCCAGCACCCCGGCCCAGAACATCGCCTTGCCACGCCGCACCAGCACGCCCAGCGCCAGCAGCAGCGGCGGCAGGGTGAACACCAGCTGGGTGGCCAGCCAATGCTTGTCCTGCGCGAACCAGACCGCGAACAGCACCGCCAGCGCCACCAGCAGCAGGGCCAGCACGATCTCCTGGGCGCGCGTACTCACGCCAGCCGCCGTGCGATATCGGCGACCCGCCGCCCCAGCGCCCGCGCCAGGATGCTCTCATCCTCGCTCGGCACCGGGTTGTCGTCCGCCCCGGCCACATGGCTGGCGCCATACGGCGTGCCGCCGGTGGTGGTGTGGCTCAGCGCCGGCTCGGTGAACGGGATACCCACGATCAGGCAGCCGTGGTGCAGCAGCGGCACCTGCATTGACAACAGCGTCGACTCCTGCCCACCGTGCAGCGAGGCCGTCGAGGTGAACACGCCCGCCGGCTTGCCGGCCAATGTCCCGTTGACCCACTCCGCGCCCAGCCCATCCAGGAAGTGCTTCACCGGCGCGGCCATGTTGCCGAAGCGGGTCGGGCTGCCCAGCAACAGCCCGGTGCATTCGGCGAGGTCGGCCACGCTGACATACGGTGCGCCATCCTCGGGCACCGGCGGCAGCGCGGTCTGCGTCACCGCCGCCACCGGGGGCACCGTGCGCAGCCGCGCGCTCATGCCCGGCACCTCGCCGATGCCGCGCGCAATCTGGCGGGCAAGCCGTGCCACTGAACCGCCACGGCTGTAGTACAGCACCAGGATCTCCGCCATTTCGCTTTCATCTCATTGCGTCCGATGCGGGCAGTATGGCAACGCAGCCGGCTCAGGGCGAGGTCCGTGCCCGGGCCGGGCACCGTGAGCGGGCGTGCATGCCCCACACCCGTCATCGGGTACCCTTGCGCCGATGGAACCTCTCGATACGATCAACCTGTGGATCGAACGCGTCCGGGATCGCGCGCGCACGATCAGCTTCGGCCGCTTCCTGTGGCGCCGCTTCCTGGATGACCGCCTGTTCCAGGCGGCCGCCTCGCTGGCCTACACCACGGTGTTCGCGCTGGTGCCGCTGGCCATCGTGGTGTTCGGAGTGCTCTCCGCGTTCCCGGTGTTCGACCGCTGGAGCGACACCCTCAGCGACTACGTGTTCTCCAACTTCGTGCCCAACGCCGCGCGCGCCGCCGAAGGCTACCTGCGACAGTTCTCGGCCAGTGCCGGGCAGCTGACCGCCGCCGGCTTCATCGCGCTGGTGGTATCGCTGCTGATCACGCTCAATAGCGTGGAGGAAACCTTCAACCAGATCTGGCGGGTGAGTTCGACCCGGCCCAAGCTCACCCGCTTCCTCGTGTACTGGACCGTGCTCACGCTTGGCGCGATGCTTGCCGCCGCCTCGCTGGCGGTCTCGGCGCGGGTGTTCGCGCTGCCGCTGTTCGGCACCAGCGAGGGCCGCTGGCTGGCCAACGTCTCACTGACGGTCGCGCCGATCCTGATCGAGTTCGTCTGCATCATGCTGGTGTATCGCGTGGTGCCGCACCACACGGTCAAATGGCGCCATGCCGTCCCCGGCGCGATCCTGGCCGCGATCATGCTGGAGTTGGTGAAGTGGGGCATGGGCGCCTACCTGGGCAGCTTCCAGTCCTACCAGAAGCTTTACGGCACGGTCGCCTTCGTGCCGATCCTGCTGCTGTGGATCTACCTGTGCTGGGTCTCGGTGCTGCTCGGCGCATCGCTCGCCTCCTCGATCGCCGCGTTCCGCTACCAGCCGGCCGACCTGCGCCTGCCGGTGGGGTATGAGATCTACGGCCTGCTGCGCCTGATCGGTCGCTTCCACCAGGCGCGTGCCGATGGCCGCAGCCTGGATGACGACGAGATCCTGAAGCTGGAGCCGATGCTGACCGATTCGCTGTTGCAGACGTTGCTCTGCGATCTGGAAGCGATCCGCGTGGTGCGCCGCGACGAGCAGGGCGAATGGCTGCTCGCGCGCGACCTGGACAAACTCACCCTGGCCGACCTGTACGAGACCACGCAGATGCGGATCCCGATCAAGGAAGCCTACCTGCCCTATCGCGACGACAGCCTGGGCACGGCCTCGGTGGCCGCGCTGGACACCTTGCGCCTGCCGCTGCGCGAACTGCTCAAACGCCGCGTCAGCGACATCTACTCGACCCCCGGAGACACACCATGACCGCCAAGCCCCTGCTGCTGGCCCTGGGCATGCTGACGCTGGCCGCCTGCAACAAGCCCGCCGCACAGAGCGAGGCCACCGCGCCTGCCGCCCCGGCCCCGATCAACGAACCCGCCGCGCCGCCGACCGAAGCCGTGCCGGCCACCGAGCGCAAGACCGTCGAACAGCCGACGCTGAAAGCCAAAGCGCTGGACGGCACCGACTACGATCTGGCCGCGCACCGCGGCAAGTGGGTGGTGGTGAACTTCTGGGCAACCTGGTGCGCCCCGTGCCGCAAGGAAATGCCCGAGCTCTCCGCGCTGCACGCCATGCGCAATGAGATCGAGGTGGTCGGGCTGGCCTTCGAAGACATCGAGCCGGCCGAGATGAAGGCCTTCCTGGAGAAGCGTCCGGTCACCTATCCGATCGTGATCGTGGATACCTACAACCCGCCGGAAGACTTCGCGATCCCGCGCGGCCTGCCGATGACCTACCTGATCGCGCCGGATGGCAAGGTCGCCAAGGAGTTCCTTGGCCCGGTCACCGCGCACGACATCGAAGCGCGGATCAAGGAAGGCTGAGCCTGACGGGCGTGCCGGTGGATAGCCGGCACGCCTTTGCCCCGCTGCGCGCGGTAGACCCACGCCGTGCGTGGGTACCGAGTGCAGCAAAGCATCCACGCATGGCGTGGATCTACGTGGTGACAAAGGGTTCGATCGGCTTCAGCACGCCGAAGTGCTCCTTGTACAGCTTGCCCTTCAACGGCGGCAGCGCCAGCACGGGTTCGTCCACGCGGGTATCGGGCAGGCGGTCGAGCAGGTTGCGGATCAGGCCCAGCCGCCCGCGTTTCTGGTCGTTGAAGTCCACCAGCGTCCACGGGGCATCGTCGTTATGCGTGGCGCGCAGCATCACTTCGCGGCTCTCGGTATAGGCGCTGTACTTGCTGCGTGACTTCAGGTCCACCGGCGACAGCTTCCAGCCCTTGAGCGGATCGAGGTGGCGCTCGGCAAAGCGCTTTTCCTGTTGTGCCTGGTCCACGCTGAGCCAATACTTGAACAGCACGATGCCATCGTCGATCAGCAGCTTCTCGAACACCGGCGTCTGCGCCAGGAAGCTGCGGTACTGCGCCTCGGTGCAATAGCCCATCACATGCTCGACGCCGGCGCGGTTGTACCAGCTGCGGTCCATCAGCACGATCTCGCCCGCCGCCGGCAGGTGCGAGACATAGCGCTGGAAATACCACTGCGTGCTTTCGCGATCGGTTGGCTTGGGCAGCGCGACCACCTTGCACTGGCGCGGATTGAGATGCTCGGCGATCGCCTGGATCGCACCGCCCTTGCCGGCCGTGTCGCGGCCTTCGAACAGCACCAGCACGCGCTGCCCGGTGTGCTGCACCCAGCGCGCCATCGCCGCCAGTTCCAGTTGCATCGGTTCCAGCAGGGCCTGGTAGTCCTTGCGCTTGAGCTTGCCCATCGGCGTGCCTCGGTGATTCACAGGGAAGCCCGAGCCTAGCGCAGCCGATGCTCAGGCGATGTGTGGGCCCTGCCAGCCGCGTTCGCGCGCGAGCGTTTGGATCACCTCGGTGAGGTCGCGCGCGAAACCGGCCATGTCGAACAGGCCGCTGGCCTCGCGCCGTTGCGCCAGCGTGGCGCGCGCGGCCTGCAGCGCAGCCGGGTCGTTGCCGAGCTGGATCGCGGTGGCCACGAACGCGGCGTCATCGGCCACGTTGAAATCATGCATGCCCAGATGATGATTGAGGCTGCTGGCCACGCGCGAGGCGAACGTTGTGCCGGGGCAGGTCAGCACCGGGCAGCCGGCCCACAGCGCATCGGAGGCGGTGGTGTGGGCGTTGTAGGGATGCGTGTCCAGGAACAGGTCGGCATGCTGGTAACGCGCCAGGTACTGCGGGTGGGGCAGGCGCGGCATGAACACCAGCCGCGCCGGATCCAGCTGCGCCTGGCGTGCCGCGCTGCGCAGGCGCGCGTCGGCGTTGCCCGGGCCGGAGAGCAGCCACAGCACGCTGCCGGGTACGCCCTGCAGCACCGCGAACAGGCGCTGCACGCTGCGCGGATTGAGCTTGTAGCTGTTGTTGAAACAGCACAGCACCACGCCCTGCGCAGGCAGGCCGCAGTCCTCGCGCGAGGGCACCGGCTCAAGCACGCGGGTGTTGTCCGAGGGCTGGAACGCACGCGGCAGGCGTCGCACGTTCTCACTGAACGCCGGTTCCAGCGCGTTGGGCAGCACAAAGGCATCGGCCAGTAGATGATCGATCCACGGCGCGCCGGAGGTGCCCGGGTAGGCCAGCCAGTTGATCTGCACCGGGGCCGGGCGCATCGCCAGCACCTGCGGGGTGCCGCCACCGCCCCAGCCGCGCAGATCGAACAGCACATCGATGCTGGCCTCGCGGATGCGCCGGGCGATCACCTGATGCGGCTGCGCGCTGACATCGTGCAACGTGTGGGCGGCCTGCTGCAGGCGCTGACGGATGCTGCTGCCGTCATCCGCGCTGAGCGCGAACAGGTGCAGGTCCAGCATGCCCAGCGCGCGCAGCTGTTCAAACAGGGCGACGGTCAACAGGCCGGTCGGATGCGCGCCGAAGCCGTTGGAGAGGAAGCCGACCCGCAGCGTGCCGTGCGGGCGCACCGTGGCCGGCGGCAACCGCGGGATGCCTTCGGCCAGCGCCGCCGCGCGCTGGCGGGCGCAGGCCAGCTGCTCGGCGGCGCTGCTGTCTTCGCTGAGGAAGGCGAACGGCTCGACCACCGCCTGGCCCTGCGCGACGGCCTGGCGCACCAGCGCCGACAGCCGCTCCAGATCCCGCCAATCGCACAGCCGGCGCTGCCAGTTGAGCAGCTGCGCGGTGATGTAGGGCTCGCCCGGCAGCAGGCGATGCGCATGGCGATAGGCATCGGCGGCCGCTTCGGGCTGGCCGGCATCTTCCAGTGCGTGGCCGAGCCACAGGGTGATGCCGGGATGTTGTGGGGCGCGATCCGCCGCCTGGCGCAGCAGCGTGGCCGCCTCGCCGTGGCGGCCCTGCATCCAGCGTGCGCGACCCAGCCGGGCCAGCGCTTCGGGATGGTCGCCGCGCAGCTGCAGGGCGCGTGTGGCGGCCTGTTCGCCGGCACGCACATCGCCGGCCTCCAGCTCCGCGTCGGCCAGCATCACCCAGGCGATGAAGTCCGCCGGTTGCCGCTGCACGGCTTGGCGCAACTGCAGGCGCTGCGGATCGGCACTCATCGCTGCCGCTCGGCGGCCGCCATGCTCAGTTGCCTTCCGCGAGCCGGGCCAGCTCGTCGGCCTGGTGTTCGTGGGTCAGGCGGCTGACCAGCGCATCCAGATCGCCGGTCAGGATGTTGGGCAGGTCGTACAGGGTCAGCCCTTCCACGCGGTGGTCGGTGATCCGTCCCTGCGGGAAGCTGTAGGTGCGGATGCGCTGGCTGCGGTCGCCACTGCCGACCTGCAGGCGGCGGCTTTCGGCCTGGGCGGCGGCCTGCTTGCTGCGCTCGGTATCCAGCAGCTGTGCTTTGAGGCGCTTCATCGCCTTGTCGCGGTTGGCGTGCTGGCTGCGCTCGGTCTGGCACTCCACCACCACGCCGCTGGGCAGGTGGGTGATGCGGATCGCCGATTCGGTCTTGTTGACGTGCTGGCCACCGGCGCCGGAGGAGCGGTAGGTGTCCACGCGCAGGTCGGCCGGGTTGATCACCACGTCTTCGACGTCGTCCGCCTCGGGGATGATCGCCACCGTCGCGGCCGAGGTATGGATGCGGCCCTGCGACTCGGTCGCCGGCACGCGCTGCACGCGGTGCGTGCCTGATTCGAACTTCAGCCGTGAGAACGCGCCACGGCCGACCACGCGCGCCACCACTTCCTTGTAGCCGCCATGTTCGCCCGGGTTGTCCGATTCGATCTCGACCTTCCAGCCCTGGCGCTCGGCATAGCGGGCGTACATGCGGAACAGATCGCCGGCGAAGATCGCCGCCTCGTCACCGCCGGTACCGGCGCGCACTTCCAGGAACAGGTTGCCCTCATCGCGCGGATCGCGCGGCACCAGCAGCAGGGCCAGTGCTTCGTCCAGCTGCTGCAGGCGCTGCTGCGCGGCGATGATTTCCTCGTCGGCCAGTTCGCGCAGGTCCGGGTCCTCGCGCATCGCTTCGGCGGCGGCGAGATCGGCCTTGGCGCGGGCTTCGTCGGCCAGCGCAGTGGCGACCGGCTCCAGCTGCGAAAACTCGCGCGAGAGCGCGCGGAAACGGTCGTTGTCGCCGACCACGGCCGGGTCGGACAACAGGCGTTCCAGTTCTTCGCGGCGCTCGGCCAGCGCTTCCAGCTTACGGCGCAGGGTCGGCGTCATCATTCCTCGCTACATCGGTACGCACGGCAGGGTGCTGGTAACCCGGCTTGGCCGGGAACAGGCGCTCGGCGGCGCGGGTGAGTTCAGTATCGCCGCTGAGCGCGGCCGCGCGCAGGGCGGCGGTCGGCGGGTGCAGCAGGCGGTTGGTCAGGCCGTGCGCGAGCAGCTCGAGCACCTCTTCCGGTGATTTGCCGTGGGCCAGTTGCTGGCGGGCTTTCTCCAGCATCTCCACGCGGGTCGCTTCGCCATAGGCGCGCAGCTGCCGCAGCGGGGCCTGGTGCACGCTGGCCTGCAGCGTTTCCACGAAGCGGGCGACCTGCAGCTCGATGATCGCCTCGGCCTCGGCCGCGGCTTCGCGGCGGCTGCGGCGGTTGTCTTCGACCGCGCGCTCCAGATCATCCACGGTGTACAGGAAGGCGTCGGCCAGTTCGCCCACGCCGGCCTCGATATCGCGGGGCACGGCCAGATCGAACAGCAGCATCGGCTTGTGCTTGCGGGTTTTCAGTGCGGCAGCCACATGTGCGCGAGTGATCACCGGCTCACGCGCGGCGGTGGCCGAGAACACCACGTCGGCCTCGCCCAGGTGGCGGTCCAGCTCACTCAGGGGCAGGGCGACGCCGCCATGACGGCTGGCCAGCTCCTGCGCATGGGCCAGGGTGCGGTTGGCGATCAGCAGCCGCCGCACGCGCCCTTCGCTGAGATGGCGCGCGGCCAGCTCGATGGTCTCGCCGGCGCCGACCAGCAGCACGGTGGAATCTTCCAGCCGCGCGAACGAGTTCTGCGCCAGGCGCACCGCGGTGGAGGCCACCGAGACCGGGTTGGCGCCCACGCGGGTATCGGTGCGGGCGCGCTTGGCCACCGAGAAGGTCTGCTGGAACAACCGGTCCAGGCGCTGGCCGAGCAGGCCGTGATCACGCGCCAGGGCCCAGGCATCCTTCACCTGGCCCAGGATCTGCGGCTCGCCCAGCACCATCGAATCCAGCCCGGTGGCCACCCGGAACAGGTGGCGCACCGCATCGGCGTCGGCGTGCTGGTAGAGGTACCCATGCAAGGTGCCGGCATGCGACTCCAGCCACTGGGCCAGCGCGTCACCGGATTCGGCCACCGCGTACAGCTCGGTGCGGTTGCAGGTGGAGAGCAGGACCGCCTCGGCCACCTGTGGCGTATCGCGCAGCGACGCCAATGCCTGGGGCAGGGCGTCGCCGCCAAAGGAGGCGCGTTCGCGCAGTTCCACTGGCGCGGTCTGGTGATTCAGTCCGAGCACCCACAGGGTCATTGTTCAGTTGCTTGCGATAAGCTGCTGGCCATTCAAGTCGTCATTTTAAGGCTCAGATGCCCCCGATGCCCGCATTGATTCGCATCTCTAGCGTTCTGCTGCTGTCTTTGTTCACCGCCAACGCCCTGGCCGCCCCCCCGGCAGCCCCGGCGAAGGCCAAGAACAGCACGGCCGAGGCGGTCCCCCTGGCCCCGGTCATGGCGGGCGAATTCGCCCTGCAGGCAGGCAAACTGGGCGACGCCGCGCGCTGGTACCTGGAGGCGGCCGAGGCCAGTGAAGGCGATGCCGGCCTGGCCGAGCGCGCCTCCCGGATTGCCATGCTGGCCAACGATGACAAGCGTGCCGCCCGCGCGCTGGCCCTGTGGGAGCAGCGTGCGCCGCGCTCACTGGCCATGCGCAGCAGCACCGCCGCGCTGGACATGCGCCAGAACAAGGTGAAGGCCGCCCGCACCGAACTGCAGGCGCTGCTCAAAGACCCGGACCCTACCGCCTGGAAGTTCGCGATCGGCGCCCTGATCAGCGGCGGCAGCGATCCCAAGGTTCCGGCCCAGGTGCTGGGCGAGCTGGTGGATGCCAATGCCATCCCCGACCGCCTGGAGGTCTGGCAGGAGTTCGGCCGCCTGGCCATGCGCATGGAGCAGCCCGAGCTGGCCCGGCGCATGGTGGATGAGGTGGTCAAGCGCTTCCCGGATGAGCCGCGCGTGGCCCTGCTGCACGCCAGTCAGCTCAACCAGGCCGGCAAGTCCGATGAGGCGCTGGCCCTGTTGAAGGGTGTGGAGCCCAAGACCACGCAGGACCCCGAGCTGCGCAACGCGGTGGCGATCTCTTACGACCTGATGGGCCAGCCTGCTGCGGCCGAGCGCGTGCTGGCGGTTGGCCCGCAGGATGTGCAGACCTACGGCATGCGCGCCTCGCTGCTGGCCAAGCAGAAGGACGACCCCGGCCTGCTGGCCCTGTATACCGAACTCTCCGGGCAGGCGACCAAGCCGGATCCGGCCCAGCGCCTGCTGCTGGGCAAGATCGCCGAGTACCTCAAGCGCTACGAGGAAGCGGTCAACTGGTATCACAGCGTGCCCGGTGGCCCGGAGCGCGATGAGTCGCGGCTGCGCGCGGCCAATGCGCAGAACGAACTGGGCCGCACCGACAAGGCACTGGCCGAAGTGCACGCGATCCAGTCCGATGCCACCGTTGATGACGATGCCCGCCGCGATGCCTATCTGCTCGAGGCCGAGCTGCGCCAGCGCGGCAACGACGATGCCGGTGAGCTGGACGCGCTGGCCCGTGGCCTGGCCGCGTATCCGGACGAAAACGCGCTGCTGTATGCCCGCGCGCTGGCCTGGGAGCGTCGCGATGACATCCCGCGCGCCGAGGCCGACCTGCGCAAGGTGCTGGTCACCGATCCGGAGAACATCGCCGCGCTCAACGCGCTCGGCTATACCCTGGCCGACCGCACGCAGCGTTATCAGGAAGCCTTGGAACTGATCGACCGCGCGCGCGTGGCCGAGCCGGACAACGCCGCCATCGTCGACAGTTACGGCTGGGTGCTGTATCGCCTGGGCCGCAACGAAGAAGCACTGGTGCAGCTGCGCCGCGCCTGGACCCTGGCCAAGGATGCGGAGATCGCCGCGCATGTGGGCGAGGTGCTGTGGGTGTTGAACAAGAAGGACGAGGCGCGCCACTTCTTTGAAGAGGCCCGCAAGCTGGACCCGGACAACCGCGCCCTGCAGCGCGTGATCGAGAAATACGGCGTATGAATCTGCTGTCCCTGAAGGCCGCGTTTGCTGCGGCCGTGGCGTTGTCGCTCTCTGCGTGCGTGTCCCTGGATGAGCGCAAGGCCCCCTCCGCCCCGACCGTGGTCACCACCGTCTCTCCCGCTGCGCAGCAGGCCGAGGTCGAGCGTGTCACTGCGGTGCGCGCGCAGCCGGCCTGGTCGTTCCAGGGCAGGGTGGCGATCAGCAAGGGCCGCAATGGCGGCAACGGCCGCATCGACTGGCAGCAGCAGGGCCAGGGATATGTGGTGGAACTCAGTGCCCCGGTCACCCGGCAGAGCTGGAAGCTGACCGGCGACAGCCATCATGAAGGCGGCCGCCTGGAAGGTCTGGAAGGCGGCACCCGCGAGGGCGACGATGCCCAGCAGGTCCTGCTGGACGCCACCGGCTGGGATATCCCGGTCAACCAGCTGCCCGATTGGGTGCGCGGCCTGATCGCCGATGCGGCCCCGGTCGAGCGCATCGAGCGCGACGGCGACGGCCGCCCGCGACGTGTGCAGCAGCTGGGCTGGGAGATCCAGTACCTGGATTGGTACCCGGCCGAGGCCGGTCGCCCGGTGCTGCCGCGCCGGATCGAAGCGGTCAATGGCGACGCCAAGGTCCGCCTGGTGGTCGACAGCTGGGTGCTGGCCACGCCATGAGCAGGCTGGATGCAGTCGACGGCGGGTCGACCTGGCCGGCCCCGGCCAAGCTGAATCTGTTCCTCCACATCACCGGGCGGCGCCCGGACGGTTATCACCAGCTGCAGACCGTGTTCAGGCTGCTCGATTGGGGCGATCGGATCCATCTGCGTGTCCGCGAGGACGGCCGGATCCGCCGTGAGGGCACCTCCGTGGCCGGCGTTGCCGAGGCCGATGATCTGGCGATCCGCGCCGCGCACCTGTTGAAGGATGCTGCGAACATCGCCCAAGGTGCCGATATCGGCGTCGAAAAGCGCGTTCCGGCTGGTGGTGGCTTCGGCGGCGGGTCCTCCGATGCCGCCACCGTCCTGGTCGCACTGAACCGCCTGTGGGGCGCCGGTCTGGAGGTCGACGCGCTGGCCGCGCTGGGTCTGCAGCTGGGCGCGGATGTGCCGGTCTTCGTGCGCGGGCACAACGCCTGGGCCGAGGGCGTGGGCGAACTGCTGACCCCGATCGCCCTGCCGCCGGCCTGGTTTGTGCTGGTCCATCCCGGCGTTCACGTGCCGACTCCCGCACTTTTCGCATCACCGGATTTGACGCGGGATGCCCCAGTGGCGAAAATAGCGGACTTCGCTTCCGGGTCTTTGCTCGGGAATGCGTTCGAGCCGGTCCTGCGCCGCCGCGAACCTGCCGTAGAGGCAGCGCTCGCAGCGTTGAGCAGTATCGGCCGGGCACGACTCACCGGGTCGGGAAGCGGTTGTTTCGTCGAGTTCGCCACGCGCGCTGCTGCAGAGCAGGGCCTGGCGCAATTGCCGAAGGAACTGCGGGCATGGGTGGCTGCGGGCGTGGAGCGCTCGCCACTGCTTGATGTACTCGAGCGTTACTGATTTTGATGCAGGGGCGTCGCCAAGAGGCCCAAGGCACCAGGTTTTGATCCTGGCATTCGGAGGTTCGAATCCTCCCGCCCCTGCCACTAGCGGATATCTGCCGCGACTCCATGCGCATGTCTGCGCGGGCGCGGTGCATACGCCGCGGTGTTGTCACCGCAGACACCTCCGGGTGCCGGCGGCCCAGTTCTCCGCCAATCGCTCCCGCCCGAGACCGTCATGATGCAAGAACACCCCAACCTGCTGGTATTTTCCGGCAACGCCAACAAGCGCCTTGCGCAGAGCATCTGCAAGGAACTGGGGGTGCGGCCTGGCAAGGCATTGGTGTCGCGCTTCTCCGATGGTGAAGTACAGGTCGAGATCGAGGAAAACGTCCGTAAGCAGGACGTGTTCGTGATCCAGCCGACCTGCGCGCCCAGCGCAGAGAACCTGATGGAACTGCTGGTCCTGATCGATGCGCTCAAGCGCGCTTCGGTCAACAGTGTCACCGCCGTGGTGCCGTATTTCGGCTACTCGCGCCAGGATCGCCGCATGCGTTCCTCGCGCGTGCCGATCACCGCCAAGGTGGCCGCAAAGATGTTCAGCGCCGTCGGGGCTGACCGGGTACTGACGGTGGATCTGCATGCCGATCAGATCCAGGGTTTCTTCGACATGCCGGTGGACAACGTATACGCCTCGCCGCTGCTGCTCGCCGATATCTGGCGCGCCTACGGCACGGAAAACCTGATCGTGGTGTCCCCGGACGTGGGTGGTGTGGTGCGCGCGCGCGCCGTCGCCAAGCGCCTGGACGATGCCGATCTGGCGATCATCGACAAGCGCCGCCCGCGCGCCAACGTCTCCACCGTGATGAACATCATCGGTGACGTCGAAGGCAAGACCTGCGTGATGGTCGATGACATCGTCGATACCGCCGGCACCCTGTGTGCGGCCGCTGCAGCCCTGAAGGCGCGTGGCGCCCTCAAGGTCGCCGCGTACTGCACCCACGCCGTGCTCTCGGGCCCGGCGGTGGACAACATCAACAACTCCCAGCTCGATGAGCTGGTGGTGACCGACACCATCCCGCTGCGTGAAGAGGCGCGGGTGTGCAGCAAGATCCGCCAGCTCAGCGTGGCGGAAATGCTGGCCGAGACGATGCGCCGCATCGCCTTCGGTGAGTCGGTCAGCTCGCTGTACGTGGATTGATTTTTCCGCCCACCGGCAACGGTGGGTGGTTTCCCGGGGAGATCTGGTCGCGGATCTCCCCTCATCGCCTCGCCATCATGGCGCGGCAAACAACGAAGGTAGTAAATCAGCATGGCCAAGAATCATGAAATCAAGGTCGTCCAGCGCGAACTGCAAGGCAAGGGTGCGAGCCGCCGCCTGCGTGGCGCTGGCCAGATCCCGGCGATCATCTACGGCGGCGACGTCGAGCCGAGCGTCATCCAGCTCAACCACAACGAAATCTGGCTGGCCCAGCAGAACGAGTGGTTCTACTCGTCCATCCTGGACCTGAACCTGGATGGCAAGGTCACCAAGGTGCTGCTGCGTGACATGCAGCGCCACCCGTTCAAGCAGCTGATCCTGCATCTGGATTTCCTGCGCGTGAACGAGAACGAAGCGCTGACCGCCAACGTCCCGCTGCACTTCATCAACGAAGACACCTCGCCGGCTGGCAAGGCTGCCGACGTCGTGGTCACCCACGAACTGAAGGAAGTGAGCATCACCTGCCTGCCGAAGGACCTGCCGGAATCGATCGACGTCGACCTGGCCGACCTGAAGGCTGGTGACGTGATCTACCTGTCGGACATCAAGCTGCCGAAGGGCGTCGAGATCCCGGCGCTGGCCCAGGGCAAGGACCATGACGACGCGATCGTCACCGCCAAGCTCGGCAAGGAAGAAGCTGCCGACGAAGCGCCGGCTGCAGAGTAAGTGATTGCGGCGCCTGTCCTTCGGGGCAGGCGCCGTTTCTGTATGTACCGGCACAGCGCTGGTACCGACGAAGAAGAGTAATGACAGGATTGCGATTGATCGTTGGTCTGGGCAACCCCGGACCCGAGCACGCCCAGACCCGGCACAATGCCGGGTTTCGTTTCATTGACGCCCTGGTCGAACAGGCCGGCGCGCGCTGGAGCGTGGACAGCAAGTTGTTCGGCGAGACCGCCAAGGTCGATATCGCCGGCCAGCCGGTATGGCTGCTCAAGCCCGCCACCTTCATGAACCTCAGTGGCAAATCGGTCACTGCGGCGCAGCGCTTCTGGAAGATCGAACCGGAAGAAACGCTGCTGGCGCACGACGAGCTCGACCTGCCGCCCGGCGTGGCACGGCTCAAGTTCGACGGCGGCCACGGCGGCCAGAACGGCCTGCGCGACACCATCCGTCTGCTCGGCCATGGCAGATTCCACCGCCTGCGCATCGGCATCGGTCATCCCGGCCACAAGGACCGCGTGGTCCCGTGGGTGCTGGGGCGTGCCAGCAAAGACGATGATGTGCTGATCGGTCATGCCGTCAACGATGCGATCGACGTCCTGCCGCTGGCAGTGAAGGGCGATTTCAGCGAAGCGATGAAGCGGCTGCACACTCCGCGGTGAGCATGACAGACGGTCGCCTTCCCTGTTCCACATGCAGCGCCATGATTCTGCTGGCGACGGCAGCGCGTACAGGCGGCCAATGCATGCCGTGCAGCAATGGAACGCGCAAGGGCATGGAAGAAGCGCGACGACGCAAGAAGGAGGAGGGCGAGGAGCGAGCGCGATACGAAAAATCGGCAGAAGGACGCCACTGGCGCTGGCTGGTGGATCAGTTGCGTGATGGAGGGGCAGGATTCACTGGGTTGTCTGAACCCAACCAACGATATTTCGCGGTTACTTGCCTTTCCAATGAAGTGCATGGCGGGGGCTTCTCCACGTATTTTCATAATTCGTCGAGTTCTTACCACGCGCACGCGCTTTCGGGGCTTGAAGAGATGGAGGAGACCATCCTCCGCCAGATCGTAGTGGAGGCCCAACGATTGGTATTCGGCCTCGAGGAAGTGTCGTCGGACTGGGCGCTAAGGCGCGAAAGGATGTACGGTCAGCACGAAGAGTTGTCAGAGGAGGTGGAGGCTGCGCTTGATCCATTGGACCGGGCGTTTTGTTTGGCCAAAAATAGCGTCCGTCTGCAGGTGTCGTTGGAAAACTATGCAGAGAAGCACAATTTATACGCTACGTTCTGAAGTCTCGCGGCACTGGAAGATTGGGGATTGGGGCTTTGCCGCGGGGCGAAACCTTAATCCCGAATCATCCAACTACACTCAATCCGGATCCTAGACATGGGTATCAAATGCGGCATCGTCGGTCTGCCCAACGTCGGCAAATCGACCCTGTTCAATGCGCTGACCAAGGCGGGCATCGCGGCGGCCAACTTCCCGTTCTGCACGATTGAACCGAACGTCGGCATCGTGCCGGTGCCGGATCCGCGTCTGAACGAGCTGGCGGCCATCATCAACCCGCAGAAGGTCATCCCGACCGCGGTCGAGTTCGTGGACATCGCCGGCCTCGTCGCCGGCGCGGCCAGTGGTGAAGGCCTGGGCAACAAGTTCCTGGCCCACATCCGCGAAGTGGATGCGATCACCCACGTGGTGCGCTGCTTCGAGAATGCCGACGTCATCCACGTCAACAACAAGGTCGACCCGCTCTCGGATATCGACACCATCGATACCGAACTGGCCCTGGCCGATCTGGACAGCGTCGAGAAGGCGCTGAACCGCGCCGAGCGCGCTGCCAAGGGTGGCGACAAGGAAGCCGCGGCCCGCAAGCCGGTGCTGGCCAAGCTGCAGGCGGCGCTCGCCGACGGCAAGGCGGGTCGTACCGCCGGCCTGGACGAGGAAGAGAAGGCGCTGGTCCGTGACCTGTTCCTGCTGACCCTCAAGCCGGTGATGTACATCGCCAACGTGCTGGAAGACGGTTTCGAGAACAACCCGCATCTGGATGCCGTGCGCGCCCGTGCCGCCGAAGAAGGTGCGCAGGTGGTGCCGGTCTCGGCTGCGATCGAAGAAGAGCTGTCCCAGCTCGACGACGAAGACCGCGACACCTTCCTGGCCGACCTGGGCCTGTCCGAGCCGGGCTTGAACCGCGTGATCTACGCCGCGTACCAGCTGCTGGGCCTGCAGACCTACTTCACCGCAGGCGTGAAGGAAGTCCGCGCATGGACCGTGCGCAAGGGCGCCACCGCCCCGCAGGCCGCCGCCGTGATCCACACCGACTTCGAGAAGGGCTTCATCCGCGCCGAAACCATCGCGTATGACGACTTCATCAAGTACAAGGGCGAGGCCGGTGCCAAGGAAGCGGGTCGTCTGCGTCTTGAAGGCAAGGAATACCGCGTCCAGGAAGGCGACATCCTGCACTTCCGCTTCAACGTCTGATTCCATCGCACGTTGAGGTCCGCAACGCCCCGCCTTGAGCGGGGCGTTTGCGTTCGGGGAACCACCTTCCACGCCATGAACAGGCTGGATAAAAAATGACCAGCCATCGAAATGCTTGCCTGGTATGCCTCCGCCTCACTTGTCCACAACAAACCCCCACGCCTCTCCACGCACCATGTGGAAAACCCGCGCGCGGTAGTGCCGGCCGCTGGCCGGCAACCCATCTGACCCGCCCGCAAGCGACGTGGACAATTTTTGACCACTACTGAAAACCGTTGCAGTGCATCGCTCACACAGGGTTGTCCACAGCAAACCCCCATCGCTTTCCACGCCACCTGTGGAGAACCGATACTGAGGCCCCAATACGGATGTTGCCGCCATGACCGATCTTCCCCGCGAATCTGCACGCAGCGTGCTGGCCCAGCTCCTGCTGGTTACGGCCGTCCTGGTCTGTAGCGGCGTCGCCGTGATGCTGGTGCTGATCGCCTTCGCCGTGCAGCCCGATGCGCACCGATACGCCTACATGCCCATGCTGATGGACCAGCGCCCCATGGCCGAGGCCACACTACGCTTTCTCCATGCGCGATTGACCGCTGATACGCAGGTGATCACTGTGATCGCGCTCCTGCTGGCCAGTGCGTCATGGAGGTTGGCCCGCGCAGCCAAGGCCGCCTGTCTGCGCCACAACAGTCGCCCGCTACCGCCCGCCCTGCCGGCTGTCCGGGCGCGCAAACGCCTGCTTGCCTGGTGCATCCGCCTCGGCCTTGCCAGCGCCGCCGTGCCGCTGCTCTACAGCACCTGGGTGTTGGCGCTGGATATCATCGTCCTGCTGCTCAGCCCGGATCCTTATCCCGCGGCTGAGCGGGCGGACAACGCCTTGCAGGTGCTGTACTGGACATTGAGCGCGAGTGGAAAGCTCCCGATCACCGTCGCCTGCGTGATGGTGCTGGTGGCTGTGGCGACGGCGTATTGGCTGACGAACCGGCTGTTGTACCCGCCGGGCGTCAAGCCGGACATCAGGTAGCAGTGTTTGCCTGGCGTTTCGGCCCGGCTGTATTGCCTGGACAAAAAATCGCCACACCCTGAAAGCACTGCGCTGCATGGCTTGCATGCACTTGTCCACACCAAACCCCCATGGCTTTCCACGACGCATGTGGAAAACAAAGACAGCGCATCCGGCAATGGGTGAATCCGACCAGCGGCCACGGAGCACAAAAAAAGACGGAGGCAATGCCTCCGTCCTTGATCCCCTATCGGCAATGAAACGGCGCTTACAGCGCCGTACCGCCAAACTTGTGCGTGTACTGCAGGTTGATCGTCCGGCCCACGGTGTCGAACCAGGAGACGTCGTAGTACGGATACGGCGTGTACGTGGCATCCTTCGGCGGCATCTTGTTGGCGATGTTGACCACCGACAGCGACAGGCGCGAATGATCATCGAAGCGGTACTGCAACGACACGTTGTAGCGGTACGTCGCCCCGATCCACGGGCTGTCGCCGCTGTCCGGATCAAAGCTCTGGTCGTAACTGTCGTAGGTTGGCAGTTTGCCCAGCCGTGAGCCGTACAGCGTGGCCGACCACGCCGCGTTCTCCCACGTCACACTCGCACTGGTCTTGGTGCGCGGAATGTCGAAACCGCTGTTGACCGCGAACTGGTCCTCGACCACATCGCCGTCAAACTGCTGGAAATCGTGCGTCTTCACCCAGGTGTGGTTGCCGCTGAGGATGAAATCGCCGATCCCGGTGCTCAGGCGGTAGCGCAGGCCCACATCGATGCCGCGGGTCGTTTCGCGCGCGATGTTGATCGGGCTCACGTGCACGCCATACAGGCGGCCATCACTGGTGCGGGTAACCCGGCTGATCGCATCCACGCAGGTCGGGGACGCCGCGTCCGCGTCCCCCAGGCGGCAGGCCGCCTCGTCGCGCAGAATGGTACTCACATCCATGTCCTGCACCTGGTCGCGCATGTCGATATCGAACCAGTCCACCGACAGGTCCAGTCCCGTTGCTGGCGACCACACAAAACCAGCGCTCCACGAGGTGCTGGTTTCCGGGTCCAGCTTGCGGTTGCCTTCGCGCGTGCGGATCAGGTTCTCTTCGTAATCCGAGCAGTCATCGCCGCCGTCCACCGCGCAGGCGTAGTAGTCGTTGGCACTGGTTTCATCATTGCCCGGGCCGGCGTACACGTAGTGCAGGTCCGGTGCGCGGAACGCGGTGCCGTAAGAGCCGCGCACCAGCAGCGTATCGATCGGGCGCCACTCCAGGCCACCGCTCCAGGTCGCCTTGCCGATCGTGTTGCCGGAGTAGCGGTATTGGTCAAAACGGCCGGCCACGCTGACGTTGAACGTGTCATGCAGCGGCAGGCGCAGCTCGGCCGCGGTCGCCCAGCGGTTGCGGCTGCCGTGCCCGTCCGAATCCTTCCAGCTGTAGTAGTAGTACTGCGTCGCCAGCGGGTCCGGATTCAGCGCGTAGGACTGGTTGCCGAACTCGGCGGTCGCCGCGAAGCCGGCCTTGCCGCCCGGCAGCTCGAACAGCTCTCCGTTGGTCAGGGTCAGCGCGGCGGTATCGGTACGCGACTTCGGGGTATAGGTGGTGCGTGCAGCGATCGAATCGTACTCGCTGCGGCTCAGCGGCCGGTACAGGCGCGCCGGGTCGGCGTTGAACACCGGGAACACGTTGTCGTCGTCATCGGTGTACTCGCCCAGCTGCTCGCCCAGGAACAGCGCATTGGCCTTGGCGGCGATGATCTGCGGCCAGCGGATGCTGGATTGGTACTGCGAATGGCTCAGCGAGGCCTCGTATTCCCAGTCCGCACCGAGCGCGCCCTTGAACCCGGTGGTCACGCTGAAGGTCTTCTGGGTGCTGCGCACCATGCCGTTGTTGAGTCCGCCCATTTCCTCGGGGGAGAACTGGCGCTGCCAGAACTCCACCTGGTCGGTGGCCTGGTTGTAGAAGTAGCCGTCCTCATTGCCGTCGGCGGCCATGCGGCCCCACTGGGTGACATCGCGCATCAGCGCCAGGTCGTGATAGCCCATCTGCACATCGGCGAACCATTCCGCGCCGTTGTCGAAGGCGTAGCGCAGCGAGGCATAGCCGTTGGCACCGCGGCGCTTGCTCAGGATCGTGCCGTAGCCGATCGAGCGGTCGCTGCCGCAGTAGAAGCCATACCGCGCACGCTCGGCGTACTGGGTGCTGCCGTTGTTCTGGCCGGCCAGCGCATCGCAGGTGGCCTGGCCCGGGTCCAGGTAGTCGTCGTTGTAGTCGGTGCGCAGGTAGGCGCGGCGCAAGGCGCGGGCGCTCTCGGTCGGCGCGTCCAGCGTGGAATCCTGCTGGCCACGCTCATAGGCCCACAGCGGCGTCTGCGACTGCAGCTCCAGGCTGTAGACCGCGCTGAAACGGCCGGCGTCGAAGCCACTGGCAATGCTCATGTCGAAGGACTCACCGCCGCCTTCGCTGGTGGTGCCCATGCGCATGTTGACCGTGGTGCCATCCACCTGCTTCTTCAGGATGAAGTTGACCACGCCGGCGATCGCGTCAGAACCATAGATCGCCGAGGCGCTGCCGGTCAGCACTTCGATGCGCTCGATCATCCCGATCGGGATGTTGGAGACGTCGGTGAAGTTGCTGCGGCCCTGGAAGGGCATCGGGAAATCGGCGATGCGGCGGCCGTTGACCAGCACCAGGGTGTGGTTGGGGCCAAGGCCGCGCAGGTCCACCTGCTGCGCACCGGGGGAGAAGTCCGCGCCGCTGGAGGACTGCTGGCTCTGGGTCTCACCTCCGTTCTGGGTCATCGAGCGCAGCACGTCCGGCACGCTGGTGAAGCCGCTGGCCTGGATCTGCTCGGCAGTGATGACGGTGACCGGGGCCGGCCCCTCCACCTGCGCGCGCGGAATGCGCGAGCCGGTGACCTGCACCGTATCCAGTTGCTGCACCCCGGGGGCGGGCGTCTGGGCGCCCGCAGTTGCGGCCACACCCATCAACGCCAGCTGGATCGACCACGCCATCGCCTGTTTACGCATGAGAATTCTCGAGAAGAAAGTGTCGGCCTCGAGGGAGGCCTGTCCCCCATTCACATTTCGCGAATGGACGGCGCGCATTTAACGCCTTTTTTACGGGGTTGACCACTGCCAATTTCTCTGGCAAAGAGTGAAAGCGCTTACACGCCCGTTTTATTCAGGGAGTTCAACGTGCACAAGGGTTTCCGGCCGATCCATTCCTTGCTGTGGTTGCTGCTTGCAGCGCTCTCGCTCCCCCTCCACGCCCAGACTCCGCGCAGTCTGCAGGATCGGGGCTACCGCTATTACGAGGTCGGCGCCCTCCAGGCCCCGCAGGCGCCCCACACCGAGCCGGCGATGATGCTGATGGGCGGCGGCGAGTGGGTACCGGCAGCCTTCCAATGGTGGTTGGCGCGCGCCGGCCATGGCCGGGTGGTGATCCTGCGCGCCTCCGGTGCCGATGAGCTGCAGAACCGGCTGTATCGGGAGATCGGCGGCGTGGCATCGGTACAGACCCTGGTGTTCAACAGCCGCCGCGCGGCGGACGACCCGGCCGTGCTGGGGGTGATCGCCGCCGCCGATGCGATCTTCATCGCCGGTGGCGACCAGGCGCGCTATATCCGTTTCTGGAAGGGCACGGCGGTGAACGCGGCGCTCAATGCACACGTCCGCGCCGGCCGGCCGATTGCCGGCACCAGTGCCGGGCTGGCCATCCTGGGGGGCTACAGCTACGGCGCCCTGGATGGTGGCAGCGTGACGTCCCGCCGCGCGCTGCGCGATCCGATGGGCAGGGCAGTGACCCTGGACAGTGATTTCCTGGCCATGCCGTACCTGTCCAACGTGATCACCGATACCCACTTCGGCAAGCGCGACCGGCTCGGCCGCCTGATCGTCTTCGTGGCCCGTGCCGCCCAGCGCAGTGGGCAGCAGGACATGGTCGGTCTCGGCGTGGATGAAGACACCGCGCTGTGTGTTGAGGCCGACGGCACCGGACAGGTATTCAGCCGCGATGGCGGCTATGCGTGGCTGGTGATGCCGCAGCGCGCGGCCGATCGCCTGCGCGGCGGTAAACCGCTGGATTTTCTGGCCATTCCGGTCACCGGGGTAGGCGAGGGAAGTCGCCTGCATCTGGCTGGCTTCCAGGTGGACGACGCGGCGTTCGAGGTGACGGCGGATATCCGGGAGGGACGCCTGCAGCTGCGCCGGTAGATCCTCGCCAAGCGTGGATGCTGTGGCGGGCGTTTCGACGTCATGGCCACGCGCGTGGATGGCCCGACGCGCGTGCCATGATGAGGCCTCGTCCCTTGAGAGTGCCTGCCCATGTCGCGTTCTGCTGTGGTGGTGTTGTCGCTGTGCCTGTCGCTCCCGCTGGCGGCCACCGCCGCCGAGCCGGTGCTGGTCATCCATGGGGGAGCGGGAGTGGAGCGCAAGGATCTCTCGCCCACCGAAGAAAAAGCCGCGCGCGCGGCCCTGCAGCAGGCGCTGTTGAAAGGCCATGCCGCGCTGGCGGCAGGCAGGCCGGCACTGGAAGCCGTTACCGCGGCGATCACCGTGCTCGAGGACGATCCCACCTTCAATGCCGGCAAAGGGGCGGTGTTCACCCACGACGGTCGCAATGAACTGGATGCCTCGCTGATGGATGGCGCCACGCTCAAGGCCGGCGCGGTGGCCGGGGTGCAGCGTGTGCGCAACCCGATCCTGCTCGCCGAAGCGGTGATGCAGCATTCGCCGCACGTGATGATGGTGGGGCAGGGGGCGGAGGCGTTCGCCAGCAACCAGGGCATTCCCCTGGTGGATCCGTCCTACTTCCGCACCGATAAACGCTGGCAGCAGCTGCAGAAGGCACTCAAGGAAGAAGCCAGCGGCCAGGCCCATGCGGACCTGGAAACGGCGCGCCACTTCGGCACGGTCGGCGCGGTCGCACTCGACAAGGACGGCAAGCTCGCCGCGGGCACCTCCACCGGAGGGATGACCAACAAGCGCTATGGCCGTGTGGGCGACTCACCGATCATCGGCGCGGGCACCTATGCCGATGCGGGATGCGCGGTATCGGGCACAGGCTGGGGCGAGTACTACATCCGCACGGCGGCCGCGCACGATATCTGCGCGCGCATGCAGTACCTCAAGCAGGGGCCCATGGAAGCGGGGCGTGCAGTGATCAACGAGCGCATTCCCGCCCTCGGTGGCGATGGCGGTGCGATCGTGCTTGCCGCCGACGGTCGCGCAGCGACGCCGTTCAACACGCAGGGCATGTATCGCGGTTGGATCGGGGCCGATGGCGTGCCACACGTGGCGATCTTCGCCAGCGAAACCCTGCCGTTGCCAGGCCAATAGCCTGTCCCGACAAGGCAATTGCAGATTCGTGTGAAAAATTTCAAAAAGGTTGTTGACAGAGCCCGCGTTTATCCCCAAAATTCACGGCTCTTCCACCCCACACCGAAAACGCTTCGGCGCCACGGGACAGGGTGGTAAGGAGGGATACCCAAGCGGCCAACGGGGGCAGACTGTAAATCTGCTGGCTTACGCCTTCGGTGGTTCGAATCCACCTCCCTCCACCAGTTTCATGTTGTGGCAAGAGCTTCCGATGCGGGAGTAGTTCAATGGTAGAACCTCAGCCTTCCAAGCTGATGGTGCGGGTTCGATCCCCGTCTCCCGCTCCATTGAATGAGTTTGAATATATTCAAATTCGTGCCATAATACAAAACTCGCTCACGTAGCTCAGTCGGTAGAGCACCTCCTTGGTAAGGAGGAGGTCGAAGGTTCGATTCCTTTCGTGAGCACCATCTAAGTGCTACCAATTCAGACGATTTCGAGATAAGCAGCCATGGCCAAGGGTAAGTTCGAGCGCACCAAGCCGCACGTCAATGTCGGCACCATCGGTCACGTTGACCACGGCAAGACCACGCTGACCGCCGCACTGACCAAGATCGGTGCCGAGCGCTTTGGCGGTGAGTTCAAGGACTACTCGTCGATCGACGCCGCGCCGGAAGAAAAGGCGCGTGGCATCACGATCTCGACCGCACACGTCGAATACGAATCCACCGAACGTCATTACGCCCACGTCGATTGCCCGGGCCATGCTGACTACGTCAAGAACATGATCACCGGTGCTGCCCAGATGGACGGCGCGATCCTGGTCTGTTCGGCTGCTGACGGCCCGATGCCGCAGACCCGTGAGCACATCCTGCTCTCGCGTCAGGTCGGCGTGCCGTACATCGTCGTCTTCCTGAACAAGGCAGACATGGTCGATGACGCCGAGCTGCTGGAACTGGTCGAAATGGAAGTCCGCGAGCTGCTGAGCAAGTACGACTTCCCGGGCGATGACACCCCGATCATCTCGGGTTCGGCCCGCCTGGCGCTGGAAGGCGACCAGAGCGAGATCGGCGTGCCGGCCGTGATCAAGCTGGTCGATGCTCTCGACAGCTGGATCCCGACCCCGGAACGCGACATCGACAAGCCCTTCCTGATGCCGGTCGAAGACGTGTTCTCGATCTCGGGCCGCGGCACCGTCGTGACCGGTCGTATCGAGCGCGGCGTGATCAAGGTCGGCGAAGAAATCGAAATCGTCGGTATCCGTCCGGTCCAGAAGACCACCGTCACCGGCGTGGAAATGTTCCGCAAGCTGCTCGACCAGGGTCAGGCAGGCGACAACGCTGGTCTGCTGCTGCGCGGCACCAAGCGTGACGACGTCGAGCGTGGCCAGGTCCTGGCCAAGCCGGGTTCGATCAAGCCGCACACCACCTTCGACGCCGAAGTGTACGTGCTGTCCAAGGACGAAGGTGGCCGTCACACCCCGTTCTTCAAGGGCTACCGTCCGCAGTTCTACTTCCGTACCACCGACATCACCGGCGCTTGCGAACTGCCGGAAGGTGTGGAAATGGTGATGCCGGGTGACAACGTGAAGATGGTTGTCACCCTGATCAACCCGGTCGCCATGGATGAAGGCCTGCGCTTCGCGATTCGCGAAGGCGGCCGTACCGTCGGCGCCGGCGTGGTCTCCAAGATCATCGCGTAATCTGCTAGAATCTGCGCCCCGATGTTGCCTGGGTAGGGCATCGGGGTGTAACCAAACGGGAAAAGAGGCGCAGGATGCTCCTCGTGTTCCCCAGACCAGGAAGGGTCGCGCCATTCAGGCTTTGTCAACAGTGACCCTGTTGACTGCCAACTTGTATGCGCGCTATACTTTTTGTCTGGGCAGATCGGGAGACCGGTCTGCCTCGATTTTTGAGGTCTACGGAAAGATCTTGTCGCCGCGCAGGAATGTGCGGCGTCTGCATTCAGGATATTCATGGGACAAGGCAACCCAGAGGCCTTGTCCGTCGCTCTTTTAACGAAGGAACCCACCGTCATGGCGGACCAAAAGATCCGGATTCGGCTGAAGGCGTTCGATCATCGTTTGATCGACCGTTCGGCCAGCGAGATCGTAGAAACGGCAAAGCGGACCGGCGCGCAAGTGCGTGGCCCGATCCCCCTGCCGACCAAGATCGAGCGTTACACCATTCTCGTCTCGCCGCACGTCGATAAAGACGCGCGTGACCAGTACGAGACCCGCACGCATAAGCGCGTGCTCGATATCGTTGACCCGAACGACAAGACCGTGGACGCGCTGATGAAGCTCGAACTGGCTGCCGGCGTCGACGTTCAGATCAAGCTGACCTGAGGACTACGACCATGACGAAGAAATATTCGTTGGGCTTCGTGGGCCGCAAGGCTGGCATGAGCCGCGTGTTCACCGAAGATGGCCAGGCCATCCCGGTAACCCTGATTGAAGCTACCCCGAACCGCATCGCGCAGATCAAGACCGTCGAAGCTGACGGCTACAGCGCCGTGCAGGTGACCGTCGGCGCGCGTCGCGCTGCCCTGGTCAACAAGCCGGAAGCCGGTCACTTCGCCAAGGCGAAGGTCGACGCGGGCCGTGGCCTGTGGGAATTCCGCGTTGAAGACGCGCAGCTCGGCGATTTCGCCGTTGGCGGCGAAGTCAAGGCGGACATCTTTGAAGTTGGCCAGAAGGTCGACGTCCAGGGTGTCACCAAGGGTAAGGGCTTCCAGGGCACCATCAAGCGCTACAACTTCCGTATGGGCGATGCAACCCACGGTAACTCGCTGTCGCATCGCGCGCCGGGTTCCTTGGGCCAGCGCCAGACCCCGGGTCGCGTTTTCCCGGGTAAGAAGATGTCCGGCCACATGGGTTCGGTGCAGCAGAGCACCCAGAACCTTGAAGTGGTGAAGGTCGATGTCGAGCGTGGTCTGATCGCGATCCGTGGTGCCGTTCCGGGCGCAGCGGGTGGTGACGTGATCGTTCGTCCGGCTAGCAAGGCATAAGGAGAGATGACGATGGAACTCGTTATCACGGGTAGCAACAACAAGGTCTCGGTCTCCGATGCCGTGTTCGGTCGCGATTTCAGCGAAGATCTGGTTCACCAGGTCGTCGTTGCTTACCGCAACGCCGGTCGCGCCGGCACCAAGGCACAGAAGACTCGCTCTGAAGTGGCTGGTACCACCAAGAAGTCGAAGAAGCAGAAGGGCGGCGGCGCGCGTCATGGCGCACTGACGGCTCCGATCTTCATCGGCGGCGGTGTCACCTTCGCGGCCAAGCCGCGCAGCTTCGAGCAGAAGGTCAACCGTAAGCAGTACCGTGCAGCCATGTGCGCGATCCTGTCCGAGCTGAACCGCCAGGGCCGTCTGACCATCGTGGAGTCCTTCGATGTCGAAGCGACCAACACGAAGGCTCTGATCGCCAAGCTGGCCGGCCTGGAAGTGGGCAAGCGTCCGCTGATCGTCACCGAAGATGCTTCCGAGCACCTGTACCTGTCGGCGCGCAACATTCCCTACGTGGAAGTGCGTGACGTGCAGGGCCTGGACCCGGTGTCGCTGGTCGGTGCCGACACGGTCGTCATCACCGCTGATGCGGTCAAGAAGGTCGAGGAGTGGCTGGCATGAGCAGCAACGAAAAAGTCTTCAGCGTGCTGCGCGCTCCGCGAGTCTCCGAAAAGACCGCGCGCCTGCAGGAACATTCCAACCAGTATGTCTTCGAAGTTTCGAACGAAGCCACCAAGGCCGATGTAAAGGCCGCGGTTGAGCAGCTGTTCGACGTCAAGGTCGAGTCGGTCAACGTGCTGAACGTGAAGGGCAAGAACAAGTCCTTCCGTAACCGCACCGGCCGCCGCGGCGATTGGCGCAAGGCGTACGTGCGTCTCGCCGATGGCCAGTCCATCGATGTAACGGCCAAGGCCTGAGGTCCATCCCATGCCATTGATGAAATTCAAACCCACTTCTCCCGGCCGTCGTTCGGCCGTGCGCGTGGTCACGCCCGATCTGCACAAGGGCGCGCCGCATGCTGCGCTGCTGGAGCCGCAGAGCAAGTCCGGTGGTCGTAACCACCACGGCCGCATCACCACCCGTCACGTGGGTGGTGGTCACAAGCAGCACTACCGCGTCATCGACTTCAAGCGCAACAAGGAAGGCATTCCGGCGCGCGTGGAACGCATCGAATACGATCCGAACCGCACCGCCCATATCGCCCTGCTGTGCTACGTCGACGGCGAACGCCGCTACATCATCGCACCGAAGGGCCTGAAGGCCGGTGACCAGGTGATCGCGGGTTCGGATGCGCCGATCAAGACCGGTAACACGCTGCCGCTGCGCAACATCCCGGTCGGTACCACTGTCCACGGCATCGAACTGAAGCCGGGCAAGGGTGCTCAGATCGCGCGTGCCGCCGGCGCTGCCGTGCAGCTCGTCGCTCGTGAAGGTATCTACGCCACCCTGCGCCTGCGCTCGGGTGAAATGCGTAAGGTGCCGGTCGAGTGCCGCGCCACCATCGGTGAAGTCGGTAACGACGAACACAACCTGGAAAAGCTGGGCAAGGCTGGCGCCAAGCGCTGGCGTGGTGTCCGCCCGACCGTTCGTGGTGCTGCCATGAACCCGGTTGACCATCCGCACGGCGGTGGTGAGGCGAAGGCCGGCCAGGGCAACCCGCATCCGGTCACCCCGTGGGGTGTCCCGACCAAGGGTTACAAGACGCGCAAGAACAAGCGCACCCAGCAATTCATCGTCCGCGATCGTAGGGGCTAATCGACCATGGCACGTTCACTCAAGAAGGGCCCGTTTGTCGATCACCACCTCATCAAGAAGGTGGAAGCCGCTGCGGGTAGCAAGAAGCCGATCAAAACCTGGTCGCGCCGTTCGATGATCCTGCCGGAAATGGTAGGCGTCACCATCGCCGTTCATAACGGTAAGAACCACGTTCCGGTGCTCGTCAACGAGAACATGGTCGGCCACAAGCTCGGCGAATTTGCCATCACCCGGACCTTCAAGGGTCACGGTGGTGACAAGAAGTCGGGCAAGTAAGGAGAGATGACAATGGAAGCGAAAGCAATCCTGCGCTCCGCGCGCATCTCTGCGCAGAAAGCCCGCCTGGTCGCTGACCAGGTGCGCGGCCTGCCGGCCGAGCGTGCGGTCAACCTGCTGAAGTTCTCGGACAAGAAGGCTGCCCACCTGATCAAGAAGGTGGTGGAGTCTGCTATTGCAAACGCCGAGAACAACCAGGGCGCCGACGTCGACGAGCTGAAGGTACAGACCATCATGGTAGATGAAGGTCCGACCCTGAAGCGTTTCATGGCGCGGGCGAAAGGCCGCGGCACCCGCATCCTCAAGCGCACCAGCCACATCACTGTGGTTGTGGGCGCCGGCAAGTAAGCGGAAAGGAAAACACCATGGGTCATAAAGTTCATCCGATTGGTATCCGCCTCGGCATTTCCAAGGACTGGAACTCCAAGTGGTACGCCAACAAGGCCGAGTTCGCTGGTTATCTGGCAGCCGACCTGAAGGTGCGGGACATGCTGCGCAAGAAGCTTGCGCAGGCCGGCATCAGCAAGATCCTGATCGAGCGTCCGGCAAAGACCGCTCGCGTGACGATCCACACCGCCCGTCCGGGCGTGGTGATCGGCAAGCGCGGTGAGGACATCGAGAAGCTGCGCAAGGAAGTGAGCGAAATGATGGGCGTCCCGGCGCACATCAACGTCACCGAAGTGCGTAAACCCGAGCTGGACGCACAGCTGGTTGCCGAGTCGATCGCGCAGCAGCTGGAGCGTCGCATCATGTTCCGCCGCGCGATGAAGCGTTCGGTCGGCAACGCGATGCGCCTCGGTGCCCTGGGCATCAAGGTCAACGTCGGTGGCCGCTTGAACGGCGCAGAAATCGCCCGTTCGGAGTGGTACCGCGAAGGCCGCGTGCCGCTGCATACGCTGCGTGCCGACATCGACTATGGCTTCGCTGAAGCCAAGACGACCTACGGCATCATCGGCATCAAGGTCTGGATCTACAAGGGCGAAGTCTTCGATTTCTCCCAGGTTGGCCAGGAAAAGCAGGACGACTCCCCGCGCAACGATCGTAACGATCGCGGCGACCGCGGTGACCGTCCGTCGCGCCCGGCTCGTGAAGCGAGGTAACGACAATGTTGCAACCCAAGCGAACCAAATACCGCAAGGTACACAAGGGCCGTAACGATGGTCTGAGCTGGAGCGGCAACGCTGTCAGCTTCGGCGAATACGGCCTGAAGGCAACCGCTCATGGTCAGCTGACCGCGCGTCAGATCGAAGCGGCTCGCCGCTCGATCAGCCGCTACGTCAAGCGCGGCGGCAAGATGTGGATCCGAGTGTTCCCCGACAAGCCGATCACCAAGAAGCCCATCGAAGTCCGAATGGGTTCTGGTAAGGGCAACGTGGAGTACTGGGTAGCCCAGATCCAGCCCGGCCGCATGATCTATGAAATCGAAGGCGTCGCAGAAGACGTGGCACGTGAGGCGTTCCGCCTGGCTGCCGCCAAGCTCTCCGTGACCACCACTTTCGTGACCCGGACGGTGCTCTGATGGATATCAAACAACTTCGCGAAAAGTCGGCTGACGACCTGAAGAGCCACCTGATCGACCTGCGTAAGGAGCAGTTCTCGCTCCGTATGCAGCAGGTCACTGGCCAGCTGCCGAAGACCCACGAAACCCGCCGGGTTCGCCGCGAGATCGCTCGCGTCAAGACCCTGCTCGGCAGCACCAAGTAAGGATGGCCGCGATGAGCGATAACAACGACAGCAAGACGCTGCGCACGGTCGAAGGCCGTGTCGTCAGCAACAAGATGGACAAGACGGTCACCGTGTTGGTGGAGCGCCTGGTCAAGCACGCCCTGTACGGCAAGTACATCAAGCGTTCGACCAAGCTGCACGCACACGACGCCGACAACACCTGCAACGAAGGTGATGTCGTTCGTGTGACCGAGATTGCTCCGATGTCCAAGACCAAGAACTGGCGCGTGGTGGAAGTCATCACGCGTGCGGTTCAATAAGGAGATCTGACTCATGATCCAGATGCAGAGCTACCTCGAAGTCGCGGACAATTCCGGTGCCAAGGAAGTGATGTGCATCAAGGTGCTCGGCGGCTCCAAGCGCCGCTACGCGCACATTGGCGACATCATCAAGGTCACCGTGAAGGATGCAATTCCGCGCGGCAAGGTCAAGAAGGGTGAAGTGTTCGACGCCGTCGTGGTGCGTACCCGCAAGGGTGTGCGTCGCGCCGACGGTTCGCTGATCCGTTTCGATGCCAACGCCGCGGTCCTGCTCAACAACAAGCAAGAGCCGATCGGTACCCGCATCTTCGGACCGGTGACGCGTGAACTTCGTTCCGAGAAGTTCATGAAGATCGTCTCGCTCGCTCCCGAAGTGCTGTGAGCGACAGGAGATAATCATGGCTAACCGTATCAAGAAGGGCGACCAGGTTGTCGTCAACACCGGCAAGGACAAGGGCAAGCAGGGCGAAGTCGTCCGCGTCGACGGCGATCGTGTGATCGTCGCCAACGTGAACATCGTCAAGCGCCACACCAAGCCGAACCCGCAGGCAGGCGTTGCCGGCGGCGTGGTCGAGCGTGAAGCGTCGATCCATATCTCCAACGTGAATGTGCTGAACCCGGCTTCGGGCAAGGGCGAGCGCGTTGGCTTCAAGGTGCTGGAGGATGGACGCAAACTGCGTGTGTTCCGCTCCAGCGGTGAGGCGCTCGACGCCTGAGGAATGAGCAGATGAATTCCCGTCTCGAAAAGTTTTACAAGGAAGAAGTGGTGCCGGCGCTGATGAAGCAGTTCGGCTACACCAATCCGATGCAGGTTCCGAAGCTGGTCAAGGTCACCCTGAACATGGGTGTCGGCGAAGCAGCCACGAACAAGAAGATCCTGGAAAATGCCGTCGCCGATATGGCCAAGGTCTCCGGTCAGAAGCCGATCGTGACCAAGTCCCGCGTCTCGGTGGCATCGTTCAAGATCCGCGATGGTTGGCCGATCGGCTGCAAGACCACGCTGCGTCGTGAAAAGATGTACGAGTTCATGGACCGTCTGATCAACATCTCGTTGCCGCGCGTGCGCGACTTCCGTGGTGTCTCGGGTCGTTCCTTCGACGGTCGTGGCAACTTCAACATGGGTGTGAAGGAACAGATCATCTTCCCGGAAATCGACTTCGACGCTGTCGACGCGATCCGCGGCATGGATATCGCCATCACCACCACCGCCAAGACCGATGCGGAAGCGAAGGCGCTGCTCGCAGCGTTCAAGTTCCCGTTCCGTAACTGATACGTCGAGGAATCCGAAATGGCAAAGACCTCCATGGTCAACCGCGACCTCAAGCGTGCGAAGCTGGCCGTCAAGTACGCCGGCAAGCGTGAAGAGCTGAAGAAGATCATCTCCAGCGCGACCGCTTCGTACGACGAAAAGGCCGAGGCCGTCATCAAGCTGCAGAAGCTGCCGCGCGATTCGTCGCCGAGCCGTCACCGCAACCGTTGCGAGCTCTCGGGCCGCCCGCGTGGCGTGTACAGCAAGTTCGGCCTGGGCCGTAACAAGCTGCGCGAAGCCACCATGCGTGGTGACGTGCCGGGCCTGCGCAAGGCCAGCTGGTAAGGGATTCGTCCCTTCAACTGCCCGGTGCCTTCACGGCGCAGGGCAGGGGAGAGGGGCCGGTTTTCCGGCTCTGATCCCGGATTAAGGGAGCCCGACGCAAGTCGGGCTCTTTTTGCCGTATACTCCCGCGTCTTGCTCGCCCGCAAGGCGTGAGCAGTGTGTGAAAACGGGCCCTGGCCCATTCCAGGTAGACACAAGATTTTCGCGAAAGCGGATATCGGTGCACTCAAAGGTATCGACTATGAGCATGACTGATCCCATCGCCGACCTGCTGGTACGCATCAAGAATGCGGCCGCGGTTGGCAAGCAGACGGTGAAAGCACCGTCGTCCAAGATCAAGGTGGCAATCGCAGAGGTGTTGAAGGCCGAAGGCTACATCACCGATCTGCGCGTGACCAAGATCGAGAACAACAAGGCCGAGCTTGAAATCGTCCTGAAGTATTTCGAGGGCAAGCCGGTCATCGAGACCCTGAAGCGCTTCTCGCGTTCGGGTCTGCGCCAGTACCGTGGCAAGTCCGAGCTGCCGAAGGTCCTCAACGGCCTGGGTATCTCCATCATCTCCACCTCCAAGGGCATCATGACTGATGCGCAGGCGCGCCAGTTGGGCGTCGGCGGCGAAGTCCTGTGCTTCGTGGCCTAAGGCGAGAAGGAACCAACTATGTCCCGCGTAGCCAAGAAGCCAGTCAACCTGCCCAAGGGCGTTGAACTGAACATCCAGCCGGAATCCGTCAGCGTGAAGGGCCCGAAGGGCACCCTGTCGCTTGCCAAGGTTGCTGGCGTTGAAATCACTGTCGACAACGGCGTTGCCACCCTGGCCGCCAACGATGCCTCGCTGGTCGCCCTCACCGGCACCGTGCGCGCCATCCTGGCCAACATGGTCAAGGGCGTCACCGAAGGCTTCGAGCGCAAGCTTGAGCTGGTCGGCGTCGGTTACCGTGCCGCCATGCAGGGCAAGGATCTGAACCTGTCGCTCGGGTTCTCGCATCCGGTCCTGTTCGTGGCGCCGGAAGGCATCACCATTTCGACCCCGACCCAGACCGAAGTGCTGGTCCAGGGCACCGACAAGCAGCGCGTTGGCGAAGTTGCCGCCAAGATCCGTGGCTTCCGTCCGCCGGAGCCCTACAAGGGCAAGGGTGTGAAGTACGCCGGCGAAGTCATCATTCGTAAGGAAGCCAAGAAGGCCTAATTCAGGTCCTCAGCTTTCCAAGGAAAAAGATCATGAACAAGAACATCGCTCGTCTGCGTCGTGCCAAGTCGACCCGTGCACACATCCGTGTGCTCGGCGTGCCGCGCCTGTCGGTGCTGCGCACCGGTCAGCACCTGTACGCCCAGGTCTTCACCGCCGATGGCTCCAAGGTGCTGGCGTCGGCCAACACCACCCAGGCCGACGTCAAGGAAGGCCTGAAGAACGGCAAGAACAGCGACGCCGCCGTCAAGGTTGGCAAGCTGGTCGCCGAGCGCGCCAAGGCTGCGGGCATCGAGAAGGTCGCTTTCGACCGCTCGGGCTACCGCTACCACGGCCGCATCAAGGCACTGGCTGATGCAGCCCGCGAAGGCGGCCTGCAGTTCTAAGGGATAAGGAAGCGGGGCTGGTCCCCGCTTCCGCCTGCCTGCCGGCGCGGGTTGCGCCGGGCGACGTCCTTCTTCTGCAGGGGCGCTCGATCCACCGCTTCATTTCACAGCTATAAGCGGCATTGAGCCGTACATACTCAATCAATCAAGGAATCAACATGGCAGAAGAACGTCAGCAGCGGGGTCGCGATCGCGATCGCCGCGAAGAGAAAGTCGACGACGGCATGATCGAAAAGCTGGTCGCGGTCAACCGCGTCAGCAAGACCGTCAAGGGCGGTCGCCAGTTCACCTTCACCGCACTGACCGTGGTCGGTGATGGCGCAGGCAAGGTTGGCTTCGGTTACGGCAAGGCGCGTGAAGTGCCGGTCGCCATCCAGAAGTCGATGGAGCAGGCTCGCAAGAACCTGGCCAATGTCGATCTGAACAACGGCACGTTGTGGCACCCGGTGAAGTCCGGTCACGGCGCAGCTCGCGTGTTCATGATGCCGGCCTCCGAAGGTACCGGTGTGATCGCCGGTGGTGCCATGCGCGCCGTCCTGGAAGCCGTTGGCGTCAAGAACGTGCTGGCCAAGGCCGTCGGTTCGCGTAACCCGATCAACCTGGTTCGCGCCACGCTGAAGGGTCTGACCGAAATGCAGTCGCCGGTCCGCATCGCGGCCAAGCGCGGCAAGAAGGTGGAGGATCTCAACCATGGCTAATGACACCGTCAAGACCGTCAAGGTCCGTCTGGTTCGTGGCCTGCGTGGTGCCCAGGCGCGTCATCGCCTGTCGGTGCGTGCGCTGGGCCTGGGTAAGCTGAACGATGTCCGTGAACTGAAGGACAGCCCGCAGGTTCGCGGTCTGATCAACAAGGTCCACTACCTCGTCAAGGTTGAGGAATAATCCAATGACCATGCATCTGAATGAATTGAGCCCGGCACCGGGCGCTCGTAAAGAGCGTACCCGCGTCGGTCGTGGTATCGGCTCCGGCCTGGGCAAGACCTGCGGCCGCGGCCACAAGGGTTCGTTCGCCCGTAAGGGTGGCGGCAAGATCAAGGCGGGCTTCGAAGGCGGCCAGACCCCCATGCAGCGTCGTCTGCCCAAGGTCGGTTTCCGTTCCAAGATCGCCAAGGACACCGCTGAAGTGCTGTCCTACCAGCTTGAGCGTCTGGAAGCTGGCGAGATCGACTTTGCCGCGCTGCGCGCTGCCAAGCTGGTCCCGAGCACCGCTAAGCGTGCCAAGATCGTCATGAAGGGTGACCTGACCAAGGCATTCACCCTGAAGGGCGTCGCTGCAACGGCCAGTGCCAAGGCCGCGATCGAAGCTGCCGGCGGCAGCGTACAGGAGTAAGACATGGCGCAAGCTGGCATTGGTAACCTCGGCGGCGGGCTCGGCAAGTTCACGGAACTCCGCCAGCGACTGCTGTTCGTCATCGGGGCATTGATCGTCTACCGCATCGGCTGTTATGTGCCGGTGCCTGGCGTCAATCCCGATGCCATGCTTGCGCTCATGCAGGCGCAGGGCGGCGGCATCGTGGACATGTTCAACATGTTCTCGGGCGGCGCCCTGCACCGTTTCAGCATTTTCGCGCTGAACGTGATGCCGTACATCTCGGCATCCATCGTGATGCAGCTGGCGGTCCACATCTTCCCCGCATTGAAGTCGATGCAGAAGGAAGGTGAATCGGGTCGTCGCAAGATCACCCAATATTCCCGCATCGGCGCCGTGTTGCTGGCGGTGGTGCAGGGCGGCAGCATTGCGCTGGCGCTGCAGAACCAGGTCTCCCCGGGCGGTGCTCCGGTCGTCTACGCGCCGGGCATGGGCTTCGTGCTCACCGCCATCGTCGCGTTGACCGCCGGTACCATCTTCCTGATGTGGGTCGGTGAGCAGGTCACCGAGCGCGGCATCGGCAACGGTGTGTCGCTGATCATCTTCGCCGGCATCGTGGCCGGCCTGCCGGGCGCGGTCATCCACACCGTGGAAGCCTACCGCGACGGCAACATGAGCTTCATCGCCCTGCTGCTGATCGTGCTGGTGGTGCTGGCCTTCACCTACTTCGTGGTGTTCGTCGAGCGCGGCCAACGCCGCATCACGGTGAACTACGCACGTCGCCAGGGTGGCCGCAACGCGTACATGAACCAGACCTCGTTCCTGCCGCTGAAGCTGAACATGGCGGGCGTGATCCCGGCCATTTTCGCCTCGAGCATCCTGGCATTCCCGACGACGCTGGCCATGTGGTCCGGCCAGGCCAGTTCGGCCACGTGGCTGCAGAAGGTCGCCAACGCCCTCGGGCCGGGCGAGCCGCTGCACATGATCGTGTTCGCCGCGCTGATCAGTGGTTTCGCGTTCTTCTACACCGCGCTGGTGTTCAACTCGCAGGAAACCGCCGACAACCTGAAGAAGTCGGGCGCGCTGATTCCGGGCATCCGTCCGGGCAAGGCCACCGCCGACTACGTGGATGCCGTGCTGACCCGTCTGACGGCCGCCGGTTCGCTGTACCTGGTGATCGTCTGTCTGCTGCCGGAAATCCTGCGCACCCAGCTCGGCGCCTCGTTCTACTTCGGTGGCACCTCGCTGCTGATCGTGGTGGTGGTGGTGATGGATTTCATTGCCCAGATCCAGGCGCACCTGATGTCGCACCAGTATGAGAGCCTGTTGAAGAAGGCCAACCTGAAGGGCGGCAACCGCGGCGGTTTTGCCCGCGGCTGATTGACCTGTTACACTAGTCTTCTTGTTGCGAAGGCCCTCCGGTTCCCGGACTGGCCTTCCAAATCGAAGGGCGGCCCCTGCAGCGGTTTCGGGTGGGGGTGTGATGTGGTGGTCCCGCGCGGGAGTAGCGCGGGCGGCGGCGAGGGAAACCTCTGCAGTCAACGACATCCGGCGCCGGAGCATGGGCACACTCCCCACGCCGGGTCCATGGAACCTTCAGGTTCCACGGGCTTCCCAGTAAACCGAGACCTTGATAGAATCGCTAGTTCACTTTTTTGATCCATCCTGCCGGATTGGCGCGCCCATGGTGCGCTGTCGGCCATCACTCAGCTGGAGAACCGCGTCATGGCGCGTATTGCAGGCGTCAACCTGCCAGCCCAGAAGCACGTCTGGGTCGGGTTGCAAAGCATTTACGGCATCGGCCGTACCCGTTCGAAGAAGGTCTGCGACGCCGCAGGCGTGACCTCGACCACCAAGATCCGCGATCTGTCGGAGCCGGAAATCGAGCGTCTGCGTCTCGAAGTCGGCAAGTACATCGTGGAAGGCGATCTGCGCCGTGAAATCGGTATCGCGATCAAGCGCCTGATGGACCTGGGCTGCTACCGCGGTCTGCGTCACCGTCGCGGTCTGCCGCTTCGTGGCCAGCGCACCCGTACCAACGCCCGCACCCGCAAGGGCCCGCGCAAGGCGATCAGGAAGTAAGGGACCTAAGAAATGGCTAAGCCCGTCGCTAAGACCAAGAAGAAGATCAAGCGCGTCGTCACTGACGGCGTCGCCCACGTCCACGCTTCTTTCAACAACACCATCGTGACCATCACCGACCGTCAGGGCAACGCTCTGTCGTGGGCGACCTCCGGTGGCGCTGGCTTCCGCGGTTCGCGTAAGTCCACCCCGTTCGCTGCCCAGGTGGCTGCCGAGAAAGCCGGCCGTGCCGCGCTTGACTACGGCGTCAAGTCCCTGGAAGTCCGCATCAAGGGCCCGGGTCCGGGTCGTGAGTCGGCCGTGCGCTCGCTGAACAACGTGGGCTACAAGATCACCAACATCATCGACGTGACGCCAATCCCGCACAACGGGTGCCGTCCGCCGAAGAAGCGTCGCGTCTAAAGGAGCGATAAGAAATGGCTCGTTATATCGGTCCTACCTGTAAGCTCGCCCGCCGCGAAGGCGCCGACCTTTCCCTCAAGAGCCCGGCCCGTGCGCTGGACTCCAAGTGCAAGCTGGAGCAGAAGCCCGGCCAGCACGGCGCCACTGCCCGTAAGGGCAAGCTGTCCGACTACGCTACCCAGCTGCGTGAAAAGCAGAAGGTCAAGCGTATCTACGGTCTGCTGGAGCGTCAGTTCCGCAACTACTACAAGAAGGCCTCGACCAAGAAGGGCAACACCGGCGAGAACCTGCTGCAGTTGCTGGAAACCCGTCTTGACAACGTCGTTTACCGCATGGGCTTCGCAGTGACCCGTCCGGCTGCCCGTCAGCTGGTCTCGCACCGCGGTGTCACCGTGAACGGCAAGTCGGTCAACCTGGCTTCGTACCAGGTCAAGGCTGGCGACGCCGTCGCTCTGTCCGAGAAGGCTGCCAAGCAGCTGCGCGTTCAGGAAGCCCTGACCGTGTCCGCTACGCATGACCTGCGTCCGTCGTGGGTTGAAGTTGATTCCGGCAAGTTCGCCGGCATCTTCAAGGCCGTGCCGGATCGTTCGGACCTGCCTGCGGATATCAACGAAGCGCTGATCGTCGAGTTGTATTCGAAGTAATTCACATTGGAGAACCTCCGGTCACACCGGAGGTTCGCAGGAGAACCCGCAACATGACGGTTACCGCCAACCAGGTTCTGCGTCCTCGCGGTCCGCAGATCGAACGCCTTACCGATACCCGCGCCAAGGTCGTCATCGAACCCTTGGAGCGTGGTTACGGGCATACGCTGGGCAACGCCCTGCGTCGCGTGCTGCTGTCGTCCATCCCGGGCTTCGCCATCACGGAAGTCGAAATCGATGGCGTACTGCACGAGTACACCACGCTCGAAGGCTTGCAGGAGGACGTGCTGGAAGTCCTGCTCAACCTGAAGGACGTGGCGATCCGTATGCATACCGGTGACAACGCTACGTTGTCGCTGTCCAAGCAGGGTCCGGGTGTTGTGACCGCTGCTGATATCAAGATTGACCATAACACCGAGATCCTCAATCCGGCTCATGTGATCTGCCATCTCACCAAGGATGTGGCGATCAACATGCGTCTGAAGGTCGAGCGCGGTTTCGGCTACCAGCCTGCTGCTGCTCGTCGTCGTCCGGATGAAGAAACCCGTGCCATCGGCCGCCTGGTCCTGGATGCGTCGTTCTCGCCGGTCCGTCGCGTCGCCTATTCGGTGGAAGCGGCCCGCGTCGAACAGCGTACCGATCTGGACAAGCTGGTGCTGGACATCGAAACCAACGCAACGATCGATGCCGAGGAAGCCGTGCGCACTGCCGCCGACATCCTCAGCGATCAGCTGTCGGTCTTCGGTGACTTCACCCACCGCGACCGCGGTGCGGCCAAGCCGGCCAACAACGGCGTGGATCCGGTGCTGCTGCGCCCGATCGACGATCTGGAGCTGACCGTGCGTTCGGCCAACTGCCTGAAGGCAGAGAGCATCTATTACATCGGCGATCTGATCCAGAAGACCGAAGTGGAGCTGCTCAAGACCCCGAACCTCGGCAAGAAGTCGCTGACCGAGATCAAGGAAGTCCTCGCACAGCGCGGTCTTTCGCTCGGCATGAAGCTGGAGAACTGGCCGCCGGCCGGTGTCGCCCAGCACGGCATGCTCGGCTGATCCAGCGCTACGCAAGATGCTTGACCCCGCACCTTCGGGTGCGGGGGCTTCACCGGCAACACTCCGCACCGACAGGTCGATAGCCTGCGGTGACGGCCAGCCAGGACGGCTGGCACCGGACCATCCGCAGTCCAAGCAGCAACGCCAGGATGGCGACAGCGATACCCAACCGATCCAACATTCACTTCAGGAATCACCGTCATGCGTCATATGAAGTCCGGTCGTAAGTTCAACCGCACCAGCGCCCATCGCGAAGCAATGTTCAAGAACATGGCCGCGTCGCTGTTCAAGCACGAGCTGATCAAGACCACCCTGCCGAAGGCCAAGGAACTGCGCCGCGTTGCCGAGCCGCTGATCACCCTGGCCAAGGTTGATTCGGTTGCCAACCGTCGTCTGGCGTTCGCTCGCCTGCGCGATAACGAAGCCGTCGGCAATCTGTTCACCACCCTGGGCCCGCGTTACGCGACCCGTCCGGGCGGTTACCTGCGTCTGCTGAAGTGCGGTTTCCGCGCTGGCGACAACGCGCCGATGGCCTATGTTGAGCTGGTCGATCGTCCGGCTGCTGTGGCTGAAGCCGTCGAAGAGTAATCTTCGAGCTGTACCTGTTATTCGGTGAAGAACCCGGCCTTGTGCCGGGTTTTTCCGTTTCTGGGGTTTGATGACAACGGCGACGGCGACGGCGACGGCAACGGCAACGGCAACGGCAACGGCAGGAGCATGGCGCTGCGGGTGAGGGTGGGGCGTCGGCGC
>NZ_JBHFHW010000009.1:65389-75393 GCF_057333975.1 Stenotrophomonas sp. AGC87
CGCCCCCCCCCCCCCCCCCCCCCCCCCCAACGCCTGCACACAGGGTCGGTGCGCATGGGGTAAAGCGGGGGCTGTGCGCGACATAGGTAGAGCCGGCCGTTGGCCGGCTGCGTGGCGGGTGGTCGCGGCCCTGTTAATCTTGGCGCCTGGACTTTCACGAGTGTTGGCAATGAATCCATTGCGTTGGAGTTTCCGCGCCCAGTTCCTGTTGGGCTTTCTGGTCTGCGCGGCGCTGTTGGGGTATGCGATCTTCCTGCAGTTGAAGATGGGGCTGGAGCCGTGTCCGTTGTGCATTTTCCAGCGGATTGCGTTCGCGGCGTTGGGGCTGCTGTTCCTGATCGGGGCGCTGCATGGTCCGCGGGATCCGGCCGGGCGGAAGACGTATGGGGTGCTGGCCTTCATCGCGGCGGCGGTCGGTATCGGCATTGCCGGTCGGCATGTGTATGTGCAGTTGCTGCCGCAGGACATGGGCTCGAGCTGTGGGCCGCCGCTGAGTTTCCTCAGTGAGACGATGGGGCCGTTCGAGGTGTTCCGCACGGTGCTGACCGGTACCGGCAACTGCGGCAACATCGATTGGCAGTTCCTGGGGCTGACGATGCCGATGTGGAGCCTGGTGTGGTTCGCGGCCTTGGCGGTGTGGGCGCTGGTGACGGCGTTCCGTGCGCGTCGTCGCCACTGAGGCTTTTCTCGACGCAGTGACCCCGACCTGGCACGCGTTGCGCGGCCAGGCCGGGTGCTGCGATCAGGTCTGGATGCTGCTGATCTGATCGAGTGGCAGGGCTTCCTCGGGAAACTCAGAAGTCCTGCTGCAGGCTGAGGTAGGCGCCCCGGCGGGGGCCCCACTGCGGGGCGAACACGCCGATGCCGCCGCCGTCGCGCAGTTGGTAGCTGCGGTCCAGTGCGTTGACCAGGGCCAGCTGTGCATGCAGCGGGTGGCCGCTGTCGGCGTTGAAGTCGTGGCCGGCGCTGAGGTTGAGCTGCAGGTAGGCGGGGAGCTCGCCGCCGTTGGGGATGCCATCGGCATCCGAGCGCAGGCCGCTGCCGAAGACGTAGTCCGCGCCAAGACGGTTGTGCCCGGGGAAGGCGTAGCTGATGCCGGCCGACGAGGTCAGTTTCTGGTCGTGGTCCAGATGGATCCAGTTGTTCTGGACGTAGGCCAGTGCCTCGGGATCGAGGTTGTATTGGCCGGTGATCACCTGCTTGCCCATGGCCTTGTTGTAGGCGGCGTTGACGTAGGCGCTGAGCGGGCCGTTGCTGTAGTCGGCGCTGAACTCCACGCCGTGGATGTGGCCGAGGCGATAGTTGAAGGTGGAGTAGATGTAGGCGGCGCCGAACTGGCCTTCGTCCTGCAGGCGGTCGACCTTGCGATCGTAGGCGTCCAGGCCCAGGGTGAGGTGTTCGCCTACCTGTTGTGAGATGCCGATGTCGTAGTAGTCGCTGCGCTCTGAAAGTGGCGTGGTGCTTCCCCCGGCCGGCTGCTGGTTGGTGGTGCCGTCGTAGAGCGCGATGTCGCTGCTGGCCACCAGTTCGCTGGCTGGCGGGGTGAAGTAGCGCGAGTAGCCGGCGTGCACGGTGGTGCTGTCGCTGGGGTTCCAGACCACGCCCACCCGCGGGCTGAGCTGGCCTTCGGTGCCGCCGAACGCCTTGTAGCGGTCGCCGCGCAGGCCGTAGTTGACGGTCCAGTCCTCGCCGAGGCGCCATTCGTCCTGCAGATAGACCGCGGTGGTGGTGGCGTTGAAGGCGCTCGCCTCCGGAATGCGCAGGGGCGTGGTACTGGCCTGCTGGCCGTCGGCATCGACCGGGAACACCCAGGTGTCGCTGCCGGCGCGGGCGCGTTCGGCGTTGACGTACAGGCCGTAGCGCAGCGTGTGGTTTTCGCCCAGCGGGGTGGAGAAATCGGCCTGCACGGTGTTGGCGCGGTTGCTGCGCTCCACCTGTGAGGCGACGCCGTTGAAGATCAGATCGCCGGCCAGGTCCGGGTTGAAGGACAGGTCGCTGTACCGCTGCCCGGCCGAGACCTGGTAGGCGGTGTTGCCCAGCGCGCCCTGCAGCACCAGCATGCCGAAGCGGGTGGTCTCGCGCTGGGTTTCGTCCAGCGCGGCCGAGTCTGCCGTGACGGTGTCCAGGTAGCCGAACTGCGGGGTCTGGCCGGGGTTGACCGGGATCTGGAAGCGGTTGTTGGAGAACCCGGCGAACAGGCTCAGGCGGGTGTCGTCGTTGACCAGATAGGTCAGGTCGGCGAAGGCCTTGCCCTGGTGGGTGTCATCGTGATCCGGCCGGCGCGAGGCGGTAGGGTTTTCCATGCCGACCTGGTTCTGGTCGTAGTTGCCGGTCAGGTACCAGCTCCAGCGCCCCTGGCTGCCCCACCACGAGGCGTTGGGGTTGACCTTGCCGTAGGACCCGGCAGTGAGGCCGGCACTCCCGCCATTGCCCAATTCCGCGCCGCTGCGGGTGGTGATGTCGACCACGGCGGCCGTGCGCTCGCCGAACTGCGCCGGCAGCGCGCCGTCCATCAGGCGGATGCTCTTGATCGCGCGGGCATCCAGGGTCTGGCCGAAGCCGGAGATCGATTCCGGCAGCAGCACGCCGTTGAGCCGGTACTGGAGGTTGGCATGGTCGCCGCGTACGTGGACCCCGCCGTAGGCGTCCTGGACCACCCCGGGCGCCTGCAGCAGCACCTGGTTCAACGGGGTGGAGGCGCCCAGTGGCAGGTTCTGGATGTCTTCGGCGGTGATCTGATACTGGCTGCTGCCGATGTCCGGCGACAGCGCATTGCGCGCCTGGTCGAGTTTGGCGCTGACCGTGACCGCATCCAGATCGGTCACCGCAGGGGCGGCGCTGGTGGGGGCGGCGGCGAGGGCGGGCAGGCCGGTCAGGGCCAGGGAAACAGCGATACCGGTAGCAAGCAGGGAGGGCTTCATGAGGATGGCTTGGCTGGGCAATGGGAGGAGGGGCCGGCCTGGCAAGTGTTACTCCGTAACAAATCATGCGCCTGTCCGATGCCGCTGGACCATGCGCGATCTGGCCGGTCGCCGTGTCCTTTCTTCAGCGTTCAGCCTCCGGGCGCGTGCCCGCCCCTTTGCGCCGGGGGCGCGCTCTGCGACCATGACCGGCCCCACACCCCGGAAGTCCGTGATGAGCCTGTCCGCCCCGCCTGTAGCCGATCCCGCCGCGACCGCTGTCGACGCTGCCTGGTCGCCGGAGAGCTGGCGTGGCAAGCCGGCGCTGCAGCTGCCGACCTACCCGGACCCGCTGGCGCTGGATGCCGCCCTGCATGAACTGAAGCGGTTGCCGCCGCTGGTGACCTCCTGGGAGATCCTGGCGCTCAAGCAGCAGCTGGCCGATGCCCAGGAAGGCAAGCGCTTCCTGCTGCAGGGCGGTGACTGCGCGGAGAACTTCAGCGACTGCGAATCCACCACCATCTCCAACCGGCTCAAGGTGCTGCTGCAGATGAGCCTGGTGCTGGTGCACGGCATGCGCAAGCCGGTGATCCGGGTCGGGCGTTTCGCCGGGCAGTACGCCAAGCCGCGCTCGGCCGATACCGAAACCCGCGACGGCCTGACCCTGCCCAGCTACCGCGGCGATGTGATCAATGCGCCGGAGTTCACCGAGGCCGCCCGCCTGCCGGACCCGCGCCGGATGCTGCAGGCGCATGCGCACTCGGCGATGACGATGAACTTCGTGCGGGCGCTGATCGATGGCGGCTTCGCCGATCTGCACCACCCCGAATACTGGAACCTGGAGTGGGTGCGGCACTCGCCGCTGGCCACCGATTACCAGAAGATGGTGTCCTCGATCGGCGATGCGGTGCGTTTCATGGAAACCCTGTCCGGCACGCAGGTGTACAACCTCAACCGGATCGATTTCTACACCTCGCACGAAGCGCTGCTGCTGCCCTACGAACAGGCGTTGACCCGCCAGGTGCCGCGCCAGCAGGGCTGGTTGAACCTGAGCACGCATTACCCGTGGATCGGCATGCGCACCGCCGCTCTCGATGGCGCGCACGTGGAGTATCTGCGTGGCGTGCGCAACCCGATCGCGATCAAGGTGGGCCCGTCGGTGCAGCCGGACCAGCTGCTGCGCCTGATCGACGTGCTCAACCCCGAGGACGAGCCGGGCCGCCTGAGCTTCATCCACCGCATGGGGGCGGCACAGATCGCCGAGAAGCTGCCGCCGCTGTTGAACGCGGTCAAGCGCGATGGCCGGCGCGTGCTGTGGGTGTGCGATGCGATGCATGGCAACACCGAGAGCACCAGCAACGGCTACAAGACACGGCGTTTCGACAACGTGCGTGGCGAAGTCGAGATGTCCTTCGACCTGCACGCCGCCGCCGGCACGCGGCTGGGCGGTGTGCATCTGGAGCTGACCGGTGAGGACGTGACCGAATGCACCGGCGGTGCGCGTGAGCTGACCGAGCGCGATCTGGAGCGTGCCTACCGTTCCTCGGTGGATCCGCGCCTGAACTACGAGCAGTCGCTGGAAATCGCGATGGCGATCGTGCGCAAGCAGGCGCACTACGCCGCCTGATACCGGTGCGTGTCCTCGACACGCACCTTACATTCGCCTGACACGATGGTCATGGTGGCACCGGCATGCTGTGCACTTCCTTGCGGAGAACACAGGAGCGTGCAGTGACCGTGGACTGGCAGCAGGCAGCACTGTATCTATGGCCGATCTCGATCGCACTGGCGATCGGGATCAGCGGCTGGTGGTTGTTGATGTCGTTGACGCGGCGGCTGAAAGACCGCGACTACCGCCGCGCCCGCATCGCGCGCGTGATCAGCCGACCGCTGGCGTTCGCCCTGCCGCTGTTGCTGTTGATTCCCGCGCTGGAAGCGACGCCGCTGCAGGAGCATCGGCTCGAGCAGGCGCTGCGGCTGCTGCACATCGGTGTGACCGGCTGCGTCATCTGGCTGCTGGTACGGGCCGTGGCCGCGGGCGAGCAGGCGATCCTGCGCGACCATCCGATGGAGGTGGCCGACAACCTCGAAGCACGCCGCATCCAGACCCAGACCCGGGTGCTGAGCCGCGTGTTGATGGGCGCGATCATCCTGGTCGGCGTCTCGCTGATCCTGCTCACCTTCCCGATGGTGCGCCAGATCGGCACCGCGCTGCTGGCCTCGGCCGGCATCATCGGCCTGGTCGCCGGTATCGCGGCCAAGCCGGTGTTCGGCAACCTGATCGCCGGCCTGCAGATCGCCCTGACCCAGCCGATCCGGCTGGATGATGTGGTGATCGTCGAGGGCGAATGGGGCCGCGTGGAAGAGATCAACAGCAGCTATGTGGTGGTGCGGATCTGGGATGCGCGGCGCATGGTGGTGCCGTTGACCTGGTTCATCGAACACCCGTTCCAGAACTGGACGCGGCGCAGCGCCGATCTGCTCGGCACCGCCTTCCTGTGGCTGGATTACACCGCGCCGATCCCGGCGATCCGCGCCGAACTGGAGCGCATCTGCAAAGGCGAGGCGCTATGGGATGGCCAGGTCTGCGTGACCCAGGTGACCGAGACCAGCGAGCACACCCTGCAGGTGCGTCTGCTGGTGAGTGCGCGCAATTCCGGCGATGCGTTCGATCTGCGCTGCATCGTGCGCGAACGCATGCTCGATTTCCTCGCCCGCGAACATCCTCAGTCGTTGCCGCGCACCCGTGCCGAGCTCAACCAGGAGGCCACGCCGACGCGCCGCGCGCGTTCGCAGCCGGCCGAGGACGTGCGTTCGCCCGGTGCCGAAGATGGTGAGCCGGCGGTCATGGCAGGCCCGGGTGACGCATCCCGGTAATGCCGGCCAGCGGCCGGCACTACCAACGCGGGGCGTACGTTCTCGGGTAGGTACCGGCCGTTGGCCGGTACGCGCCCTTCAGGGCGCGACGCCGTTCGTCAGCAGGCTGTCAGTCTGGAACCGCGGCGGGCGACGTGCGCGGGTGCGCTGCTCGTAGGCGTAGCCCAGCTCGATCAACCGCGGCTCGCTCCACGCGGTCCCCATGAACAGCAGCCCCAGCGGCAGGCCGTCCACGTGCGCCATGGGCACGGTCAGGCTGGGGTAGCCGGCCACCGCTGCGGCGCTGTAGCTCTCGCCGGGGAAGTCATCGCCGCGGCCGGGCCGGATCGGCCAGGCCACCCCGGTCGTCGGTGCCACCAGCGCATCCAGGTTCTGCTCGCGCAGCACCGCATCGATGCCTTCCGGGCCGGCCAGCCGGCGGGCATCGCTGCGCGCGCGGATGTACTCAGGGCTCCCCAGGCCGCCCATCGTCGCGGCGGTGTCCATCAGGTCCTGATCGAACAGCGCCAGTTCCTTGCCCGCATGCTGCCGGTTCCATGCGATGACGTCGTCCAGCGTGCGCACCGGCGCCTGGTAAGTGGTGAAGTAGCGCTGCAGCCCAGCCTTGAACTCATGCATGAGCACGATCTGCTCAGCCTCCTGCCACTGGCCCTGGGTCGGCAACCGCACCGGCACCACGGTCGCGCCCGCGTCGCGCAGCACGGCGACCGCATGCTGCAGGGCCGGGGCGATGCCCGGCTTCTGCATCAGGTCGCCATACAGCACGCCGATCCGCGCACCGCGCAGGCCATCGGCGTTCAAACGCGAGGTGTAGTCGTACACGGCGCGCCCCGGCATGGTCGCGGTGGCCGGGTCGGCCTCGTCACGGCCGGCCATGGCGGTCAGCAGGGCGGCTGCATCGGCCACGCTGCGTGCCATCGGGCCGGCGGTGTCCTGGCTGAAAGAGATCGGGATGATGCCTTCGCGGCTGACCAGTCCCACGGTGGGCTTCAAGCCGACCACGCCGTTGACCGCGGCCGGGCAGACGATGCTGCCGTCGGTTTCGGTGCCGATCGCGGCCACCGCCAGATTGGCCGAGACCGCCACCGCGCTGCCGCTGCTGGAGCCGCACGGGTTATGGCTGAGCCGGTAGGGATTACGCGTCTGCCCGCCACGCGCGCTCCAGCCGGAGATCGATTGGCTGGAGCGGAAGTTGGCCCATTCGCTGAGGTTGGTCTTGCCCAGGATCAGCGCACCGGCCGCGCGCAGCCGCTTGACCAGGAACGCATCGTCGGGGCGGAAGCCTTCCAGCGCGAGCGAACCGGCGGTGGTACTCATGGGGCTGGCGCCGATGTTGTCCTTGAGCAGCAGCGGGATGCCGTGCAGCGGGCCGCGCAGGTGGCCCTGGCGGCGCTCGGCGTCCAGCTGGGCGGCCTCGCGCAGTGCATCGGGGTTGAGCTCGATCACCGCGCGCAGGCGCGGGCCGGCCCGGTCGAGGCGGGCGATGCGGTCCAGGTAGGCGCGGGCGAGGGTGACGCTGTCCAGCTCGCCGCTGGCCATCCGCGCCTGCAGATCGCCGATGTCGGCTTCGGCGTATGCGAAGGGCACGGGCGCGCTGGTGGGCGGGACCGGGGCAGGCGACTCGCGGGCGTGCAGGGGCGCCGGGCCCGGGCTGCAGCCGGCCAGCGCGATGAGCATCAGTGATGTCAGTGTCAGGCGCATGCCTGTCCCCCCGAACCGGCCGACAGGCTAACCAGCACAGGTGGCGCTTGGCAACTCAAGCCGTTCTGGCGGCCTTGCCATGGCGTTTGCGGATATCGCGGGCGAGCACGCCGACCACGATCAGATTGATCACCAGCACCGACCACGAGGCCCAGCCCGGGTGACGGAGGATGGCGTAGATATCGAACGGCAGGTAGATGCCGGCGGTGACGCAGCCCAGCCAGGAAGCCCAGGCTTTGGCGCGCCAGAGGCCCCAGGCCTCGAATAGGTGCAGGACGCCGTAGGCGACCATCGCAGCAGCCGCCAGATGCACGGCATCGGGGCTGATCATGTTGAGCAGCGAGGGCAGGGTGCCATGATCCGGGTCCAGGCTGAACCGGCGGATCAGGGCATTGACCGCATCGCGCAGGGGCTGCGGACCGAGCATTTCCAGCCCGGTCGCAGCCAACAGCGCCAGAACCGCCTTGCTGGCTTCCAGCAAGGCGATCAGGTGAAGCCCCGGATGCTTGTGAGGATCCGGGTTGTAGGGCTTGTCGATCACGACAATGGGTCCGATCAGCCGCCGCGCGAGGCCTTCTTGCGGTCGCTTTCGGTCAGGCCCTTCTTGCGCAGGCGGATTTCCTTCGGGGTGATTTCGACCAGCTCGTCGTCTTCGATGAAGTCCAGGGCCTGTTCCAGCGAGTACTTGATCGCCGGGGTCAGCTGGATCGCATCGTCCTTGCCCGAAGCGCGCATGTTGGTCAGCGGCTTGGTCTTGATCGCGTTGACGGTCAGGTCGTTGTCCTTGGAGTGGATACCGACCAGCTGGCCTTCATACACGTTGTCGCCTTCAGCAGCGAACAGCTTGCCGCGTTCCTGCAGCGGGCCCAGGGAGTACGCCGGGGTGGCACCCGGGGCATTGGCGATCATCACGCCGTTCTGGCGCTTGGCGATCGAACCCTGTTCCTTCGGGCCGTAATGGTCGAACACGTGGAACAGCAGGCCCGAACCCTGGGTCAGGGTCTTGAACTCGTTCTGGAAACCGATCAGGCCACGGGCCGGGATCTGGTATTCCAGGCGCACACGGCCCTTGCCGTCCGGCTCCATGTTCTTCAGCTGGCCCTTGCGGGTGCCCAGCTTTTCCATCACGCCGCCCTGGTGCTGCTCTTCGATGTCCACCACCAGCTGCTCGATCGGCTCCATGGCCTGGCCGTCGATCTGCTTGATGATCACTTCCGGGCGCGACACGGCCAGCTCGTAGCCTTCACGACGCATGTTCTCGATCAGCACCGACAGGTGCAGTTCGCCACGGCCGGAGACCAGGAACTTGTCGGCGTCTTCCAGCTGTTCGACCTTCAGGGCCACGTTGTGGACCTGCTCGCGGTCCAGGCGGTCCTTGATCTGGCGGCTGGTCAGGAACTTGCCACCGGACAGGTCCTTGTTGCCGGCGAACGGCGAGTTGTTGACCTGGAAGGTCATCGAGATCGTCGGTTCATCGACGGTCAGCGCCGGCAGTGCTTCCGGGGTATCCGGATGGCACAGGGTGTCGGAGATGGTCAGTTCCGGAATACCGGAGATGGCGACGATGTCGCCGGCTTCGGCGGTGTCCTGCTCGATGCGCTCCAGGCCCAGGAAGCCCAGTACCTGCGCGACCTTGCCGTTGCGCTTCTTGCCTTCACGATCGATGACCGCGACCTGCATGTTCTTCTTCAGGGTGCCGCGCTGCACGCGGCCGATGCCGATCACGCCCACGAAGTTGTTGTAGTCCAGCTGGCTGATGCGCATCTGGAACGGACCTTCCGGGTCCACTTCCGGCATCGGCGCGTGCTGCATGATCGCTTCGTACAGCGGGGTCATGTCGCCGTCGCGCACGGTGTCTTCCAGGCCAGCGTAGCCGTTCAGGGCCGAGGCGTAGACGATCGGGAAGTCGAGCTGCTCATTGGTGGCGCCGAGCTTGTCGAACAAGTCGAAGACCTGGTCGATCACCCAATCCGGACGCGAGCCCGGACGGTCGACCTTGTTGACCACGACGATCGGCTTGAAGCCCATCGCGAAGGCCTTCTGGGTCACGAAGCGGGTCTGCGGCATCGGGCCGTCCATCGCGTCGACGAGGATCAGCACGGTGTCGACCATCGACAGCACGCGCTCCACTTCGCCGCCGAAGTCGGCGTGTCCCGGGGTGTCGACGATGTTGATCCGGTTCTTGATACCGGTCTTCTTGTCTTCCCAGGTGATGGCCGTGTTCTTGGCCAGGATGGTGATGCCGCGTTCCTTTTCCTGGTCATTGCTGTCCATCACGCGCTCGGCGAGCACGGTGCGCTCGGAGAGGGTGCCGGACTGCTTGAGCAGCTGGTCGACGAGGGTGGTCTTACCGTGGTCGACGTGGGCGACGATGGCGATGTTGCGAAGATTTTCGATAGACATGCGAAAGGGGGCCAGTCGGCGCCGGATTTGGAAAAAGAAGTCCAACATTATACGGCCAAGATGACCAATCGCGAAAAGTGCGTCGCAAGCCTTGCCGGACGGGCATTCAGGTAGTGGGGGGGG